>NZ_VIVR01000001.1:2724807-3027563 GCF_007828955.1 Kitasatospora atroaurantiaca | reverse complement strand
GGGTGAGCTGGTCGCGGCCGCCGTGAGAGGCGAGGGCCCCGCGATCGACGCGCTGCTCGCGTACGTCCACCCGCTGGCCCTGCGGTACTGCCGGGGCCGGCTGGTCCGGCTGCCCGGTGGCGCGCGGCACCATGTGGACGACGTCGCCCAGGAGGTGTGCGTGGCGGTGCTGTGCGCACTGCCGCGCTACAAGGACGAGGGGCGGCCGTTCGAGGCCTTCGTCTACGGCATCGCGGCGCACAAGATCGCCGACCTGCAGCGGGCCGCCATGCGCGGGCCCGGCTCCACGGTGATCCCGCCGGACGACATGCCGGAGCTGCCGGACGACGCGCTCGGCCCGGAGGAGCGGGCGCTGCTCAGCAGCGATGCGGCCTGGGCCAAGGAGCTGCTGTCGAACCTGCCGGCCCGTCAGCGCGAACTCGTGCTGCTCCGGGTGGCCGCGGGCCTGTCGGCGGAGGAGACGGGCGAGGTGCTCGGCATGTCTCCGGGTGCCGTACGGGTCGCCCAGCACCGGGCGCTCAGCCGGCTTCGGGCGCTGGCGGAAGAGTCCTCCTGATCCCGGTGTTGTCAAGGGGGCGCGAGCGGCATTCTCGGTGCCAGTACCATGGGGTATCGGCGCCTGGGCAGGTCGCCAAAGTTTCGCGGGTGTGAGCGGGGTTCCCCTGGAGGTTCCTCCAACTGTCCGCGGGTGTCTTGGTGGCCTGAGCCTGTGCCGGTGTGCGCGGGTGTGACGAGGCTGTACCGCGGCCGAGTGTCCGCCCGGAACAGAATGCGCCCCCAACCCTCACTGGGCGCGATCCGATCGAATCGGCTGCCACGGAAGGTCCCGGAAATGTCTTACAACGCCGCAGGCGTACCCGAGAAGTTCGCGATGCTCGGACTGACGTACGACGACGTCCTGCTGCTGCCCGGGGCCTCCGAGGTGCTGCCGAACCAGGTCGACACCTCCTCGCGGGTCTCCCGCAACGTGCGGGTGAACATCCCGCTGCTCTCGGCGGCGATGGACAAGGTCACCGAGTCGCGGATGGCGATCGCGATGGCGCGGCAGGGTGGTGTCGGTGTGCTGCACCGCAACCTGTCGATCGAGGACCAGGTCAACCAGGTCGACCTGGTGAAGCGGTCGGAGTCCGGGATGGTCACGGACCCGATCACGGTCGGCCCCGAGACCACGCTGGGCGAGGCCGACGCGCTCTGCGCCAAGTTCCGGATCAGCGGTGTGCCGATCGCCGACGAGAGCGGCAAGCTGCTCGGCATCGTCACCAACCGCGACATGGCCTTCGAGTCGGACCGCAACCGCAAGGTCCGCGAGATCATGACGCCGATGCCGCTGATCACCGGGAAGGTCGGCATCAGCGGCGAGGAGGCCATCGGCCTGCTGCGCCGGCACAAGATCGAGAAGCTCCCGCTGGTCGACGACGAGGGCCGGATCAAGGGCCTGATCACGGTCAAGGACTTCGTCAAGGCCGAGAAGTACCCGAACGCCGCCAAGGACGCCGAGGGCCGTCTGCTGGTCGGCGCCGCCGTCGGCGCGTCCGCCGAGGCCTTCGACCGGGCGCAGGCCCTGGTCGGCGCCGGCGTGGACTTCCTGGTCGTCGACACCTCGCACGGGCACAGCAGCAACGCGCTGGCCTGGATCTCGAAGATCAAGGCCGCGGTGGCGGTGGACGTCATCGGCGGGAACGTCGCGACCCGGGACGGCGCCCAGGCGCTGATCGACGCGGGCGTGGACGGCGTCAAGGTCGGCGTCGGCCCGGGCTCGATCTGCACCACGCGCGTGGTCGCCGGCATCGGCGTCCCGCAGGTGACGGCGATCTACGAGGCTGCCGTGGCCTGCCAGGCGGCGGGCGTGCCGGTGATCGGTGACGGCGGCCTGCAGTACTCCGGCGACATCGGCAAGGCGCTGGCCGCCGGTGCGGATACCGTGATGCTGGGCAGCCTGCTGGCCGGGTGCGAGGAGTCGCCGGGCGAGCTGATGTTCATCAACGGCAAGCAGTTCAAGTCGTACCGCGGCATGGGCTCGCTGGGTGCGATGCAGTCGCGCGGCCAGGGGCGGTCCTACTCGAAGGACCGTTACTTCCAGGCCGAGGTGGCCTCGGACGACAAGCTCGTGCCCGAGGGCATCGAGGGCCAGGTGCCGTACCGCGGCCCGCTCGCGGCCGTGCTGCACCAGCTGGTCGGCGGCCTGCGGCAGACCATGGGCTACGTCGGCGCCGCCACCGTCGCCGAGATGGAGAGCAAGGGGCGGTTCGTGCGGATCACCTCGGCGGGGCTCAAGGAGAGCCACCCGCACGACATCCAGATGACGGTCGAGGCGCCGAACTACACCAGCCGCTGACGGGACAACCACCAGAGCCCCGCGCCCCTTCTGGGCTGGACACCTACGGCACGTTGCCGCGCGGGTGCGGGATACTGGGGGCGGCCGGGGTTGACCCGGTCTGTACAGCATGACGCAGCAGAAGGGCTCGAAGTGACTGAGATCGAGATCGGGCGAGGCAAGCGCGGCCGCCGGGCGTATTCGTTTGACGACATCGCCGTCGTCCCCAGCCGCCGTACGCGGGACCCGAAGGAGGTCTCGATCGCCTGGCAGATCGACGCCTACCGCTTCGAGCTGCCCTTCCTGGCGGCCCCGATGGACAGCGTGGTCTCGCCCGCGCAGGCCATCGCGATCGGTCAGCTGGGCGGCCTGGGCGTGCTCAACCTCGAGGGCCTGTGGACCCGCTACGACGACCCGCAGCCGCTGCTCGACGAGATCGCGGCGATCACGGACGAGGCCGCCGCCACCCGGCGCCTGCAGGAGATCTACTCGGCGCCGATCCGCGCCGAGCTGATCGGCCAGCGGATCAAGGAGGTGCGGGAGTCGGGTGTGGTCACGGCTGCCGCGCTCTCGCCGCAGCGCACGGCCGAGTTCTCCAAGGCCGTCGTGGACGCCGGTGTCGACGTCTTCGTGATCCGCGGGACGACCGTCTCCGCCGAGCACGTGTCCGGCGCAGCCGAGCCGCTGAACCTCAAGCAGTTCATCTACGAGCTGGACGTGCCGGTCATCGTCGGCGGCTGTGCCACGTACACCGCCGCGCTGCACCTGATGCGTACCGGTGCCGCGGGTGTCCTGGTGGGCTTCGGCGGCGGCGCCGCGCACACCACGCGCAACGTGCTCGGCATCCAGGTGCCGATGGCGACGGCGGTCGCGGACGTGGCCGCGGCCCGTCGGGACTACATGGACGAGTCCGGCGGCCGGTACGTGCACGTCATCGCGGACGGCGGTGTCGGGTACAGCGGTGACATCGCCAAGGCCGTCGCGTGCGGCGCGGACGCGGTCATGATCGGTGCGGCGCTCGCGCGGGCGACGGACGCCCCGGGCAAGGGCTTCCACTGGGGCATGGAGGCCGTGCACGAGGAGCTGCCGCGGGGCAAGCGCGTCGACCTGGGCACGGTCGGGACGACGGAGGAGATCCTGACCGGTCCCTCGCACACCCCGGACGGCACCATGAACCTCTTCGGTGCGCTGCGCCGCGCGATGGCGACCACCGGGTACTCGGAGCTCAAGGAGTTCCAGCGCGTCGAGGTGACGGTCAACCCGGCCCTCAACCACCGCTGACGGACGCTCGGTACGCCTGGCCCCCGCCTGACCTCGGGCGGGGGCCAGGCGTTTTGATGGAGGGTCGGGTACGGAGCGCCGTCCGGGCGGCCGGATGTTCGGGGGTAAGGCCGGGGCGGGTGGTCGGCGGCCCACGGGACAGGGGATGATGGAGGCTTGGCGTTCGGAGCCCGCCGCCCGGCGCGGCCCACGGTCTGTCCACGACCTGTGCCGACGCGCCGTCACCTCGACCGCAGCACATGGGGGAATGCACCAATGACCCAGGCGCAGGGTTCCACCGGCCGTCTCCTGGCAGGTCGCTACCGGCTGAACGAAGTTCTCGGCCGAGGCGGGATGGGCACCGTGTGGCGGGCCGAGGACGAGGTGCTCGGCCGGATCGTCGCGGTCAAGGAACTGCGGATGCACGGCGGTGTGGACGAGGAGGAGAAGCACCGCCTGATCGTCCGCACGCTGCGCGAGGCCAAGGCGACGGCGCGGATCCGGCACACCGCGGCGGTGACCGTCTTCGACGTGGTCGAGGAGGACGACCGGCCGTGGATCGTGATGGAGCTCGTCGAGTCGCGCTCGCTGGCGGAGGTCATCAAGGAGGACGGTCCGCTGAAGCCCGGCCGGGCCGCCGAGATCGCCATCGAGCTGCTGGGCGTGCTGGGAGCGGCGCACAGCCACGGGATCCTGCACCGGGACGTGAAGCCGTCCAACGTGCTGATAGGTGAGGACGGCAGGGTCGTCCTGACGGACTTCGGCATCGCCAGCGTGGAGGGCGACACCTCCGTCACCTCGACCGGCATGCTGGTCGGCGCGCCGTCGTACATCTCGCCGGAGCGGGCGCGGGGGCAGAAGCCCGGACCGCCGGCGGACATGTGGTCGCTGGGCGGGACGCTGTACGCGATGGTCGAGGGGCGGCCCCCGTACGACCGGGGTTCGGCGCTGGCCACGCTCACGGCGGTGATGACGGAGGAGCTCGCCACCCCCGAGAAGGCCGGAGCGCTGCGGCCGGTCATCGAGGGGCTGCTGGAGAAGGACCCGGCGCGGCGGCTGGACGCCTCCACCACCCGGTCGATGCTCAAGCGGATCGTCGCGGACGAGACGGCGAAGGCGGAGTCGACGACGCAGGTCACCACGCCGGTGGCGGCCGCCGCCGGGGCTGTGGCCGAGGAGCCGGTCGAGGCGAAGCGCGGTGTGGGCGGGCTGTTGGGGACGGTGCGGGTGGGGAGCCGGGCGGCGGAGCCCGTTGCGCCGGTGCCCGTGCCGGCGCCCGTTCCCGTGCCGGAGCCGGTGGCCCAGCCGGTACCCGTGACCGAGGTGCTGTCGGCGGTGCCGCCCGGGCGGGGCCGGCGGCCCGCGGTACTGGCCGGGATCGCCCTGGTGGTCGTGCTGCTGCTGACAGGTGTGGCGATACTGCTGCGCGACTCGGGCGGCACGACGGGTGGGGCGGGTTCCGCGGACGCGGCGAGGACCCCTGCGGCGGTCACGCCCTCGGCTCCTGCCGCGAGCGGCGCCAAGCCCGCGCAGACGACCGCCTCGAAGCCGGCCACCGGTCCGAGTACGGCCCCGGCCACGGCCCCGAGCGCGGCCGCGAGCACCGTTGCCACTCCGACCTCGGCCGTACCGGCGGGCTTCCGCGAGTACCACGACGGCTCGGGCTTCTCGATCGTGCTGCCCGAGTGGATGGCGGACAAGGGCGAGGACTACGACGACACCAGCCGGAAGTTCGAGGGCCGGGGCGTCAAGCTGGTGGTGGACTGGACCCAGCCCGCCCACGGCAGCGCGGTGGACGACTGGGCCGGCAGCGAGAAGGAGCTGGGCGCCGCCAACTACCAGCGCATCACCCTGCAGGCGATCACCTACCGGCAGTGGACCAACGCGGCCGACTGGGAGTGGACCTACGGCAGCAGGACCACGCTGCACTCGCTCAACCGAGGCTTCGTCACCGGCAACGGCAAGTACGGCTATGCCCTGTACTGGACGATGCCCGACGCCGACTGGAACGCGCCGGACAACGTCCAGGCCCGCAAGGTCGGCTTCGACAGCTTCCAGCCGGCGCCCTAGCCCCGCCGGGCGGCTCAGCCGATCAGGCGCTGCTTGGCGCGGCTGAACTCCTCGTCGGTGAGGGCACCGGAGGCGTGCAGGGCGGCAAGGCGTTCGAGCTGGTCGAGCAGGTCGACGGGCGGGGCGACGGGCGCGGCGGCGGGGGTGCCCGGCGTACGGCGGGCGGCTGCCGCCGTGCTGCGGATCCGGTCGGCGAAGATCTCGGCCTTCACCACGTCCTCGAACCGGTGGGCGCCGGTGAGCGCGACGATCTTGAGCACCTCGCCGTTGAGCCGGGTCCTGGTGACCGTGACGTCGGTGACCGCGTCCAGCGCAACCGGCAGTGGGGGCTTGCCGTCCTTCAGGAAGAGCAGCCGGCGGGTGGTCAGCACCAGGGCGCCCTTGCGGAAGTGGTCCGGATGACGGCCGGCCGTGGCTGCGACCGGCTGTTCGCCGGGGACGACCGATGACTCCACGCTGCGCAGCGCCGCCGCCTTGCCGTCGTTGTTGCCGCCGAGTACGTCGAAGGCCACGTCGATCAGATCGGTCCAGTCCATGGGACGAGCCTACGCAGGCGGGCCGCGTACGCTGGCCGGAACGGAAGGAACGCGAATGGGAGCGGCCCCGGGGCAAGTGGTGGCCGGGCGGTACCGGGTGACGGGCCGTTCGGAGGGCAGTGGTGTCCCCGCGGAGGACGTCCGGTCCGGCGAGGCGGTGCTGCTGCACGTGCTGGAGCTGCCCGAGCTGCTGATCCCGGGCGGGCTGATGGCGACCCCCGATCCCGAGTACGGGGAGCGGATCGCCCGTCAGGTGGCGGCGGCCGTGGAGGGCTCCCCGAAGCAGCCGAGGCTGCTGCGGGCGGTCGAGGTGTTCGCCGAGGGTGAGCTGCTGTGGGTGGCCGAGGAACGTCCGCCGGGCGTGCCGCTGGCCGAGCTGGCGGGCGAGGGACCGGTGCCGCCGTACCGGGTCGCCGAGCTCGGGGCGGATCTGGCGGGAGCCTTGCGGGCCCTGCACGAGGTTGGTCTGACGCACGGGAACGTTTCTGCGGAGACCGTGGTGGTCTGTGAGGACGGCGCCGCCATGCTCGGCGGCCTGCTGCTCGGCGCGGCCGAGGAGGAGCTGTGTGCGGCGCTCGGCGGGCCGGTGCCGAGACGGGTGTACGAGGCACGGGCGGTGCTGTTGGGCCCGAAGGCCGAGCGGTGGGCGCTGGAGGCGGGCCCGGAGGCGGACTGCTGGGCGCTGGGTGTGCTGCTGTACCGGCTGCTGGTGGGCCGTGCGCCGTTCCCGGAGGACGACCTGCCGACGCTGCTGGCGGCGGTGCGGGACGGCAGGCACGAGTCGGCCGCCGGGTGCGGGCCGCTGCGTCCGCTGGTCGAGCAGCTGCTCCTGGCGGACCCGGCCGCCCGGCCGACGGCGGCCGAGGTGCGGTTGCAGCTGATCGAGCTGCTGGCGGCTGCCCCGGAGCCCTACGAGCAGGCGGTCCCGCTGCTGCCGGTGCTGCGCCCGGACGGGCCGCTGGTGCCCCGGCAGCGGGCCGGAGAGGTGGTGCACGGGCGGCATGCCGGGCGGCGGACCGTGGTGCCGCCCGCACTGCTCGGGCCCCTGTTGGTGGGCGGGGTGATGATGGCGCTGCTGGCCGCCCTGGCGGCCGTGGTGGCGCTGGCAGGCTGACGGCCTGTGAGGCTGGGATCACAGGATGGTGATCTGGGCGGGGTGAGATTCCGGCCTCGGGCCGGGGCGCCTAACCTGTGCATGGAAGTTGTCCGGTCGGTGAGTCAGCGGTGCACCGGAACCTCCGTCAGGGTGACGGCGGGCTGATGAGGGGGAACGGTCGCCATGGGCGTGCAGGATCAGTCGGCGCAGGCCAGAGGGGACCAGCGGGTGCTGGCCGGGCGGTACACGCTGGGCGAGCGGCTCGGCCGGGGCGGCATGGGCACGGTCTGGCGGGCCAGGGACGAGATGCTCGACCGCGAGGTCGCGGTGAAGGAGCTGACGGTCAGCCACCTCCCCGAGGAGGAGCTGGAGATCCTGCAGTCCCGGATGAAGCGCGAGGCCAGGGCCGCCGCACGGATCAAGCACCCGGGTGTCATCACGATTCACGACGTGCTGGAGCAGGACGGCCGTCCGTGGATCGTGATGGAGCTGATCGACGGCCGCTCGCTCGCCGACGTGATCAGCCAGGACGGCACGCTGCTGCCCCGGGAGGCGGCGGAGGTCGGTGCCCAGGTCCTTGCGGCCCTTCACCGGGGCCACCAGCTGGGCGTGCTGCACCGCGATGTGAAGCCCGCGAACGTGCTGCTCGAGCACGGTACGGGCCGGGTGGTGCTGCTGGACTTCGGCATCGCGACCTTCGAGGGCTCGTCCGAGCTGACCAGGCCCGGCGACCTGGTGGGCTCGCCGGACTACCTGGCGCCCGAGCGGGCCCAGGGCGAGCGGCCGGGCCCGGCCTCGGACCTGTGGGGTCTGGGCGCGACGCTGTACGCCGCGGTGGAGGGGGAGTCGCCGTTCCGCCGTACCTCGCCGCTGACCACCCTGGCGGCCGTGGTGGGCGACCCGCTGCCGGAGCCTCGCAGGGCCGGGGCGCTCGGCCCGGTGCTGGCGGCGCTGATGGCCAAGGACCCGGCCGAGCGGCCGAGTGCGGACGAGGCGCTGCGGATGCTGTCGGAGGTGACGGCGGGTCACACCATGGGCATCAAGGCGGCGCCGAAGAAGCTGCAGAAGGTGCCGACGCAGGTGGTGCCGGTGGTCGACCGCACCGAGCCGGCGGCGCCTGCGGCGGAGCCGCAGCCCACGGCGGCGACCGTGGTCGCGCCGAGGCGCAAGCGCCGGACGGGCCTGCGCGTGGCGATCGTCGGCCTGGTGGTCGCCGTTCTCGCGGGCGGCGGTGCGTACGCCGTCCGGACGGTGATCGACCGGGCGCGCTCGGAGCATCCGTCCACCGTCACCACGGACGGCCCCGGCACGACGGCCCCGGGCCCGGCGCCCAGCGGCTACCAGTGGGTGGACGACCCGGCGGGCTTCCGCTTCCCCGTCCCGGTGGAGGGGAAGTGGGTGCGCACGACGGACGACAACAGCCAGATCTTCTACAGCCCGGACAACCGGATCCACTACCTGCAGTTCGCGGTCACCGTCGGGCAGTCGCTGAGCCCGCGGGAGCACTTCGAGCAGATGGAGGAGACCGTCAGCCGGAGCCTGAAGGAGTACGTGCGCGAGGACCTCTCCGACACCAAGGTGCACGGCCAGGAGGGCGCGGTGTGGGAGTTCACCTACACCGCGAAGGACGGCTCGCGCCGGCACGCCAAGGAGGCGGAGTTCCGGGACGAGGACGGCACCTCGTACGCCATCTACCTGTCCTGCCCCGACACGCCCAAGGACTGGACCACGGGGCAGCGGCGCTTCACGACGGTGTTCAACAACTTCACACCAACACGCTGATCCATAAACATCTGCCACAGATATTTTTCTGTTACCGACGGGTACCAAAGTCGCTCCCGAGCGCCTAGGCTGCGCGCTATGACGGACATCACGGCAGATGCACAGGCCCCCGGGCGCAATCCCGCTGCTCCCGGCGGCGCGCGTACGGTCGCCTCGGCGGTCCCGGCGGCACTGGTCGCCCGGCTGGCCAAGGGCGTCACCGCGACGGGCGAGCCCGAGCTGGTGCACACCACCGCGCCGCTCACCGGCGAACGCCTGGCGAGCCTGCCGCAGTCCACCCCGGCCGACGTCGAGGTGGCGTACGAGCTGGCCCGGCGGGCGCAGCGGAGCTGGGCCGCCCTGCCCGTCCGCCGGCGGGCCGCCGTGCTGCTGCGCTTCCACGACCTGCTGCTCAAGCGGCAGGACGAGGTGCTCGACCTGATCCAGGCCGAGACCGGCAAGGCCCGGCTGCACGCCTTCGAGGAGGTGCTCGGCGCGGCGCTGGCCGCCCGGCACTACGGCCGCAAGGCGTCCGCGTACCTGAAGGACCGGCGGCGGAGCGGGGCCGTACCGGTGCTGACCCATGCGGTGGAGGCCCGCCGTCCGAAGGGCGTGATCGGGCAGATCTCGCCGTGGAACTACCCGCTGGAGCTGTCCGTCGGCGACGCCCTGCCGGCCTTCGTGGCCGGCAACGCGGTGGTGAACAAGCCGGACACCCAGACCGCGCTGACCGCACTCTGGGCGCGCGAGCTGCTGGTCGAGGCCGGGCTGCCCGCCGATCTCTGGCAGATCGTCATCGGCGACGGCCCGGTGATCGGCCCCGCCGTGGTCGAGCACGCGGACTACGTCTCCTTCACCGGCTCGACCCGGACGGGGCGCGAGGTCGCGCAGAAGGCCGCCGCCCGCCTGGTCGGTGCCTCGCTGGAGCTCGGCGGCAAGAACGCCCTGCTGGTGCTGGCCGACGCCGACCTGGACAAGGCCGCCGAAGGTGCCGTCCGGGCCTGCTTCTCCTCGGCCGGTCAGCTGTGCATCTCGATCGAGCGGCTCTTCGTGCACCGCTCGGTCGCCGACGACTTCCTGCGCCGCTTCGCCGAGCGGACCAGGGCGCTGCGCCTCGGCGGCGGTCTGGCGTACGGGGCCGACATGGGCTCGCTGGTCTCCGAGCGGCAGCTGGAGGTCGTCACCCGGCACGTCGAGGAGGCGGTCAAGGGCGGCGCCAAGGTGCTGGCCGGGGGCCAGGCCCGGCCGGAGCTCGGACCGCTGTTCTTCGAGCCGACCATCCTGGACGGCGTCACCTCCGAGATGTCGGTGTGCGCCGAGGAGACCTTCGGCCCGGTGGTGTCCGTCTACCGCTTCGACAGCGAGGACGAGGCCGTCGAGGCCGCCAACGCGACCTCGTACGGCCTGAACTCCAGCGTCTGGACGAAGGACCTGCGCCGCGGGCGGGCCGTCGCGGCCCGGCTGCACACCGGCACGGTGAACGTCAACGAGGCCTACGCGGCGGCCTACGGCTCGGTCGCCTCCCCGATGGGCGGCATGGGCGACTCCGGGCTCGGCCGCCGGCACGGCGCCGAGGGCATCCTGCGCTACACCGAGGCGCAGACGATCGCGACCCAGCGGCTGATGCCGATCGGGCCGTCCTTCGGCCTGGACGACGCGCGCTTCGCCGCGCTGTTCACCACCGGGCTGAAGGCCATGAAGGCCCTCGGGTTCAAGTAGGTCCCCGGCCTGCAGCAGGTCCCTGTCCGGTACTTCGAAGGAGCGGCGGCACGATGGCGAGCACTGGTGGGACCGACTACGACGTGATCGTGGTCGGCTCGGGATTCGGCGGTTCGGTCTCCGCCCTGCGGCTGACCGAGAAGGGCTACCGGGTCGCCGTCCTGGAGGCCGGGCGGCGCTTCGGCCCCGAGGAGCTGCCGAAGAACTCCTGGGACACGAAGAACTACCTCTGGGCACCGGCCCTGGGCCTGTACGGGATCCAGCGGATCCACCTGCTCGCCAACGTGCTGGTGCTGGGCGGCGCGGGCGTCGGCGGCGGCTCGCTCAACTACGCCAACACGCTGTACGTCCCGCCGAAGGCGTTCTTCGAGGACCGCCAGTGGCAGCACATCACCGACTGGGAGCAGGAGCTCGGCCCCTTCTACGACCAGGCGCAGCGGATGCTCGGCGTGCGCACCAACCCGACGGTGACGCCCTCGGACGTCCATCTGAAGGCCGCCGCCGAGAAGTTGGGCGTGGGGGACACCTTCCACCTGGCCCCCGTCGGCGTGTTCTTCGGTGACGGCAACGACGCGGACGGCGCCGCGAAGGCCGCACCGGGCGGCGAGGTCGAGGACCCGTACTTCGGCGGCGCCGGACCGCGCCGCAAGGCGTGCATCGAGTGCGGCGAGTGCATGACGGGCTGCCGGCACGGCGCCAAGAACACGCTCACCGAGAACTACCTGTACCTGGCCGAGCGCAACGGCGCCGAGATCCACCCGCTGACCACGGTGGAGCGGATCCGGCCGGTGGAGGGCGGCTTCGCGGTCGACGTCCGGCGCACCAACTCCCGCTCCAAGGACCCGGTGAAGGCCGGCGCCCGGACCATCACGGCCGCCAGGGTGGTGGTCGCGGCCGGCACGTACGGCACCCAGACCCTGCTCCACCGGATGCGGGACGGCGGCCACCTGCCGGAGATCTCGGCGAAGCTCGGCGAGCTGACCCGGACCAACTCCGAGGCGCTGGTGGGTGCTTCGACCACGGACCGGCGCTACGGCGAGAGGGTCGACTTCACCAAGGGAGTCGCCATCACCTCGTCCATCCACCCGGACGAGAACACCCATATCGAGCCCGTCCGCTACGGCAAGGGCTCCAACGCGATGGGCGCGCTGAGCGTCCAGCAGGTGCCGGGTGTCGGCCGGGGCCCGCGCTGGCTGCGGTACGCGGTGACGGCGGCCCGGCACCCGGTGATCTTCGTGCAGTCGATGAACCAGCACCGCTGGTCGGAGAAGACCATCATCGGGCTGGTGATGCAGTCGCTGGACAACTCGATCACCGTCTCGCTGAAGAAGTCGGGCCTCGGCAAGGGCAAGCTGACCTCCCGGCAGGGCCACGGCGCGCCGAACCCGACCTGGATCCCGGCCGCCGAGGCGGGTGCCAAGGCGCTGGCCGAGTCGATCAACGGCTTCGCGGGCAGCTCCGTCGGCGAGATCTTCGACATCCCGATGACCGCCCACTTCATCGGCGGCTGCCCGATCGCCGACAGCCCCGAGAACGGCGTCGTCGACCCGTACCAGCGGCTGTACGGCTACCCGGGCATCAGCGTGGTGGACGGCTCCACCATCTCCGCCAACCTGGGGGTCAACCCCTCGCTCACCATCACCGCGCAGGCCGAGCGGGCCATGTCGATGTGGCCCAACAAGGGCGAGACCGACCCGCGGCCCGCCCAGGACGAGGAGTACCGCCGGGTGACGGCCGTCGCACCGGTGCGGCCCGCCGTGCCGGCCGGCGCGTTCGGCCAACTGCTGCTGCCCGTACCGAAGGTGCCCAAGGCGGCCGGGTAGCGCGGTCCTTCGTCCGCGGTTGACAGTCTCCGACGGCCGGTGGGATAAACGGGCTTCTGCTTGTGGGCTCGTGGGACGGGGACGACATGGCGATCTGCGCAGCCTGCGGAGCGGCTTCGGCGGGCGGCGCGCAGCACTGCGCCTCCTGCGGGCGCCCGTTCGCGCCGCCGCCTGCGATCAGCGAGGTCTCCGAGGTCGTCGGCGGTGTGACGACGAGCCCGCCCCCGGTGGGGAGTTGGGGTGCGGGCGTCCCGTTCGAACCGGCCGCCGGGCGGTCCGCGGCGCTGCGCTGGTTCACCGAGGCGGACTGGCGTCCGGCGCTCAGGGCCGTGATCGCGCCGACGGCCCTGCTGCTGCTCGTCGCGCTGGTGGTGGCCGCACCGGAGAGTGAGATGTACGGCCGGCTCCCGTTCGGCAGCCGCTTCGGTGTGGCCCTGGCGCTGACCGTGTCGGCGCTCGGTGCGCCGCTGTCGGGCCGGACGTCCATGGGCGAGTCCGCGTTCTCCATGACGAGCGAGATGGTGCTGCGCGCCCTGCCGTTGACGGTGACCCTGCTCTGGCTCGTGCTGCTCCGGCTCGGTCTCGGGGCGGGGCTGCGGGCCCGCCGCCGGCACGGCGAGGAGCGGATCACGGGCCGTCAGGCCTGCGAGGAGGCGGCGCGTACGGCCCTGCTGGCGGTGGCCGCCACCGCGGCGCTCGGGTGGTTCGCGGGGATCGACTTCACACCCTCGCCCCGCGACGGCATGGGCTTCATCCTCGGGGCCCCCTCCGGCGGCCGGATCACGGTGGAGGCGGGCTGGCTGCAGGCCGCCGGCTGGGCGCTGCTGCTCGCCGGGCTGCTCGCGCTCTCGGTGTACGGCACGGACGTCCTGCGCTGGGCGGCCTGGCAGCGGCCCGCGGTGCGTGGCTGGCTGGTGGGCGCTCTGGTCGCCGGGCGCGCGCTGGCGGTCACCCTCGGCCTGGCCTCACTGGCGGGCTTCATCCTGGTCGCGGCCCAGGGCGAGGCCCCGGCGACCTGGGCCTCGCTCGCCTTTCTGCCCAACCTCGGCCTGCTGCTGCTCGGCGTCGGCTCCGGAGCGACCGTCGGGGTCTCGTACCGGCAGGGCGGGAGTTTCGGAGTCGACGAGCGGAGCCTGAACGACTCGGACCGGCTGTCACTGTTCGACCTGCACGGCGAGAGCGGCAACTGGCGCTGGACGCTGGCGCTGGCGGTCGTCGGGGCCGCGGTGCTCGGCTGGTCCGCGTACCGCCGGCGGCTCGACCTCGTGGGCCGGCTCAAGCTCGCCGCGGCGTACGCGGTGGCGCTGAGCCTGCTGATGCTGGGTGCGGGCCTGACGACCTCGTCGGTCATCTCGTACCACGGGGGCACGGGCGACCTGGGAGGGCTGAACGGCGGGGCCCTGCGCGAGTCGACCAGCCACACCTCGCTCGGCCTGGCCGTGCTGGGCATGCTCGCGGCCAACCTGCTCTGGACGGCGCTCGGCGCGCTGGCGCTGCCCGCGCTGCCCGCGCTGCCCGCGCTGTTCGGCACTCGCAGCAGGCCGAGCGCCGGGGCGGGCGACGGGGCCGGCGGCCTCCCACCCGTGCAGCCGGTCGCCGCCGCGCCCGCTGCCCCTCAGGAGCCCCCTGCCCCGCCGTACGCCTCGGAACTGCTCGACTCCCACGGCGAGAGCTGAGCCTCAGCCCTCCAGCAGCTCGCGGTAGCGCTTGGCGAACAGCGCCAGGTCCTCGTCGCTGGTCTCCCGCACCGAGTGCAGGATCAGCGGGTCGGCGAGGACCATGCCCGTGAGGTGCGCCATCTGGTCCAGCGGGCTCAGCAGGTGCTCCATCGGGAAGCGGTTGTAGCCCCCGGGCCGGTAGGAGTCGGCGCCACCGCCGGTGGTGGTGACGACCTGCAGGGTCTTGCCGCGCAGCGCGTTCCCCTCGGTGCCGTACGCCCAGCCCCAGAGCAGCACCTCGTCCTGCCACTGCTTGAGCAGGGCGGGCGTGGAGTACCAGTAGAACGGGAACTGGAAGACGATCCTGTCGTGCTGCTCGGCCAGCTGCTGCTCGCGGGCGACGTCGATCCGGTGGTCGGGGTACTCGGCGTAGAGGTCGTGCACGGTGACGTTCGGCAGCTCGCGGACGGCGTCGGCGAGAGCGGTGTTGTTGCGGGACTGCGCCGTGGTGGGGTGGGCGAGCAGGACGAGGGTGCGCTGCGACATGGGTGTCTCCTGAGTCGAAACGGACAGACGGGTCTGTCTGGTGAAGGTCCGGAAAAGCGCCACCGACCGGTGGCGCAGGGAGAAATTACGGACAGGACTGCGCGACGAGCGCCCTGGCTGCGGCCTTGGCGGCCACGGCGGCCTGGCCGGACTGTTCGAGATGGTCGGCCGAGAGGGCGCCGTCGATCAGCAGGCTCAGCTGCCGGGCCAGCGCTTCCGGGTCGGTGGCGCCGGCCACGGTGGCCAGGCCCTGGAGCCAGGCGCGTACGGTGCGCTTGTGCTCGACCGCGATGGTCTGCGGTTCGGTGCCGAGCTCGCACTCGGCGGCGGCGTTGATGAAGCTGCAGCCCCGGAAGCCGTGCGCGTCGTAGGCGGCGGTGAGGGCGTCGAAGGCGCCGACCAGCTGGTCGCGCGGGTCCGGCCCGGCGGCCAGCGCGGCCGAGCGCAGCTTGCTGCGCCAGGCCTGGTCGGAGCGGAGCAGGTACTCGGCGACGAGCCGTTCCTTGCAGGGGAAGTGCGAGTACAGCGTGGCCTTGGCGACACCGGACTCGGCGATCACCCGGTCGACGCCGACCGCGCGGATCCCGTGGGTCGCGAACAGCTCGCAGGCGGTGTCGAGGATCCGCTCGCGGGCGGGCAGCCGCTTGGGCACAGTGCTCATCGGGCCGCCCCCTTTCGTCGGTGGACCGTCGGCCTGGAAAGAAGTTAACAGACAGATCTGTCTGGTCGCAATGCCCGCCGCAGAAGCCGGGAAAGGGCAAAGGGCCCCGCGGGGGAACGGGGCCCTTTGTCGCTCAGCACGCGGCGTCAGGGCAGCGCCGGTGCTGGAGGCGACGGCGCCGGGGGAAGAGCGCCGTCTCGTCGGATGGCTTCGGGTGGCGCCGGACACCCGCAGGGGTGGTGCGGTGTGCGGCGCGCGGTGCAAGGGCCGGGTCGACCTTCACGGAGCGTGAGGTGATAACCGTTGTCACCGTCGGTCGTGTCGGGCACCCGGGATGACAGATTTCCGGCCGCCGTCAGGCCGGCCGGTCAACCCCCACAACCAGCATCGTGCTGGACGGAGCCCTTACTCTGCAACCGATTCGACGCAGTTCGGCACAGTCCAATTTTCGACCGCCCTCACTGCCGTACCCTGCCCGCAGCAGTTTGCGAGCACATCCGATCACCCGGAGCGGCGACTACGCTCCGTAGTAGTGGCAAGCGGGAGCGCACGCCGGGGCAGGCGTGCGGCGGGAGGTGCGGCGGTCGGCGCCCGGCGTCCCGGACGGCGACCGCCGCACGTCCCATTCGGTTCAGTCGTGGCCGGGGTCGCTGTCCCCTGCTGGCCGGCCACATCACCGGCGCACGGTCCCACGGCACCGCCGGAGGGCGGCGCCACGCATGCCGGTGGACTGAGAAAACAGATCCACGCGTGGTTCGCCGACCGTGCGGGCCGTCCCGCACCTGGGCGGTGCGGCGTGGCCGTACGGTCAGCAGGAACAACGATTCGCCACCGGTGGCGGTCACGTCGCAAGCGGGTGAAAACCGGGGCACCCGACCGGCCCGGTAGAATCGGCGGTGACACCCCCACACCGCTGCCGGAAGGCCGTCCGTGTCCTCTGCTACCCCCGACAAGTCCGTACCTGAGCTCGACACCGTCCTGGTCGTCGACTTCGGTGCCCAGTACGCCCAGCTCATCGCCCGTCGGGTGCGTGAGGCCCGGGTCTACAGCGAGATCGTGCCGAGCACCATGCCGGTCGCCGAGATGCTCGCCAAGAACCCGAAGGCGATCATCCTCTCCGGCGGCCCGTCCTCGGTCTACGAGGAGGGTGCGCCGCAGCTCGACCGCGCGATCTTCGAGGCCGGTGTCCCGGTCTTCGGCATGTGCTACGGCTTCCAGCTGATGGCGGTCACGCTCGGCGGCACGGTCGACAACACCGGCGCCCGCGAGTACGGCCGCACCCCGCTGCACGTTTCCAAGAACGGCTCCACCCTCTTCGAGGGCACCCCGGCCGAGCAGTCGGTCTGGATGTCGCACGGCGACGCCTGCTCCGCCGCCCCCGAGGGCTTCACCGTCACCGCCTCCACCGACGTGGTGCCGGTCGCCGCCTTCGAGAACGACGAGAAGAAGCTCTACGGCGTCCAGTACCACCCCGAGGTCCTGCACTCCACGCACGGCCAGCAGATCCTGGAGCACTTCCTCTACCGCGGTGCCGGGATCGCCCCGACCTGGACCACCCACAACGTGGTCGACGAGCAGATCGCC
Source organism: Kitasatospora atroaurantiaca (assembly GCF_007828955.1). NCBI lineage: Bacteria > Bacillati > Actinomycetota > Actinomycetes > Kitasatosporales > Streptomycetaceae > Kitasatospora > Kitasatospora atroaurantiaca. The sequence goes on along the minus strand of NZ_VIVR01000001.1, from coordinate 3,010,535 downwards.
CTGATCCGCGCGCAGGTCGGCGACAAGCGCGCCATCTGCGGCCTCTCCGGCGGCGTGGACTCGGCCGTCGCGGCCGCACTCGTGCAGCGCGCCATCGGTGACCGGCTGACCTGTGTGTACGTCGACCACGGTCTGATGCGCAAGGACGAGACCGAGCAGGTCGAGAAGGACTTCGTCGCCGCGACCGGCGTCAAGCTCAAGGTCGTGGACGCCGAGGAGCGCTTCCTGAGCGCCCTCAAGGGCATCAGCGACCCGGAGGAGAAGCGCAAGATCATCGGCCGGGAGTTCATCCGGGTCTTCGAGCAGGCGCAGGCCGAGATCGTGGCCGAGGCCGGCGAGCACGGCGAGTCGGTCGACTTCCTGGTCCAGGGCACCCTGTACCCGGACGTGGTGGAGTCCGGCGGCGGCACCGGTACCGCCAACATCAAGTCCCACCACAACGTCGGCGGCCTGCCCGAGGACCTGCAGTTCTCGCTGGTCGAGCCGCTGCGCAAGCTGTTCAAGGACGAGGTCCGGATGGTCGGCCAGGAGCTCGGCCTGCCGGAGGAGATCGTCCAGCGCCAGCCGTTCCCGGGCCCGGGCCTCGGCATCCGCATCGTCGGCGAGGTCACCAAGGAGCGTCTGGACCTGCTCCGCGAGGCCGACGCCATCGCCCGCGAGGAGCTGACCGCGGCCGGTCTCGACCGCGAGATCTGGCAGTGCCCGGTCGTGCTGCTCGCGGACGTCCGCAGCGTCGGCGTCCAGGGCGACGGCCGCACCTACGGCCACCCGATCGTGCTGCGCCCGGTCTCCTCCGAGGACGCCATGACGGCCGACTGGTCGCGCCTGCCGTACGAGGTGCTGGCGAAGATCTCCACCCGGATCACCAACGAGGTCAAGGACGTGAACCGCGTGGTGCTGGACGTCACCAGCAAGCCGCCGGGCACCATCGAGTGGGAGTAATCCCGTAGAGCATTGAACGGCCGCGCCGCCGCTCCCGTACTCAAGGGAGCGGCGGCGCGGCCGTCTGTTGTCGGGGCGTGCCACGGTGAGGCGGCCGCAACAGGCAGAATCGGACCGGACCTGTCAGCAGTTGACAGGCGGTGAGCGAAGGGTGTCGGCATGGCGGCGGGGCATGACGGACGAGAGCGGTCGGGCAGAGCCGGACGAGCGGCGGAGTGGCGAGAGTTGGCCTCGCAGTACGCGCTGCTGCCACTACGGCTCTTTCTCGGGGTGACCTTCGTCTACGCCGCGTTCGACAAGCTCTCCGACTCGCACTACCTCGCGGGCGCCTCCGACCCCGCCTCCTTCGTCTCGCAGACCCAGGCGGTCAAGCCGTACAGCCCGATCAGCTGGGCCCTCGGCCCGGCCCTGGACGCGCCGACCTTCTTCGCGGTGGCCATCGCCTTCGGCGAGCTGGCGGTCGGGCTCGGCACGCTCTTCGGGCTCTGGGGGCGGCTCGCGGCGGTCGGCGGCGCGCTGATCAACCTCAGCCTCTGGCTGACCATCAGCTGGAACGTCTCGCCGTACTACCTCGGCAACGACCTCGCGTACCTGATGGCCTGGACCCCGCTGGTGCTGGCAGGCACGCCGTACCTCTCGGTCGACGGCTACCTGGCCCGGCGGGCCGGACGGGACCGCACGCGCGGGCTGGCCGAGGACAGCGTCCGCCGGCGGGCCCTGGTGGACGGCGGCATCGCGGCCGTGGCACTCGGCGGGGCCGGGCTGCTCGCCGGGTCGCTGACGGCGACCTTCGGGCGCTCCGGGAAGACCCCCGCCGCCGCGCCCGCGCCTGCGCCGACGCCCACGCCGTCGCCGAGCGGTACGGGAGGCGGGGCCGCTAAGGTCTCGGTCGCCGCCTCGGCCGTACCCGTCGGCGGCTCGGCCCAGGTCAAGGACCCGGCCACCGGGGACGCCGTGTACATCGTGCAGCCCAAGGCCGGGCAGTACTGCGGACTCTCCTCGGTCTGCACGCACTCCGGCTGCGCGGTGGACGCCCCGAAGAACGGCCAGATGTACTGCCCCTGCCACGGCTCGCGCTTCGACGCGGCCACCGGGGCGGTGATCAACGGCCCTGCGACCAAGCCGCTGCCCAAGTACACCGTCACCAAGGACGGCGACAAGCTGGACCTCGGGCCGGTCCAGAGCTGATCTGGCCTCAGTTCAGGGTCACACCCCAGGGGCGCGAGGAACTGCGCGAAACCGGAAGACGCCGACGTTCAGCCGGGCGCAGTGAGTCAGTGGCACCTCGGTGCCCTTCCGACTCGCGCAGTTCCTCGCGCCCCTGGGGGTCCCCCGACGCGCAGGGCCTACGAGCTCCGCTCCTCGTCGGGGGGCACCTCCGTGCGCCCGCGCCGCGACATCGCGGCGACCGCGCCGGCCAGCCCGGCCGTGCCCAGCACGATGAACGTCACCGGGATGACGATCCGTCCGTTCACCGAGAGGTCGTTGAGCGAGGCCACCAGATAGAGGGTGGCGATCACGGTGAAGAGCCCGCCCGCGATCAGCGAGAACAGATCGAGCCGATGCTTCCTCATGCCTGTACCACCTGGATGTCTCCGATGCCGACGGTCAGTGTGAGGTCGAGCGTGCCCTTGGCCGCCTGACCGCTGGTCGGGTGCAGTTGGTACACCCGGTCGTTGCCCGAGCCGGTCGAGGCCTCCCCGTTGGGGAGCCGGACGTCGCCGAGCGCGTTGCGTACCGTCAGGCGTACGTCCACGTTCGCGGGGACGGTGACCCTCATGTCACCTGCTCCCAGCCGGGCGGAGGTGGTGAGAGTTCCTCCCGCCGGGTCGAGCCGGCTCAGGTCGAGCCGGGCGTCGCCGGCTCCGAGGTTGTACTCGCTCTGCAGGTCGCCGGCCGTCGTCGGCGCCCAGAAGCGGTCGCCGAAGGCCGACCCCACCGTGGCGTGCGAGCCGGCCGTGCCGGCCAGTGCCAGCGTCAGCAGGAGGGCCGGGACGGCCAGTCCACGCGCCCGCCCCAGCTTCGCGCCCACCAGCAGCGCCACGCCCAGCCCGAGCAGCGCCGCAGCCAGCACGGTGGAGATCCGCACCTCCTCGCCCTGGGCCCGGGACACCCACCAGGCCAGCGTCCCCGCGCCGGCCGAGAGCAGCAGGCCCAGCGGGCCGAGGAACGAGCGCCGCCTGTGGTGCCGGTACACCACCGGCGCGGCAGGTACGTCGGCCGGGGCGGTGACGGGGGGCTTGCGCAGCGGGTCGCCCTCCGGCAGGTCGGTGCGCTGCCACCAGGGCTGGGCCGGTGCGCCCGGCGGGGGCGTCTGGGCGCCGTACGGGTTGCGCTCGGGGTGCCGCGGGTCCCACAGGTAGCCGGACGGGCCGGGCGGCGGGGTGTCGGCCGGTACGGTGCCGGCGGCCCGGGCCTGGGCGTGCTGTTCGCGGAGTTGCTGAGCCGTGCCGACGGGGGCGCGGCGCAGGTGCTCGTGCAGATCCGCCTTCCGTTCCTGCCACTCGGCCCGGAAGTCCTGGGCGAGCTGCTGCCGCCAGGTCACCCAGTCGACCTGCTGGGTGGGGCCCTCCTCGGTCAGCCGGTCGTACGGGCCGCCGTCGGGAGCACTGCGGCGGACCGACCCACGCGCCCGGCGGCGGCGCTCCGGGTCGTAACGGACCGCCAGGAAGACCAGGCCGCCGAGCAGCAGCAGCGGGAACATCTGCCCGCCGTCGCCCATCGAGGAGAAGAACACCCCGGTACCGATCACCGTCAGCAGCACGGCGCCGATCGACTGCCCGTCCACCCGGCCGGTCAGTACCCGCTGCAGCTCCGTCCGTCCGGCGCGGCCGTCCACCGGCTCGCGGGGGACGATCAGCCAGGCGAGACCGTAGAGGAAGAGGCCCAGGCCGCCGGAGAGGCAGAGCACGGCGATGACCACCCGGAAGACCACCGGATCGATGTCCAGGTGCCGGCCGAGACCGCCGCACACGCCCGCCACCACACGGTGGCGTTCGCTGCGCGTCAGTGGAGGCCGTGACGCCTGGGCGGGTTCGGCTTCGCCTTCTGCGGCGGCTTCTGCGGTGGGGTCGTCCGTCATGCCTCCATCCTGCTGGTTGGCGGGGCCCCGCCCAACCGTCCGCGGCCCGGTTCGGACCCTGAACTGTCCCTGAGACGTCCTAGGGGCTCCACCCTGATGCGCCCGGGCCTGCGGACGTGTGACCATCGGGGGCGTGGCAGCACCCGGCATCGATCCCAAGTCCCTCGTCCCTGACGGCCCGTCGGCGGCGGGCCCCGACCTGGCCGCGTCCGACGCGGAGCAACCGGCGTACCGCAAGCTCTACCGGAGCCCGCACGGCCGGATGCTGGGCGGCGTCGCCCACGGGCTCGCGGTGCACCTCGGGCTGCCCGTCGCCTGGGTGAGGGCCGCGTTCATCCTGCTCTTCTTCGCCCAGGGGATAGGCGGGCTGCTGTACGCGGCGTTCTGGTTCGTGGTGCCGATCGGTATCGGTGAGCCCGCCGCGGCCGGCGGGACGCAGTGGGTGTACGTCAACGGCACGTTCGTCCCGGCCGCACGGGCCGGAAGCTTCGGGGAGATCAGGAAGGGCCGGCAGCGCAGCGTCGGACGGCTGCGCGACCTGCTGCAGCGCACCTTCCACGGCGAGCCGGCCGAGCCCGCCGAGGCGCCGACCGCCGTTCCGCAGCAGTCCGCCCGGGGCGGGCTCGGCCAGCTCTTCGCGCTGCTGATGCTGGTCGTCGGCATCATGGCGCTGCTCAGCGCCCTGCACATCCAGACCGCCAAGCCGTACGTCTGGCCGCTGCTCACCATCGGCGTCGGGGTGGCGCTGGTGTGGCGGCAGGCCGACGACTCGCGCTGGCAGCGCTGGTTCGGCCTGGAGGAGGGATCGAAGCGGCGCAGCGCGTACACCAGGGTCGGCGCGGGTGTGCTGCTGGTGGTGGCCGGCATCGTCGGCTTCCTGGTCCTGCAGGGCAGCGGTTCCACCCTGGCCTCCGTGGTGGAGGCCGCGCTCGCCGTGCTGGCGGGCGTCCTGGTGCTGGTCGGCCCGTACGCGCTGCGCATGTGGCAGGACCTGGGCGCCGAGCGGACGGCTCGCATCCGGGCCCAGGAGCGGGCGGAGATCGCCGCGCACGTCCACGACTCGGTGCTGCACACCCTGACGCTGATCCAGCGCAACGCCGACGACGCCAAGGAGGTGCTGCGGCTGGCCCGCGCGCAGGAGCGCGAGCTGCGGCTCTGGCTGTACCGCCCCGAGGCGGCCGCGGAGGCGGCGCCGGACACCCTGGCGGAGCGGATCCGTTCGGTGGTCGCCGAGGTCGAGGACCTGCACGGTGTCCCGGTGGAGCTGGTCTGCGTCGGCGACTGCCCGATGGACGATCGCATTTCGGCGCAGATGCAGGCCGCGAGGGAGGCAATGGTCAACGCGGCCAAGTACGGTGGCGGGGGACCGGTCCAGGTGTACGCAGAGGTGGAGGGGAGGACGGTGTCGGTGTTCGTCCGCGACCACGGCCCCGGCTTCGACCCGGACAGCGTGCCCGAGGACCGGATGGGCGTACGGGAGTCGATCATCGGCCGGATGAAGCGCAACGGCGGCACCGCACGGGTGCGGCCGGCGCCGGACGGCGGGACCGAGGTCGAGCTGGAGATGGAGAGAGCTGATGACTGAAGCTGCCCCTGAGCGAGTGGCGCGCGTGGTCCTGGTGGACGACCACCGGATGTTCCGTACGGGCGTCCGGGCGGAGATCGGGCGGACCGAGGTCACCGGCATCGACGTGGTCGGCGAGGCGGACGACGTCGAGTCGGCCGTCCAGGTCGTCGCCGAGACCCGGCCCGACGTGGTGCTGCTCGACGTCCACCTGCCAGGCGGCGGCGGTGTCGAGGTGCTGCGGCGCTCCGCCCCGCTGATGGCCGACCCGACGGGGGTGCGCTTCCTCGCCCTGTCCGTCTCGGACGCCGCGGAGGACGTGATCGGGGTGATCCGCGGCGGTGCGCGCGGCTACGTCACCAAGACGATCACGGGCACGGACCTGGTCAACGCCATCTTCCGGATCTCGGACGGCGACGCCGTCTTCTCCCCGCGTCTGGCCGGCTTCGTGCTGGACGCCTTCGCCGCGACCGACACCCCGCCGGTGGACGAGGACCTCGACCGCCTCACCCAGCGCGAGCGCGAGGTGCTGCGGCTGATCGCGCGCGGGTACGCGTACAAAGAGATCGCCAAGCAGCTCTTCATCTCGGTCAAGACGGTGGAGAGCCACGTCTCGGCCGTCCTGCGCAAGCTCCAGCTGAGCAACCGTCACGAACTGACCCGGTGGGCCACGGCCCGCCGGCTGGTCTGACCGGCAGAACACCCAGAAGCTGCCCCCGCGTTCCGGTTGCGGGGGCAGCTTCTGGCATTCGGCGGAGTGCCGAGCCCGAGGCTACGGCGAGCCGAGGTCGATCACATTGCGGGAGCCCAACAGGAGACAGGGTGTGCGCCAGGTGTTCGATCGGTGGTGACCCCGGCGCTGTCCCGCCCGATCGCCATTGATAGCCTGACGGCCCGGAAAGGCTCCTCGGCATTCGATGCCCAGGCGCTCGGACGCCGACCTCCGAGATGATCGCCCTCGGCGCGGCAGTCTGCCCGGGCCCGTCCGCAGCTCTGCGACCGGGGGGTCGTCGCCGTTCCAGTGCACCGGAGCCGTGGCGTGGCGTGCCGTTGCTCAAGGGGGAGCTCCTTGTCGCCGCGGGAGCGTCTGCCTTGACAGGTGCCTCGGGCGAGGAAAGTTCCTAGGAGAGTAAGCAGCCTTGATGGGCATCACTGACAGCACGGCACCCACGACGGGATCTGCGGACAGCGGCGCCGGCCGGGGGAGCGGGGGAAGAGCCGGAGCGCTGTGGCGCTGTCTGCCGGCAGTGGCCACCCTGGCTCTGATATTCGCGGCGCTCGTGGCATCCGATACGCCCGTCTCCGACATCGCACGGTACGTCGGGTACGCGGTCTGGGGTGTACTGCTCCCGGGCACGCTCGTGTTCAGGTCCCTGAGGCGTACGCCCCACACGCTGGTCGAGGACCTGGTTCTCGGTGCCGTCACCGGCCTTGCCCTGGAACTGATCGCCTGGGCCGTACTCATGGCGCTCGGGATCCAGTCGGCGGCGATCCTCTGGCCGCTGGCCGTGGTGATTCCCTTCGCCGCCGTGCCCCGCCTGCGACGCCACTGGCGCCCGCGCGGGTACACCAGCCCCTCGCTGGGCTGGTCATGGGCGGTCGCCGGAACCGTCGCCCTCACCACCGGCTACCTCTACCGGGTCTACCTGGCGAGAAATGCCATCCTCCCGACCAGTGAGCAGTCCAGGCAGTTCATCGACCTGCCCTATCAGCTCTCCCTGGCCGGAAACGCGAAGCACGACTTCCCACTGACCCTTCCGCAGGTCGCCGACGAGCCGCTGCACTACCACTGGTTCGCCTTCGTGCATGAGGCCATGACCAGTCTGGTCGGACACATCGACCTGCCCGTTGTCGAGATGCGCCTGATGATCCCGGCTCTGTGCGCACTCACGATGCTGGTTGTCGGCGTCGTGGCCTGGCGCCTCACGGGCCGGCCCTGGGTCGGACCGGTGGCGGCGTTGCTGATCTTCGCCATCGGCGAGTTCAACGCGACCGACCCCGTCAGCATGCCGTTCGGTTCTCCACAGACCACCCTCATGGTCTGGGCCAGCGTCTCGATGACCTACAGTCAGCCGCTGCTCCTCGCGCTGATCGGGGCCATCGGCGAGGGCCTCCGCAGCCGGGGTGCCGACGGTGTCCCGTCGATCGGCCGCGGGGTGTACGTGCTCGCCGGCCTGTTCGCCTTCGCCTCGAGCGCCGCCAAGGCCACGTCCCTGCCGGTCACTCTGGCCGGGCTTGCCCTGGCCGGGCTGGCGGTTCTGATCGGTACTCGGCGGATACCTTGGAGGATCGTCGGTCTCGGTGCGACCGTCGCGGCGGGGCAACTGTTCTCCACGGCCGTCGTGTTCCGCTTCGAGAGCTACGGCCTCAAGGTCGACCCGTTGGTCAACATCAGCGGTTACTGGGCCGATCCGAAGGACGTCCGTTCGGCCGCCGTCCACGTCCTGATCGTCGCCGCAACCTGGGCGGCCTTCCTGCTCAACACCCAACTCCGCGTCATAGGCGCGATACCGCTCCTCTGGCGCCACCGGTTCCGCCTCGACGCGCTCCAGTGGTTCCTGCTGGGCGGCGCCATCGCCGGCCCTGCCGTGTACCTCACGCTCAACGGCTGGAACTCCAGCTACTTCACCCACACCGGCCTCGCGTTCGGTGTCCTGCTCTCCGCCTGGGGCTATTGCGAGGTCTTCGAGCGCGCCGCCCTGACGAACCGCGCGAAGGTCGCCCTTGCCGTCGGGACGCTCGTCTTCATCGGGCTCCTGACCTACGGCATCCGGACCTACGCCGCAGACTGGCTGACCTTTGCGCTGGACTTCACGGGAGTCACCAAGCCGGAACGGACGACGTACGCTCGGCTCGTCCCGTTCCTGGTCGCGGCCCTGGCCCTGGCCGCCGTCGCCGCCATGTGTGCGGCGGGATGGAGGGCGGCGAGCCGGTGGGTTACCTCACTGCGCGGGCGGGGCGGCATCGTCCTGCTGAGCCTTGCCCTCGTAGCCGGCGCTCCGACGCTCCTCCTGGACCTCCCCAGGCCGACACAGGGGCCGGAGGTCTGGGGTGCGTTCTCGCTTCCGGCCACCAAGGTGGAGGCCGCTCGCTGGATCCGTGCGCACAGCAAGCCCTCGGACGTACTGCTCACCAACGAGCACTGCTGGTACCCGAACGATCCCGGAGCGGCAGGCGAAGCCTGCGGGAACAACCAGGCCTTCACCCTCAGCGCCTTCTCCGAGCGCTCGGTCCTGATCGAGGGCTGGGGATTCGCCCCGCGGGCCATGGCCGCCGGGACCGGGGAGTTCTGGGACCAGGACCTGCTGAAGGCCAACGATGACGCCGTCTACCACCCCACGGCCGAGCTGCTCGGCCGGCTCCGCAGCGGCCACCGCGTCCGCTACCTGGTCGTGAACCGCTCGGTCGGGGCGGAATCGCCCCAGCTGAAGACGCTTGCCGCGCCGGTCTACGACAACGGGCGGATCGGCGTCTACGAACTTCACTGAACGTGTGCCCGGGCCGGCGTCGCGGAGGGCGACTCCGGCCCGGGCACGTAACGGTTCCGGTGCGATCCTCAGCGGGCTTTAATCCGTCTATAAGATGAGCGTCGCCCTGCCGGTTCACAGCACCTCCGTCCGGTGGGCCCCTGACACCCGGACCGAGAGCGCTGTGTGATGACTTCAACCGCTACGACTCCGAGCCCCCTGGCTCCGCCGACGCCGTACCAGGGCGTCGCACGTGGGCGGGAGGCCGCGCCGTCCGGCGGCAAGCGCCCGCGTCTGTACGTGCTGGACGGCCTGCGCCTGATCGCGGCGATGGGCGTCGTCGGCTGGCACTGGGTGGGTGTGGAGCGCTTCCCAGCCGTCTGGCACGGGCTGCCGAGCGAGCTCATGCCCAAGGCGCACCTGGTCGGCGCGTACAGCTGGACCGGCGTCGAGCTGTTCTTCCTGATCAGCGGCTTCGTCATATGCATGTCCTGCTGGGGCAGGACGCCGGGCCAGTTCGTCACCTCGCGGGTGGTCCGGCTCTTCCCCGCCTACTGGGTCTCCGTGCTGATGACCGCGGCCGTCCTGCTGGTCGTACCGACGATCTGGGGTGACAACACCCACCGGCCGACCCTGAGCCGGATCCTGACCAACCTCACCATGGTCAACATGCCGCTGGGCGTGGACAACCTCGACCCGGTCTACTGGACGCTCTGGTCCGAGATGCGGTTCTACGTCCTGTTCGGCCTGCTGCTGGTCTTCGGCCTCACCTACCGCCGGGTGGTGACCTTCTGCGCGGTCTGGGCCTTCGCCGCCCTGCTGGCCCCGCAGGCCAACATGCCGCTGCTCACCAATCTCGTGCAGCCGACGTACGCCTGGTACTTCATCGGAGGCATCGTCATCTTCCTGATGTACCGCTTCCGCCCCAACCTGCTGCTCTGGGGCATGCTGGTCTTCTGCTGGCTGATCGCGCAGGACCAGATCCGCGGTGTCATCGGCGGTTACGAGTACGGCACCAAGCACCACCTGTCGTGGGCGATCACGGTGACGCTCACCACGCTCGCGTTCGCCGTCGTGACGGCCGCCGCGCTCGGTGCCTTCAACTGGATGCAGTGGAAGTGGCTGACCGTCGCCGGCTCGCTCACCTACCCGCTGTACCTGCTGCACCAGGAGATCGGCTGGCAGCTGATCACCCGGGTCCGTGAGTGGATGGGGCCGTACCCCACGCTCGCGACCGTGGCCTGCACCATGCTGCTGCTCGCCTACCTGGTGCACCGCCTGGTCGAGCGCCCCCTGGCGCCGTTCATGCACCGCAAGCTCGAGGCCGCCTTCCAGGACATCCGGCAGGACATCCGACCCGAGCGGAAGCGGGGCATCTGAGGCCTCATGCACGAACTGTGCACGTCGGGGGGCGTGTTCGTTGATGTGTATGATTTTGGTCAACTGACTGTGTGAATTTGGGGTGGGCGGGGCTGTGGCTGTTGACCTTCGGGCGGAGATCACTCTGTCGGTCGTCATACCGATGTACAACGAAGAGGACGCGCTGCCCGCCCTCGTGAGCCGCCTGCGGCCCGCGCTGGACGGGATCGGCGCCTCCTACGAGGTCGTCGCGGTGGACGACGGCAGTGCCGACAGGACCGCTTCGATCCTCGACGACTTCCGTGCCGAGTGGCCCGAACTGCGGGTCGTGCAGCTGCGCCGGAACTCGGGGCACCAGGCGGCGCTCACCGCGGGTCTCCACAGCTCCTTCGGCCGGTACGTGGTCAGCATCGACGCGGACCTCCAGGACCCGCCGGAGAAGATCCCCGAGATGCTCGAACTGGCCCAGCGCCAGAAGCTCGACATCGTGTACGGCGTGCGATCGGACCGGAGCACCGACACCGGCTTCAAGCGCCGTACGGCCGGTGCCTACTACTGGCTGATGCGTCGTCTGGTCGGGAAGAACGTCACCTCGCAGGCCGGCGACTTCCGGCTGCTGAGCCGGGACGCCGTCGAGGCGCTGAAGGCGCTGCCGGACCAGCAGCAGGTGTACCGCCTGCTCGTCCCGTGGCTGGGCTTCCCCAGCGGCGAGGTCACCTACCACCGTGACGAGCGGGTGGCAGGCGAGACCAAATACCCGCTGAGCAAGATGATCCGGCTGGCGATCGACAGCATCACGAGCTTCTCCGCCGCGCCGCTGCGGATCGCGACCTGGCTCGGGATCATCAGCTTCTTCGCCTGCCTCGGACTGCTGGTCTTCAGCCTGGTCGCCTTCGTCTCCGGTGTGGCCGTCCCCGGCTGGACCTCGCTCTTCGTCGCCGTGCTCTTCATCGGTGCGGTCCAGCTGATCTGCGCCGGCATGCTCGGCGAGTACGTCGGCCGGATCTACACGGCCGTCCAGCAGCGCCCGACCTACTTCATCGGCTCGGACTCCGCCTCGGCCCCCGCGCCGGCCCCGGCCAAGGCCGTGAAGTCCGAGGAGCGCGCCCGGGTCTCCGTGCTCTCCTGAGCGCCGCAGAGCTCTCCTGAGCCCCACGGACTGCGACGGCTCCCTGCAACCGGCGGGGAGCCGTTCGTCGTCGGATTCACCGTAAGGACCCCGGGGTAGGATGCTCGGGTTTTGTGGTGATCGCATTTTCAGCCAGGTGATCCGTTCCGACCGCCCGAGCGCCGACACCACACCGCTCTTCGTCAGCGTGTGCACGTAGGGGGAATCGGCAGTGATCACAGACTCGGAAGGTTCGTCGCAATGACCCTCAGCGCGACGGCACCCGTGGCCGAAGGCCTGGATGCCACCGCCCGACCGCGGCGACGCCTCCCGGCCTCGGATTCCCGGACCGGAAGTCTGCTCACCCGCACCGTGTGGATATGGCCGGCCCTGCTGACGCTCGCGCTCGGCATACGCGGCAGCTGGCGCCCGCAGCTCTGGCGGGACGAGCTCGCCACCTGGAGCGCGGCCACCCGGAGCACCGGCGAGCTGCTCGACCTCCTGAAGCACGTCGACGCGGTCTCTGGCGCCTACTACCTGCTGATGCACGGCTGGACCAGCATCTTCGGGGACTCCCTGACCATGTTCCGGCTGCCCTCGGCACTGGCCGTCGCGGGCGCCGCCGTCTTCGTGGTGCTGACTGCGAGGAAGCTCTTCGACACCCGCACCGCGCTGGTCTCCGGGCTGCTGTTCGCGGTCATCCCCTCCGTCTCCCGGTACGCGCAGGAGGCCCGCTCCTACGCCTTCGTGATGCTCGCGGCGTCCGCGGCGACCTGGCTGCTGCTGCGGGCGCTGGAGCGGCCGACGGTGCTGCGCTGGCTGCCGTACGCGCTGGCCGTCGCCGTGGCCGGGCTGTTCCACATGGTCTCGCTGGTCTTCCTGTGCAGCCACGCGGCGATCGTCGTGCTGCGCTGGTGGCGGAGCAGGGACCGCCGGCTGCTGTTCGGCTACCCGCTCGCCGTCGCGGTCGGCCTGCTGCCGGTGGTGCCGCTGGTGATCCTGGGCCAGCGCCAGGTCGGCCGGCAGATCTCCTGGCTGAAGACGCCGAACCTGCACACCTTCCTCGACTACTGGCCCGGACTGTTCGGCTCGGGGCTGGTCGGCGCCTGCATTCTGGCGCTGTCCGCGGTCTCGGCGGGGTGGGCGCGCGGGCGCCGTTCGGCGTTCGAGATCGGCCTGGTGGCGGCGCTGCCGATCGGGCTGACCTGGATCATCTCGCAGGGGCACACCGCCTACTTCTTCGACCGCTACCAGCTCTACACGGTCCCGGCCTGGGCGGTTCTCGCCGGCGCCGGACTGAGCTCGCTCCGGCCGCGCGCGCTGGTGGCCGTCGGCCTCGCCGTGGTGACCCTGGTGGGCATTCCCGACCAGCAGAAGCTGCGGACCACGACCTCCCACGAGACCACCAACGGCCGGGGCGCGGCAAAGATCATCACGGCCGGCTACAAGCCCGGTGACGGCTTCGTTCCGGTCAGGGGCGAGTCGGCGTACATGATGCTCGACTTCGAGGTCGACTACTACCTGCCGGACGACGTCAAGCTGAAGGACGTGTTCGCCGCCAAGACGTCGCTGCAGAACGAGGACCTCTACACCGTCCCCTGCAAGCAGCCCGCCGAGTGCCTCGGGAACACCGCCCGGGTGTGGGTGGTGACCTTCGGCGACGCCGACGACCCGTACCAGAAGCTGCCGAAGTCCGAGGCCGACGCGCTGCGCGCCGCCTACACGCCGACCGAGGTCAAGCACGTGCGCGGCCTCACTGTGTCGCTGCTGGAGCGGCGTTCGCGCTGACGGCCCGGCGGTCGCCCGGCACCGGGGCGACCGCGTTCCGTCAGCGTGCGTTGACGCTGTGTTTGCACTCCGCGGACGGTAGGGATGTGATGGTGGCTGTCGTGCCGCCATCGCGGTCCCGCCCGGTTCACCGTTGGAGTGCAGATGCGCACCGAGCTGGTCGGCCGGAGCTCGCAGTACCGGCCGGTTGATCAGGAGAGCCGGCCGACCGCCGCCTCCGTGCCCGGGGTGGTGCCCGCGCTGCTCGGCTACGCCGCGGCGCGCGCCGTGGGCGTCCTGCTGCTGGCCGCCTGGGGTGCCCACCGAGGGGTGCCGGGGGTGTACCGGCTGAGCTCGATGTGGGACGCGTACTGGTACCAGGACATCGCCGTGCACGGCTACGCCGGCTCGACACCGGTACCCGGGCCGCACGGGCCGTACGAGGTGTACGCGTTCTTCCCGGCCTACCCGATGCTGATCCGGGCGGTCGGCCTGCTGACGCCGCTCTCGGTGAACCACGCCGCGCTGGCCGTCGCCTGGATCGCCTCCCTGGCGGCGGCCTGGGGGATCTTCGCCGTCGCGGACCGGCTGTACGGGCGGCGGGTCGCCGCCGTCGCCGCCGTCCTGTGGGGCGTCACGCCGTACGCGGTGGTGGAGAGCGCGGCGTACTCGGAGCTGGTCTTCACGGCCTTCGCCGCGTGGTCCGTGTACGCGGTGGTGGCGCGGCGCTGGGTCTGGGCCGGAACGCTCTGTGTGCTCGCCGGCCTGAGCCGGCCGACCGGGATCGCGCTGGCCGCGGCCGTCTCGGGGGCCGCGCTCTGGGAGCTGGTGCAGGGGCGGGGCGGCCCGCGGGCGGCGGCCGCGATGGTGCTGGCACCGCTCGGCTTCGCCGGATTCGTCGGGTGGGTGGGTCTCCGGAAGGGCCGCTGGGACGGCTACTTCCGGGTGCAGGACGCCTGGCAGTCCCACCTCGACTACGGGCGCAGCACCTTCTACTCCTTCAAGGACCTGCTGACCGACAGGGACACCGTGTGGCTGGCCGCCGTGGTGGTCGGGGTCGTGCTGGTGGGCAGTGGGCTGCTGTTCGCGGTGTCGCTGATCCAGCGTCAGCCGCCGGTGCTGCTGCTGTTCAGCGGCGCGATGCTGGTCCTGGCGCTGGGCGACGCGGCGTACTTCAACTCCCGGGCACGCTTCCTGCTTCCGGCCTTCGGCCTGCTGCTGCCGCTGGCCACGGGGCTGTCGCGGGTGCGCAACCGGGCCACGCTGGTGCTGATCCTCGCCACGGCCGCGCTCTGCTCCGCGGTGTACGGGGGGTACGTCGCCTTCGTGTACCCGGACGCGCCCTGAGGCCGAGCCCTCAGGCCGGGCGGACGGCGCCCGCGAAGGGCATGGCGTCGACGCTCTCGTAGCGGACCGGGGCGCCCGGGTGGGGGGCGTGGATCATGCGGCCGTTGCCGGTGTAGAGGCCGACGTGGCTGATGCCGGAGAAGAAGAAGACCAGGTCGCCGGGCCGGAGTTCGGCGCGGGAGATGCGCGGGGCCGCGCCGATCTGGGCGTAGGTGGTGCGGGGGAGGGTGATGCCGGCGGCGCCCCAGGCGGCCTGGACCAGGCCGGAGCAGTCGTAGGAGTCGGGGCCGGTGGCGCCCCAGACGTACGGCTTGCCGAGCTGGGCCACGGCGAAGGCGATCGCCTCGGCGGCGCGGCCCGAGACCGGGGCCGCCGGGAACGACGGCCGGAGGCTGTCGCGGGAGGCGTGGGTGACGGCGGCCCGGTCGGTGGCGGTGAGGCGGGCGAGCAGGGCCTGCGCCTGGGCGAGCTTCTGCTGGACGGAGGCCTTCTCGGTGGCGAGCTCCTGCTGGCGGCGGCTGAGGTCGGCGAGCCTGGCCCGGGCCTCGGCGGTCTGGGTGTCGATGGCCATGCGCTGCTGGCCGTACTGCTGCAGGGCCTGCTGCTCGATGGCGCCGGCCTGGTCCATCATCCCGGCGCGCTGCAGGAACTGCTGCGGGTCGTCGGCGAGGGCGAGCTGGAGAGCGGAGGAGAGGCTGCCGCTGCGGTACTGCTCGGCGGCGAGGGTGCCCAGGCGGCTGCGGGTGGCCTCGACGGCGGCGGTCTTGCGGGCCAGCTCGTCCTGGAGCTGGGTGACCTGCCGCTGGAGGGCGTCGGCCTGCTCCTTGGCGCCGTCGTAGCGCTGGGTGGCCTCCTCGGCCTCCCGGTAGAGCCCGTCCACCTGGGCCCGGACCTGCTCGGCGCTGGGCGGGGGCTCCGCGTGCCCCGGGGTGGCCAGCGCCGTGACGGAGGCGGCGGCCCCGGCGACGGTCGCGACCGTCCGGGTACGGAAGGGGCCGGGCCTGGGTTTCCTGTGCGACGCCATGGCGGCGTCCTCCTTTCGGGCCGGGCCACGGGTGGTGCGGGGCGGGCCACTTAGGACGGGGACGCTAGTGGGTCGGTGGGGGTGGCGGAGCGGTGAGTCACGGCTCTGGCCGGGGATCTGCGGAAGTGTTCATTCCGGGATGACGGCGGGTTGATTCGAGGCTTCCGGTCGACCGGATGTGACCGATCAGGCGATCGGTTCGATCGGCCCCGGGGCTGTCGGTGGCGGGCCATAGACTCGAAGGGCCATGACTAGCCTCTTTGACGACCTCCCGCTCCCCGGCTTCGAGCTCCCCTCGGCCGGGTCGCAGCAGCCGCCCGCCGACGAGCCCCCGCTATACGAGGAGCCCCCGTACGAGGAGGCCATCCCGGATGATCTCTTTCAGACGGACTACGCCGCCGCCACCGAGCACGACGCCTGGCACCGCAACGGCGCAGCCCGTACGGTCGTCGACCCGGCGCAGCTGCTGGAGGGCATGAACGAGCCGCAGCGCGAGGCCGTGCTGCATGCCGGCTCCCCGCTGCTGATCGTGGCCGGCGCGGGCTCGGGCAAGACCCGGGTGCTGACCCACCGGATCGCGTACCTGCTGGGCGCGCGTGGGGTGCAGCCGGGCGAGATCCTGGCGATCACCTTCACCAACAAGGCCGCCGGCGAGATGCGCGAGCGCGTCGAGAGCCTGGTCGGCCCGCGCGCCCGCGCGATGTGGGTGTCGACCTTCCACAGCGCGTGCGTGCGCATCCTGCGGCGGGAGAGCAAGCTGCTGGGCTTCACGTCCAGCTTCTCGATCTACGACTCGGCCGACTCGCAGCGCCTGATGGCGCTGGTCTGCCGGGATCTGGACCTCGACCCGAAGCAGTTCCCGCCGAAGTCCTTCACCGCGAAGATCAGCAACCTCAAGAACGAGCTGATCGACGAGGAGACGTACGCCGACCAGGCCGCCAACCCGATGGAGAAGAAGCTCGCCGAGGCGTACTTCCTCTACCAGCGGCGCCTGCGCGAGGCCAACGCCCTGGACTTCGACGACATCATCATGACCACGGTGAACCTGCTGCAGGCCTTCCCGGACGTGGCGGAGCACTACCGGCGGCGGTTCCGGCACATCCTGGTGGACGAGTACCAGGACACCAACCACGCCCAGTACATGCTGGTGCGCGAGCTCAGCGGCGGCGCGGTCGCCCAGGCCCCCAAGCGCACGGTGGACGGCGACTTCGTCAACCCGGCGGCCGGCCGGCTGGCCGAGGTGCCGCCCGCCGAGCTGTGCGTGGTCGGTGACGCGGACCAGTCGATCTACGCCTTCCGTGGCGCGACGATCCGCAACATCCTCCAGTTCGAGGAGGACTACCCGGACGCCATGACGATCCTGCTGGAGCAGAACTACCGCTCCACCCAGACCATCCTCAGCGCCGCCAACGCGGTCATCGAGCGCAACACCAGCCGCCGCGAGAAGAAGCTCTGGACGGCCGGCGAGCACGGCGAGAAGGTCATCGGCTACGTCGCGGACGACGAGCACGGCGAGGCCCAGTTCATCGCCGACGAGATCGACCGGCTCACGGACGCGGGTGACGCGCGCCCGGGCGATGTGGCGATCTTCTACCGGACCAACGCCCAGTCCCGCGTGTTCGAGGAGGTGTTCATCCGGGTCGGCCTGCCGTACAAGGTGGTCGGCGGGGTGCGCTTCTACGAGCGCAAGGAGGTCCGCGACGTCCTCGCGTACCTGCGGGTGCTGTCCAACCCGGAGGACACCGTGCCGCTGCGCCGGATCCTCAACGTGCCCAAGCGCGGCATCGGCGACCGCGCGGAGGCGATGATCGATGCGCTGGCCTCGCGCGAGCGGATCAGCTTCGCCCAGGCGCTGGTGCGGGTGGACGAGGCGTACGGGATGGCCGCGCGCTCGGCCAACGCGGTGCGGAAGTTCAACGACCTGATGGCCGGGCTGCGGCAGGTCGTCGAGTCGGGCGCGGGCCCGGCCGCCGTGCTGGAGGCCGTGCTGGAGGAGACGGGGTACCTGGCGGAACTCCAGGCGTCCACCGACCCGCAGGACGAGACCCGGGTGGAGAACCTCCAGGAGCTCGCGTCGGTCGCGCTCGAGTACGAGCAGGACCCGGGCGAGCGCCCGGAGTCGGAGGAGGGCGACGGCACCCCGCCGGTCGGCTCGCTGGCGGACTTCCTGGAGCGGGTCGCGCTGGTCGCCGACTCCGACCAGATCCCGGACGACGAGGACGGCGCCGGTGTCATCACGATGATGACCCTGCACACCGCGAAGGGTCTGGAGTTCCCGGTCGTCTTCCTGACCGGCATGGAGGACGGGATCTTCCCGCACATGCGGGCGCTCAACCAGGTCAAGGAGCTGGAGGAGGAGCGCCGCCTCGCCTACGTCGGCCTGACCCGCGCCCGGCAGCGGCTCTACCTGACCCGCTCGGTGCTGCGCAGCGCCTGGGGCCAGCCCTCCTACAACCCGGCCTCGCGCTTCCTGGAGGAGATCCCGGACACGCTGGTGGAGTGGAAGCGGACGGGCTCGGCGGCGGTGCCGGCCTCGCGCGGGTACGCGGGGTCCTCGGGGTTCTCGGCGTCCTCCTCCGGGTCCTCCCGGTCTGCGGCAGCGCCGAAGTCCGGGTGGGGCCAGTCGGCCCGCAGGGTGGTCGAGCGCGACGTGGTCTCGCTGGCGGTCGGCGACCGCGTGACGCACGACAGCTTCGGCCTGGGCACGGTGGTGGCCACTTCGGGCGTCGGCGACAAGGCGCAGGCGACGGTCGACTTCGGGGCGTCGGGGCGCAAGCAGCTGCTGCTGCGGTACGCGCCGGTCGAGAAGCTCTGACGGTCCGTCGGCCCGGCCCCTCCCGCCCCCTGCACGGGAGGGACCGGGCCGCGCCTCACTTCGGCGTGACCGCGGGCCGTTCGACGGGCACCGCAATGCCGTAATCGGAGAACTCGATCACCGACCTGCGGGTGATCGGGTTCGGGTCGGCGGTCCCGGGTTCCGGGCCGACGAGAACGGTCTGGATGGTGATCGTCCGGTACCTGCCCTGGACGAGGGCGACGCTGCCGGTGACGGTGTTGCCGCCCTCCTTGGGCTCGCCGGTGTACGGGGAACCCTTGGAGACGTACGAGAAGGTGTAGGTCTCACTGTCGCCCGGGCCTGCGGTGCGGGTGACATTTCCGAGACCGCGCAGCTCGACCAGGAGGTCCTGGGGCTCCACCGTCACCAGCCTGTTCATCGGCAGGGTGCCGCGCGGACCGATGGGCGGGTTTCCCGAGCGCCATCCACGGTTGTCGGGTCGGACGTACTCGTCGCCGTCGATGAACCGGCATTCGGTCGCGCCCCTGTCCGAGACCAGGTAGCCCCGACGGGTGGTCGGGTCGGCGGCACCCTGGAACCTCTCCACGTAGTCCCGGTTGCGGTGGCCCTCCTCCTCGATGGTGTAGCTCAGCGAGATCCGGTAGCCGGTGTGCGGTTCGGCTGTCGTGGACGCCGCGGGGGCCAGGACGGTGGGCCCGCCTGCCGGTTCGGCGGGGGCCACCGTGACGGCCACGGCGACGGCCAGCGCGAGCGTTCCCGCGCCGATCGCACCCCGGAGCAGTGCGCGGGCCCGGCGGGCGCGGCGTCCGCGATGCAGCAGTTCGGCGACCGGTACCAGGCCGAGTGTGGGCCAGCGGTCGGCCAGCGTCCGGATCGCTTCGGGCAGTCGGTCCTGCTCCTCGGTCACAGGGTGACCTCCTGACTCTCTCGCAGGGCGGTGCGCAGGCGCGCCATCGCCCTGGCGTTCTGACTCTTGACGGTGCCGACCGAGCAGCCCAGGACGGCCGCGGTGTCCTTCTCGGTCAGATCCTCGACGTACCGCAGGACGACCACCGTGCGCTGGTGGCGGGGCAGGGCGAGCAGCGCGCGACGCAGCTCCTCGTGCGGTTCGTGCGGCGTGCCGGACGGGTCGGCGCGCCGGTCTATCGCGTCGGGCGCGTCCGGGGTGAGCAGCTCGCGGCGGCGTCTGCGCCACCAGCTGACGTTGCCATTGGCCAGCATCCGCCGCAGGTAGGCGTGGGGATCCCCGGCTGCCACCCGCCGCCAGCGCACGTAGAGCTTCACCAGGCAGTCCTGGAGCAGCTCCTCCGCTCGGTGGCGGTCGCCGGTGAGCAGCGTCGCGGTGCGCAGGTGCCGGTGCCAGGCCGCCTCGACGAAGGCTGCGTAGTCGGCGTCTTCCATTGATCGACTCACACCGGCACAACGCGGCAGCGGTGATGAATGGTTGTCAGAGATGAGGCTCCGTCGGCAGGCGCCCCTGTGGTCGGCCCGGCGCCTCACACCTGCGGACGCCCTGAGCGGAGAGTCGGGTCAGCGTGGGTCGAGGCCGTGGGCGAGCAGCCAGGGCAGTGGGTCGATCGGCTCGGCGCCGGCCGGGCGGACCTCGAAGTGCAGGTGCGGGCCGGTGCTGTTGCCGCTGTTTCCGGAGTACGCGATGACGTCCCCGGCGTGGACCTGACCCTTGCGGATGCGGTAGGAGCCGAGGTGGCAGTACCAGGTCTGGGTGCCGTCGGGGGCGGTGACGGACGCCATGTAGCCGTAGGCGGGGTTCCACCGGGTGCCCACGGTGCCGTCGGTGACGGCGTGCACCTGGGTGCCCCTGGGGACGGGGAAGTCGATGCCGGTGTGGCGGGCCGACCAGTGGGTGCCCGCCTCGCCGAAGGTGGCGCTGAGGCCGTGGTCGGTGACCGGCAGGACGACCTTGGGACGCGCGTTCTCCTGTCTGCGCCGGTCGGCCTGCTGACGTTTCGCCAGGTCGATCCGGGTCTGCGCGCGGCCCGCCCGGTCGGCGAACTCCTCGACGCCGCGTGGCAGGGAACTCAGCGGGCCGGTGGGCACCGGACGGGCAGGCGGCGGGGGTGTCGCCTGGCGGGGCAGCGGCGGGTGCGTGGTGTGCGCGGCCACCGCCGCGAACACGCCCAGGGTGGCCATCGAGGGCAGGGCCACGGTCAGGACCGCCGAACGGGTGGCGGCCCGGCTGCGATCGCGGCGCTCGGCACGGGCAGCGGCACGGGGGGTGGGTGTCAAGACTGCCGCCTCCTCGGAAACGGGAGAAAACAGCCGAGACTGTAGTCCTTGCGCCCGAGCGCGGACAAAGTGCGCATCTCAGCAGGCGTGGCGCTCCGTCAGGAATCCGGTCTCCCGCACCTCGAGCGCCTGCCGTACGAGCTCGACGGCCCGAGGGTGCGCGGGCAGGCCGACGTGGCCTGTGCCCGGGACGAGCAGGTTGTCGACGGTCAGGTCCGGGTGGCGCAGCCAGGCGTGGCGGCCCGGCAGGACCAGCTCGTCCAGCTCGCCCCGCAGGGCGGTGAAACGCGTACGGCAGCGCGGCGCGGGCAGCCGCAGCTCCGCCAGCAGGTCGCTGCCGGGGCGCAGTTGACGGGTGATCGGGAAGGGGTTGGGCAGCAGTGCGGCCGTGGTGCCCTCGTGCGGGGTGGCCAGCGTGATCACGGTGTCCACCAGTGCGTCCCCGCCGAGGCGTTGGACGTAGTAGCGGGCGATCAGCCCGCCCAGGCTGTGACCGACCAGCGCGACCGGCCCCTCGTGCGCCTGCCGCGCCCACTCGACGTGCCGGCCGAGCAGGACGGCCGCGGCACGGACGTCCCTGGTCAGCGGGCTGTGGTTGAGGGCGTGCAGATGCGTCCAGCCGTGCCGGTGCAGCGAGCGGCGCAGCGGGGTGAAGACGGCGCGGTTGTCGATGAACCCGTGCAGCAGCAGGACCGGGCCGTGGTGCCGCAGGTCGGCGGCGCCGGCACCGGGGGCGGATTGCGGGACGGGGTGGGGAGGGCAGGGACGGCGATGCCGCTCGGGCGGGATGCCGGTGGGGTAACGGATCAGGTGATTGGCGAGGGCGGCGGCCTCCGCGCCCGCGCCGCGGACCGTGTCGGCGGTCCGCTGGAACGGGATGGTCATGCGGCTACTCCCCGGCAGGGTGGCGCGGGGGCCCCGATGCCGGGCGGCACCGGGGTGGCAGATGGGTGGTGCTGTGATTTTCCCCTCCTCCTGACGGGCGAAACGGCCAACCGAGCGGGGTGCGCTACCCTCCCCTCAGGTCAGTTATCGGTGGTTAACCGCGCGCGTGTCCGAGCAGATCGGCCGGTGTGGTGGACGACGTGGTCCAGGAGGCAGTCATGGGTGTGTCAGGGCCGATCCGCGTGGTGGTCGCCAAGCCGGGGCTGGACGGTCACGACCGTGGCGCCAAGGTGATCGCACGGGCGCTTCGCGACGCCGGTATGGAGGTCATCTACACCGGTCTGCACCAGACGCCGGAGCAGGTCGTCGACACCGCGATCCAGGAGGATGCGGACGGCATCGGCCTCTCGATCCTCTCGGGCGCCCACATGACGCTCTGCGCGCGGGTGATCGAGCTGCTCAAGGAGCGGGACGCGGCGGACATCAAGGTCTTCTGCGGAGGGATCATCCCGGACGAGGACATCGCCGAGCTCAAGCGGATCGGCGTCGCCGACATCTTCACCCCGGGCACCCCGACCCGGGACGTGGTGGCCTGGGTCGAGGCCAACCTGCGCGCCGCGGGCTGACCGCTGAGGGCGGAGCCGCTCTGGGCTCCGCCCTCGGCTCTACACCTCGAGTTCGGCCAGCATCGCCGCCCGGAACCGCAGCGTCCCGGCCAGCCGGGTGAAGGTGTCCGCCCAGGCGGTGTCCGGCGCCGCTCCGGCCGCCAGGGCCTCCACGGCCGGGGCCGTCTCGGGCGCGAGTGCCCGCTCCGTCATGCCCAGCACCCCGCTGTGGCTCCACGGGTACGCCCCGGTCCGGGCGGCCCGCTCCAGCGCCGCCACCACGGCCGTGCTCAACGGCGGGGTCCACGGCGTGGCGCAGGCGCCCAGCAACTGGAAGGCCTCGCCCAGCCCGTGGGCCTGGATGAAGGCGGCCGTCCAGACCGCCCGCTCGGCTGGCGGCAGGACGGAGAGCAGTTTGGCGGGCGCGCCCGCCGTCCGGTCCGGCCGGCCGGGGCGCGGCGCCGGGCCGAGCAATGCCCGGGCCCAGTCGGCGTCGCGCTGTCGTACCGCGGCGCGAGCCCAGCCCTCGCGCAGGTCGTCGGCCCAGTCGGCCGCGCCCTCGGTGGAAGCACTGTCGGTCACCGGCAGCCGGAGCAGCTGCTCGGGGGTGAGCCCGGTGTCGTCCGTCCAGAGGTTCAGCGGCGCGGCCGCAACGATCTCGCCGAACCACCACGCCCGCTCGCCCCGGCCGGTGGGCGACTTGGGTGGTACGCCGTCACGCTGCATCGCGGCGTCGCACTCGGTGGGTGGGGTGACGGCCAGTCGACCGCCGTCCGGGAGGCTTCCGTCCAGGCGGACGGCGGCGCGGGCGCGCTCCGCCATCCGGGCGGCCAGGGCGGACCGGGGGAGGGTGGAGAGCAGCTCGGCGGCCGTCGCCCGGACGTTCTTGCTGCGGTCGGTGAGCGCGGCCTCGAGGAAGGGCTCGTCGTCGGGGGAGAGGCCGTCCTGCAGGGCGTCCAGGAAGAGCAGACGGTCCTCGGCGCGCTCGGTGGCCCAGGTGCTGCGGAGCAGTTCGAGGGCGGCGGCAGGGTCACTGCGGCGGAGTCTGGTGAGATGGGTGACCCGCTCGGCGAACAGGCCCTCGTGCCAGATCCGATCGCCCGACCCGGCAGCGGTGGTCTCTACGGCCGTACGGCTGACGAAGCGCCAGTCCGGATTCTGCGCGGCCAGCCAGCGGCCGAGCGGCCCTGCCAGCGCCACCACGTCGCCGCGCAGCTCGCTACGGCCGCGGGCGGTGTCCAGCAGCACCGGGACGAGGGCCGCAGGAGCCCGGTAGCCGCGTTCGCGGGCGGTGGTGAGCCACTGCGGGAGCAGTTCGCCGAGGTTGGCGACCGTTCCCACGCCGGCGCGGCCGCCGACCAGGACGGCGAGCCGGCGCGCGGCGGCCTCCGGCAGCTCGGGGCGGGTGTCGGTGTCCGCCGGATCGGGCAGGCAGGCCGCCTCGGCGGCCCGCGCCCCGGCCCGGCGGCGGACGGTCTCGAGCGCGGCCAGCTCCAGCAGCGCGGTGGCGGCATCGGTACGGTCCACGGCCTCGGCTGCGGCGACCAGCGCGGGCGTACCGCTCGGGGGCGGCAGCGGGCGGCGGTCGGTGCCGAGCAGGGCGGTGGTCTGCAGCTCTTCCCAGCTGTCGGCGCTCATCGTGGGGACGGTCACTGCTGGGCTCCTTCGCTCCGATGGATGCGGCGGACTCGACTGACTCCGGGGCTCGGGCGGGGGCGGTTCACTGGGCGACTCCCGTCGGGCGACCGTCCTGGCCCCAGGCCGTGACGGGAACGAAGCCCGCGTGCCCGCACTCGCCGAAGAGCGTCACCGGGTGGCCGGCCGAGATGGCGGCCAGCCGCCACAGGGCGGACTCCGGGGTGCCGCCGCGCCGGACCGGGACGCTGTGCCGTCCGTCCGTCAGCTGCCAGCCCTCCGGGCCGAGGACGGGCACCACGCCGGTGAGCACCGTGGGCCAGGACTCCAGCCACGGGTCGTCGGCGACCGCCGCGCCGTACTCGGCCATCGCCTCGGCCGGGGAGAGCCCGGCGGGCGGCTGGGCCGGGCCTGACTCCGGTGCGCCGTAGCGGGTGCCCAGGACGGCGCGCAGCGGGCGTGCGCCCGGATGGAAGGCCAGCTCGGCCTCCAGCAGCCGGCCCGTGGGCAACGCCAGGTCCGGCGCCTGGCCGGGCCTGCCGAAGGCGAGCAGCACGGCGGGGCGGCCGGTCTTGGCGCCGCGCAGCCAGATCCGGCGGGTGGTCAGCCGCTCGTCGGCCGTGTCCCGTGCGCCGAGCACCTGCCAGCGGTCCCGTACCGTCGGGCCGGCCAGCAGCTCGGCGGTGTCGGTGGTGAAGCCGACGCGCGAACGGACCGTCGCGGCCAGCGGCTCGGGCAGCTCGTCGACCCGCCCGTACGCTCCCGCGAGCAGGTGGAGCAGGGCGTACTCGGCCAGCAGGCCCTGCTGCGGCGCGCTGCTCAACTCCCTTGTCCGCGAGGCCAGGCCGGGCGCCTGGGCGTCGACCATCCGGGCCGCGACCTCGTCCCAGCCGCCCGCGACCGAGCCTTGGTCGGCCAGGCCTTGGCGGACCCGGTCGGCCAGCCGCAGCCGTAGCTCCTGCGCACCGGCCGCGACCCGCGCCGAGCGCTTCTCGGCCCGCCGCCTGGCGGCGGCCGGGTCGGCGGCGAGCGCCTCGGCCTTCGCCGTGCGCCGCTCGGCGGCCTTCTCCACCGCCTGCTGACGGCCGTTCAGCCACTCGGCCACCCACTCGGGCGGCTCGGCCCCCTCCGTCACCGCCTCCGGGCCTGCGCTCCACAGCAGGAGCAGGCCCAGCGCGTGCTTGCACGGGAACTTCCGGCTGGGGCAGCTGCACTTGTACGCGGGTGTGGCCAGCTCGATGACCGTCCGGTACGGCGTGCTCCCGCTGCCCTTGCACAGCCCCCACAGCGCGCCCTGCCCCCAGCCGGCCTCCGACCAGGGTGCGGGGGCGGACAGCTTGCCCGCCGCCTTGCGCGACGCGGGGTCGGGCGCCAGGGACAGGACGTGTTCGGTGCTCCAGCGTTCCTCCATGCCCACGACGCTAGGAGGGGGCACTGACAATCGAGCGGGGCGAACTGACGGCCGGTCATCGGCGGAGCGGCGTTGTCAGTGGTGGGGTGCATGGTTGTTCTCGCAGGCCGAGAACGGATGTACGACCGGCCTGTTTCCGCTGGTACGACGTCTGCGCGCGACGCTCCCACCGATCCCAAGCCGCCCCGAGGCCCTGCCACGGCTCTGCCCGGCGGCCGACCCCAAGGAGCCCCTGATGACCACTCGGACGAGTGAAGTTCTCGACAAGAGCGAGGTACTCGACAAGGGCGAGGTTCTGCGCGAGCACGCCGAGGACGCCTTCGCCGCCGAGCTGACCGCGCTCGCGGCCCAGGACGACCGGCCGCGCCCCGAGCGCTGGGCCCTCTCGCCCTGGGCCGTGGCCACCTACCTGCTGGGGGGCGAGCTGCCCGACGGCACCGTGATCACACCCAAGTACATCGGCCCGCGCCGGATCGTCGAGGTCGCCGTCACGACACTGGCCACCGACCGCGCGCTGCTGCTCCTCGGCGTCCCGGGCACCGCCAAGACCTGGGTCTCCGAGCACCTGGCCGCCGCCATCAGCGGCGACTCCACCCTGCTCGTCCAGGGCACCGCCGGCACCCCCGAGGAGGCCGTCCGGTACGGGTGGAACTACGCCCAGCTGCTCGCCCACGGCCCCAGCCGGGACGCCCTGGTGCCCTCGCCGGTCATGCGGGCGATGGCCGACGGCAAGATCGCCCGGGTCGAGGAGCTGACCCGCATCCCGGCCGACGTCCAGGACAGCCTGATCACCATCCTCTCCGAGAAGACCCTGCCGATCCCCGAGCTCGGCTCGGAGACCCAGGCGGTGCGCGGCTTCAACCTGATCGCCACCGCCAACGACCGCGACCGCGGTGTCAACGAGCTCTCCAGCGCGCTGCGCCGCCGCTTCAACACGGTCGTCCTGCCGCTGCCCGGCTCGCTGGACGAGGAGGTCGACATCGTCACCCGCCGGGTCAACCAGCTCGGCCGCTCGCTCGACCTGCCCGAACTGCCGGGCGGCGCCGAGGAGATCCGCCGCGTCGTCACCGTCTTCCGCGAGCTGCGCGACGGCATCACCACCGACGGCCGGACCAAGGTGAAGACGCCCAGCGGCACGCTCTCCACCGCCGAGGCCATCTCGGTCGTCACCAACGGCCTTGCCCTGGCCACCCACTTCGGCGACGGCATGCTGCGCGCCGGGGACGTCACCACCGGCATCGTCGGCGCCGTGCTCCGCGACCCGGTCGCGGACCAGGTGGTCTGGCGCGAGTACGTCGAGGGCGTGATCCGCGAGCGGGACGGCTGGAAGGACTTCTACCGCGCCGCCCGCGAGAACTCCCGTTGAGACACCCGACTCTGGAAGAGGGGAGGACACACCATGAGCGCTGAGGTGACCCTGCTGGGTGTGCGCCACCACGGGCCGGGCTCGGCCCGGGCGGTTGCCGCCGCACTCGAGCAGCTGCGGCCGGACGTGGTGCTGATCGAGGGCCCGCCCGAGGCCGACCAGATCATCGCGCTGGCGGGCGAGAAGGACATGGTGCCGCCGGTCGCGCTGCTCGCCCACGCGGTGGACGACCCGGCCAAGGCGGCGTTCTGGCCCTTCGCGGTCTTCTCCCCGGAGTGGGTGGCCGTCCGGCACGCGGTGGAGCGGGACATCCCCGTGCACTTCATCGACCT
Source organism: Kitasatospora atroaurantiaca (assembly GCF_007828955.1). Classification (NCBI taxonomy): domain Bacteria; kingdom Bacillati; phylum Actinomycetota; class Actinomycetes; order Kitasatosporales; family Streptomycetaceae; genus Kitasatospora; species Kitasatospora atroaurantiaca. The sequence goes on along the minus strand of NZ_VIVR01000001.1, from coordinate 2,983,597 downwards.
GCCGGCGGCGCACACCTTCGCGCTGGCCGCTTCGCCGGAGGAGGCAGCCTCGCTCGTTCCGGCCGACTCGCCGGAGGAAGCCGTCTCGCCCGCGCCGGCCGGCTCGCCGGAGGAGGGAGTGCCGGGGGGCACTTCCTCCGAAGGCGAGTCGGTCCAGGATCCGATCGGAGCCCTCGCCGAGGCCGCCGGTCACGATGACGCCGAGCGCTGGTGGGAGGACGTGATCGAGCACCGCATGCCCGGCGCCGACGCCCTCGCCCCGTTCACCGCCGTCGCCGAGGCGATGACGGCACTGCGCGAGCACGGCGCCACCGGCCGCCGGGACGAGCTGCGCGAGGCGTACATGCGCCAGCAGATCCGCGCCGCCCGCCGGGCCGGGCACGGGCGGATCGCCGTGGTCTGCGGCGCCTGGCACGTCCCGGCCCTGCAGACCATGCCGACGGTCGCCCACGACCGGGCGCTGCTCGCCACGCTGCCCAAGAAGCTGAGGACCGAGATCACCTGGGTGCCGTGGACGCACCGCAGGCTCTCCCAGCACACCGGTTACGGCGCCGGTATCGACTCGCCCGGGTGGTACCACCACCTGTTCAGCACCGACGTGACCACCGACGCCGATCCGCTGGCGAGGTGGATGACCCGGGTCGCCGAGCTGCTCCGCTCCGAGGACCACCCGGTCTCCTCCGCCCACGTCATCGAGGCCGTCCGGCTGGCCGGCACGCTCGCGGTGATGCGCGGCCGTCCGCTCGCCGGGCTGACCGAGACGCTGGACGCCGTACGGTCCGTCATGTGCGACGGCTCCGACGTCGCCCTCGCTCTGGTGCACGACAGGCTGGTGATCGGCGACGCCCTCGGCGAGGTCCCGGACTCGGCGCCGGCCGTGCCGCTCCAGCGTGACCTCGCCCGGCTCCAGCGCAGTCTGCGCCTCAAGCCGGACCCGGAGGAGCGCGAGCTCGATCTCGACCTCCGCAAGGAGCTGGACTCCGCCCGCTCGCTGCTGCTGCAGCGTCTGCGGCTGCTCGGCATCGGCTGGGGCCGGCCGAGCCGGTCCGCCGTCAACTCCACCGGCACCTTCCGGGAGAGCTGGCGCCTGCGCTGGGAGCCGGAGTTCGCGGTCCGGATCGTCGAGGCCGCCCAGTGGGGCACCACGGTCGAGGACGCGGCGACGGGCAAGGCCGTCGAGAAGGCGGCCAAGGCCGAGGTGCTGGCCCAGCTGACCAAGCTCGTCGAGCGCTGCCTGCTCGCCGGGCTGCCCGCCGCCCTGCCCGCCGTGATGCGGGCGCTCGCCGACCGGGCGGCCCTGGACACCGACGTCGCCGAACTCGCCGAGGCGCTGCCCGCCCTGGTCCGCGCCCTGCGGTACGGAGACGTGCGCGGCACCGACAGCAGCGCGCTGGACGGCGTGGCCCGCGGCATCGCCGAGCGGATCTGCGTCGGCCTTCCGCCCGCCTGCACCGGCCTCGACGCCGAGGGCGCCGCCGCCATGCGGGCCCACGTCGACGGGGTGCACGCCGCGATCGGGCTGTTGGAGCAGGACACCGCGGGCACACCCGACTCGCTGGCAAGCCGCTGGGTGGCGACGCTGCAGTCCCTCGCCCGGCGCGAGCCCTCGGCCGGCCCCGCCACGGGCGTCCCCGGGCTGCTGCGCGGCCGTGCCGTCCGGCTGCTGCTGGACGACGGCCGGCTCGACTCCGACGAGGCCGGGCGGCGGATGGGCCTCGTCCTCTCGGCCGCCAACGCTCCGGCGGACGCCGCGGGCTGGGTCGAGGGCTTCCTCTCCGGCGGCGGTGCGCTGCTGCTCCACGACACCCGGCTGCTCGGCCTGCTCGACGAGTGGCTGACCGGCGTGCCGTGGGAGGTCTTCACCGACGTGCTGCCGCTGCTGCGGCGGACGTTCTCCGGCCTGGAGGCCGGCGTCCGGCGCACGGTCGGCGAACGTGTCGCGGCCGGCCCGCTGGGCACCCCCGCCACACCCGCGGCGGCCTCGGCCACCGACATCGACCCCGTACGCGCCGACGCCGCCCTGCCCACGCTCGCCCTGCTGCTCGGCCTGCCGACGCCCGTCCTCGCGGCCGGCGGCCCCAGGATGCCTCGAATCCCCCGTCAGACCGACCGAAGGAGCGCCACATGACCACCACTCAGGGCCTGGCATCCTCCACGGCGGCCGCCGGTCCCGCCGCAGACCCCGCCGCCGACCCTGCAACGGACCCCGCCGCCGAGCGGCTGCGCCGCTGGCGGCTCGTGCTCGGCGGCGAGGCGGACGGCACCGGCTGCAAGCTCACCGGCCGGGACGCCGCCATGGACGGCGCACTGGCCGCCCTCTACCGGGGGGCGGGCGACAACGGCACGGCCGGCCGCTCGGCCTCCCGCAGCGCCGGGCTGGGCGGCTCGGCTCCCCAGGTGGCCCGCTGGCTGGGAGACATCCGGGAGTACTTCCCGACCTCCGTGGTCCAGCTGATGCAGCAGGACGCGATCTCCCGTCTCGGCCTGGACCGCCTGCTCCTGGAGCCGGAGATGCTCGAGGCCGTCGAGCCGGACGTCCACCTGGTCGGCACGCTGCTCTCCCTCAAGCACGCGCTGCCGGAGACCACCCGGGAGACGGCCAGGGCGGTGGTCGGCAAGGTGGTCGCCGAGCTGGAGCGCCGGCTCGCCGACCGCACCCGCGCGACCCTGGGCGGCGCGCTCGACCGCAGCGCCAAGGTGAACCGCCCGCGCCACCGCGACATCGACTGGGACCGCACCATCCGGGCCAACCTCAAGAACTACCTGCCCGAGGCGGGGCCGAGCGGGCAGGGCACGATCGTCCCCGAGCGTCTGATCGGCTACGCCCGCGCCCAGCGAGCGGTGAAGAAGGACGTCATCCTCTGCATCGACCAGTCCGGCTCGATGGCCCCCTCCGTCGTCCACTCGGCCGTCTTCGGGGCCGTGCTGGCCTCGATGAAGAGCCTGGACACCCGCCTGGTGGTCTTCGACACCTCGGTGGTCGACCTGACCGAGCAGCTGAGCGACCCGGTGGACGTCCTGTTCGCCACGCAGCTCGGCGGCGGCACCGACATCAACCGTGCGCTGGCGTACTGCCAGTCGAAGATCACCCGGCCGTCCGAGACCATCGTGGTGCTGATCAGCGACCTCTACGAGGGCGGCATCCGGAACGAGATGCTCAAGCGGGTCGCGGCGATGAAGGCGGCGGGGGTCCAGTTCATCGCCCTGCTCGCGCTCTCCGACGAGGGCGCCCCGGCGTACGACCACTCCCACGCGGCCGCACTGGCCGCACTCGGCGCGCCGGCCTTCGCCTGCACCCCGGACGCCTTCCCCGACATCATGGCCGCCGCGATCGAGAAGCGTCCGCTGCCGGTGCCGCAGGAGAAGGGGTAGCCCGGGGAAGCAGGCGCGGTCACCCGGACGTGCGAAATCGCTCCGGACCCTCACACCGACGGCACATCGCAGGTGAGCAGGGGGTGCGACACGCTCGAGTGCACCCGTTGTGACGGTTCTCACCAAAGCCGACGCGGTCCTGGGCGAAACAGTCCCGCCGTCCGGGGATAACCTGCCAGACGGACGTGACGCGCGTGTTGATTGACGTGTGCGCCCGTGGCTGTGTGGGCCGCAAGGCCGTACATCTGCGTACCCGCTCAGCCCCGACGACCCGCAGCGAAGATCCTGCCGTGGCACGCTCGTAGAGACACAATCCGCGACCACGAACAAGGACGAACACACGTGGACCTGTTCGAGTACCAGGCGAGGGACCTCTTCGCCAAGCACGGCGTGCCCGTGCTTGACGGCGAGGTCATCGAGACCCCCGAAGCCGCACGCGAGATCGCGGAGCGCTTCGGCGGCCGCGCAGTCGTCAAGGCCCAGGTGAAGGTCGGTGGGCGAGGCAAGGCCGGTGGCGTCAAGCTCGCCTCGGACCCCGAGGACGCCGTTGCCAAGTCCGCCGCGATCCTCGGCATGGACATCAAGGGCCACACCGTTCACAAGGTGATGCTGGCCAGCACTGCGGACATCAAGGAGGAGTACTACGTCTCCTTCCTGCTGGACCGCACCAACCGCACCTTCCTGGCCATGGCCAGCGTCGAGGGCGGCGTGGAGATCGAGGTCGTCGCCGAGGAGAACCCGGACGCGCTGGCCAAGATCTCCGTCGACGCCAACGAGGGTTGCACCCCCGAGAAGGCCGCCGAGATCGTCGCCGCCGCGAAGTTCCCGGCCGACATCGCCGACCAGGTTGCCGACGTTCTGCAGAAGCTGTGGAAGGTCTTCATCGCCGAGGACGCGCTCCTCGTCGAGGTCAACCCGCTGATCAAGTCCGGCGACGGCAAGATCATCGCGCTCGACGGCAAGGTCTCCCTGGACGAGAACGCCGAGTTCCGTCAGCCGCACCACGCCGAGCTCGAGGACAAGGCCGCGGCCAACCCCCTCGAGGCGGCGGCGAAGGCCAAGGGCCTCAACTACGTCAAGCTCGAGGGCGAGGTCGGCATCATCGGCAACGGCGCGGGTCTCGTCATGAGCACCCTCGACGTGGTCGCCTACGCCGGTGAGAACCACGGTGGCGTCAAGCCCGCCAACTTCCTCGACATCGGTGGCGGTGCCTCCGCCGAGGTGATGGCGAACGGCCTGGAGATCATCCTGGGCGACACCGACGTCAAGTCGGTCTTCGTCAACGTCTTCGGTGGCATCACCGCGTGTGACGCGGTCGCCAACGGCATCGTGCAGGCGCTCGCGCTGCTCGAGGAGAAGGGCGAGGCGGTCACCAAGCCGCTCGTCGTCCGCCTCGACGGCAACAACGCCGAGCTGGGTCGCAAGATCCTGACCGACGCCAACCACCCGCTCGTCGAGCAGGTGGACACCATGGACGGCGCCGCTGAGCGCGCCGCCGAGCTGGCCAACGCCAAGTAAGGAAGGGAACTGACACCATGGCTATCTTCCTTACCAAGGACAGCAAGGTCATCGTCCAGGGCATGACCGGCTCCGAGGGCATGAAGCACACCCGCCGCATGCTCGCCTCGGGCACCCAGATCGTCGGCGGCGTGAACCCGCGCAAGGCCGGCACCACGGTTGACGTCGACGGCACCGAGGTGCCCGTCTTCGGCACCGTCGCCGAGGCCATGAAGGAGACCGGTGCCGATGTCACCGTCATCTTCGTGCCGCCGAAGTTCACCAAGGACGCCGTCGTCGAGGCGATCGACGCGGAGATCGGCCTCGCGGTCGTCATCACCGAGGGTGTCCCGGTCCACGACTCGGCCGCCTTCTGGGCGTACGCCGGTTCGAAGGGCAACAAGACCCGGATCATCGGCCCGAACTGCCCCGGCCTGATCTCCCCCGGACAGTCCAACGCGGGCATCATCCCGGCGGACATCACCACCACCGGCCCGATCGGTCTGGTGTCCAAGTCGGGCACCCTGACCTACCAGCTCATGTACGAGCTGCGTGACCTCGGCTTCTCCTCGGCCGTGGGCATCGGTGGCGACCCGGTCATCGGCACCACCCACATCGACGCCCTCGCGGCGTTCGAGGCGGACCCGGAGACCAAGATCATCGTCATGATCGGTGAGATCGGCGGCGACGCCGAGGAGCGTGCCGCGGCCTACATCGCCGAGCACGTCACCAAGCCGGTCGTCGGCTACGTCGCGGGCTTCACCGCCCCCGAGGGCAAGACCATGGGCCACGCCGGCGCCATCGTCTCCGGCTCCTCGGGCACCGCGCAGGCGAAGAAGGAGGCCCTCGAGGCCGCCGGTGTCAAGGTCGGCAAGACGCCGTCCGAGACCGCCCGCCTGGCGCGTGAGCTGATCAGCAAGTAAGCAGCTGCAGCACCCGCACGGAGGCGCCCCGGTCCTGACCGGGGCGCCTCCGTCGTCTTCGATCCCCGCACCGCGGCCGTCAGCGGCCCCCGGTGGCCGCCCCGCGAGCCGCGTGAGGTGGAGGCGGCGCCACCAGCTGGGCCGGATGCCCGGGGGTGGTGCCGCACCAGGGGCTCCGTAGGCCGGCCTGGAGCCCCGGCGCCGCCGGGCCCGCGCTGCCGGTGTGCACCCCCGAGCAGAGCGGCGGCGGTGCCGGCGCGGGCGGGCGGAACAGAGTCGACGGGCCGTTGCCCGCCAGGGTGCTCACGATCGCCGCTCCCATCACCAGGACCATCAGCGCGGCCGCCCCCGTGACCAGACCGGAGCGCACCCGGCCGCGCACCTTCAGCAGCAGCGGAGACGGCTGCCGCGGCGCCGGGCAGCGCTGCACCGCCGCCTCGTACAGCAGACCGCCGAGGCGCTCGCCGAAGTCCGGCGCCCACGGGTCCGGCCCCACCAGCTCCGGCACCGAACGGGCCAGCCCCGCCCGGCCCGCCCGTACCCGGCCCTCGGCCGCCGCCGTGCTCGACTCCATCTCCGCCGCCACCTCGGCGGCCGACAGGCCGAGGGAGTCGTGCAGGACCAGCGCCCGGCGCCGTCGGCGCGAGAGCCGCCGCAGGGCCTTGAGCAGGGACTTGTCGCGCGACCTCAGGCGACCCGGGCGCGGCTCCCGGTCCTGGCCCGCCGGCCGGACCTTGATCCGGCGGCGCGGCAGCTGCCGAGACCGCGCTCGCCGGGGCCCGCCGCGATGCCACGGGGCCAGCGCGGTCTCGAAGGCGTACGCCCGGACCCAGGCCTCCGGGTCGGGCAGCGCGGACACCTCGCGCCAGCGGCGCGACGCGGCCGACAGCGCCAGGCGTACGGAGTGCACGGCGCGGTGGCGGGAGGCGGTGAGCAGAAAGGTCTGCTGCACCAGGCGGGTGTGAGCGGCGGTGCAGAGCGCCTCGAAGGTGGCGGGCCGCGGTGCGGTGACGGCCTCCGGTACGGGCGAGGCCGCCGCCGCGACCGCCACGGCCTCCTCGCGGGTGCGTACGCCCAGCTTCCGCATCGCCCGGTGCAGGTGGACGCGGGCGGTGCCGGGTGCGACGCCGAGTGCCGCCGCGATGGCCGGGATGTCCTCGCCCGCCGCGAGCCGGGCGAGGGCCCGGGCCTCACGGGGTGTCAGCAGCCGGAGCAGCCGGGCGGCGCCGGGGTGCGTCCGCGCCGCTGCGGGTACGGCCGGTGCACTCGGCGTGGTGGGTGCGGTCACTGCAGCACCCGGTCACCGGAACGGGGTCGCAATATGCACATAAACAAATAATCCGGGACACGGCGAAGGTTTGCCTCTTCACGGGGCACAACGGGTGATCTTGGGAGCATGAAGCCCATGACGCAGCTGATGGGCCGTCCGATCCTGGGCCTGCCGGGCGAACTGGGCGCCCGCTCGGTACTCGCCGACCTGCTCACCGGCGTACGGGCGGCGCTGTTCACCTTCGCCGCGATCGCCGTCCCGGTGCTCGCCCTCTGGGTGGTCACCCCGTACGCGGATGACACCGCCGCCGGAGCCGGCCGGGTCGCCTGCTCCCTCTGGCTGCTGGGCCACGGCGCGCCGCTCACCAGGGGCGCGACGGCAGCGCCGGTGACCGTCACACCGCTGCTCCCCGCCCTGCTCACCGCCGTGCTGCTGTACCGCGCGGGAGCCCGGATCGGACGGCGCGGGCACCGCCACTGGCGCGCGCCGGTGGCCGTGTGCGCCGGTTATCTGGCCGTCGCGACGGCTGCGGTGGCCCAGTGCGCGACCGAAGGCGTGCTGCGGGCCAGGCCGCTGCCCGACCTGATCGCCGTCGCCGCACTGGCGGCCGCCTCGCTCGCCGCGGGCCTCTGGTCGGCGACCGGCCCCTGGCCGCTGCCGCTGGGCCGCTTCGCCGGGCGGGTGCCCGAGGTACCCGACTGGGCCAGGCCGGTGGGCGCAGGCCCGGTCGTACGGCGTGCCGCCGGGGCCGGGGGGCTCGCTCTGGTGGCGGCGGGCGGGCTGGTGCTGGCTGTCGCCGCGGTGCTGGGGGCGGGCGCGGCCGGGCGCTCCGCCGAGGCTCTGGGCGGTGGTGCGGCGGGCTTCGTGGGGCTGCTGCTGGCTTGCGCCGTACTGCTCCCCAACGCCGTCCTGTGGGCGGCGGCGTACGCGCTCGGGCCCGGCTTCGCGGTCGGCACGGGCACGGCGGTCGCGCCGACCGGGACACGGCTGGGGGCGCTGCCCGACTTGCCGCTGTTCGCCCTGCTGCCCGAGCCGAGCGGCGTGGGGTGGCAGCTGCTGGCCTGCGCACTTCCGCCCGCGGCGGGCGTGGTGCCGGCCCTTCTGCTCGGCAGGGCGGCCATGGGGGAGCAGGCGGCACCGGAGGGCCGGCCCGCGTGGCACCCGGCGGCGACCTGCCTGGCGGCGCTCGGCAGTTCACTGCTGGCCGGCGCCGGGGCCGCACCGGCCGCCTGGCTGGCCGGTGGGGCGCTGGCGGCAGGCCGGATGTCCGCGCTCGGCCCGGTGCCCTGGCAGGCCGGGCTCGCGACCGCCGGCTGGCTGGCGGCGGTCACCGTACCGGGCGCTCTGCTGACCCGCTGGTGGCTCACCCGCGCCGGAACGCCCTCCTGGTGGGAACAGCTCGCAGCCCTGACGAACCGTCGGACCGCCCGTACCCGCGCGGCCCTGCACCGCACCCTGACCTGGGCGGCCGACCTCCCCTCGCCCCTCGCCCGGTGGCGCAGCCGGGACTGATCGACCCGAGCGGCCGCGCGCTGCCAGGGCTCCGCCAGGAGGCGCATAACCGATCAGAATTGGGCATCCCAGGGGCGCGTGGGGGCACCTCCCGGCCGAAGGCTGGGGGAGAACTGCGCGAGATCGGAAGGCAACGGCCTGTGCCCTACCGCCTCGCGCAGTTCCCCGCGCCCCTGTGGTTGGCCCGCTGCCTCACCGGTTGGCGGACGCCCCTACTGCCCCGTGCCGGAGTAGAGGCCGACCAGGAACTTCGGGCCGAGATCGCTGCAGCTCTGCTGCGCCTCCGCCGTCAGGGCGTCGCTCACACAGGTCACGTAGTCGTTGTAGTAGAGGCTGAAGGCCAGGAAGCCGAGCACGACGAGCACCGTCACACCGCCCGTGACCAGCCCGCCGATGGCGGCGGGTGTCTGCGGCCGGACCGGCTGCGGCCCGACCGGGGGCGCGGCGCCCTCGGCGGCGGCCGGGCGCGGCGCCCGCAGCGCACTGACGCCCCAGTACAGGGCGAGCGCGCCGAGCAGCAGCGCGACGTACGCGATGTCGGTCACCACGCAGAAGAGGCCGGCCATGCCCGCGCTCAGCGCGTACCGGGCGCGGCGCTGGACCGGGTCGTTCGGGTCGAACTTGGGCTGCGGCTGCTGCGGGCCGGACCAGCCGCCCCGGTAGCCGGGGCTCCACGGGTGCGGCGGCGGCACCTGGGGCTGGTCCTCCTCGCCCTCGGGCTGCTCGGCCGGGGGCTGCTGCGGAGCGCGCGGCTGCCACGGCTGATCGGGGGCATCCGCCGGCGGCGGCGCGAAGGGGTTGCGCTCGCCGGTGTTGTCGCCGCTGCTCATCGGGTCGGCCATTCCTTCTCGTCGACGCGGCTGCCGCCGCTACGGGTACGCCCCTCCGGCACCCCGCGCCCTCAATGATCCCGCAGGCCCGTGCGCGCCATGCGGCGCCCTGCCGTCCGACGGGAGGCCGCCGTGCGGCGCCCGGCCGTCCGACGGGAGGCGTGCCCGGCGAGATCCCGGTCTCAACTACGCGCGTAGCGCCGCCGGGCCGGTACGGAACGCCTCCGACCAGCCGTTATCGTGGTGACGGTCAGCAGCTCACCACGGTTCCCGGGGCCCGCAGCGCAGCGGGATTCCCCGCGTGTCCCACCCGCTCGACCTGCCGCCGCCCGTAGTGGCCCCACCGACGGTGGACGTACCAGCGGGCGCAACGACCTACGGAGAATCGCGCAGTGGCCGCCGCCCCCGCCCAAGTGTTCCCGCCCCGCACCCCCGGACCGGCCCGGCTGGTGGTCCTGGTCTCGGGCTCCGGCACCAATCTGCAGGCTCTGATCGACGCCGCCGCCGATCCGGCGTACGGCGCCGAGATCATCGCCGTGGGCGCCGACCGTGAGAGCATCGCCGGGCTGGAGCGCGCGGAGCGCGCGGGCCTCCCGACCTTCGTCCACCGGGTCAAGGACTTCCCCGACCGTGCCGACTGGGACCGCGCGCTGACCGCCGCCGTGGCCGGCTACGAGCCCGACCTGGTGGTGACGGCCGGCTTCATGAAGATCCTCGGCGCGGAGTTCATCGCCACCTTCGGTGGCCGGATCGTCAACACCCACCCCGCTCTGCTGCCCGCCTTCCCCGGCGCCCACGGCGTCGCCGACGCGCTCGCGTACGGGGTCAAGGTCACCGGCTGCACCGTCCACCTGGTCGACGCCGGCGTGGACACCGGGCCGATCATCGCGCAGGGCGTCGTGGAGGTCACCGACGCCGACCACGCCGATGGCGGCGACGCGCTGCACGAGCGCATCAAGACTGTCGAGCGCCAGCTGCTCGTCGAGGTCGTGGGCCGGCTGGCCCGCGAAGGCCACCGCATCGAAGACCGAAAGGTATGGATTCCGGCTCATGAGCGAGCGTAGCGAGCGAATCATTGAAAGGCGCGCGTGGCGCTCTTGCGCCCCGACGAGCGTAGCGAGGAGGGTCGCATGAGCGCCGCCCCCAGCACCACGCCCCCCGTCTCCGAGGACGTACGTCCGATCCGTCGCGCGCTGGTGAGCGTGTACGACAAGACCGGTCTGGAGGAGCTGGCCCAGGGCCTGCACGCCGCCGGGGTCGAGCTGGTCTCCACGGGTTCCACGGCCGGCCGGATCGCCGCCGCCGGGGTCCCGGTCACCGAGGTCTCCGAGCTCACGGGCTTCCCCGAGTGCCTCGACGGGCGCGTGAAGACCCTGCACCCCCGCGTGCACGCTGGCGTGCTCGCCGACCTGCGCCTCGAGTCGCACCGCGCGCAGCTGGCCGAGCTGGGCATCGAGCCCTTCGACCTGGTCGTGGTGAACCTCTACCCGTTCAAGGCCACCGTCGCCTCGGGCGCCACCCCGGACGAGTGCGTCGAGCAGATCGACATCGGCGGCCCGTCGATGGTCCGCGCCGCCGCCAAGAACCACCCCTCGGTCGCCGTGGTCGTCGACCCGGCCCGCTACGCCGACGTTCTCGAGGCCGTCCGGTCCGGCGGCTTCGACCTGCTCACCCGCAAGCGCCTGGCCGGTGCGGCCTTCGCGCACACCGCCGCCTACGACGTGGCCGTGGCCTCCTGGTTCGAGCAGTCCGGCTACACCGAGTCCGAGGACGCCTTCCCGGCCTTCCTGGGTGCCACCTACGAGCGCCAGAACGTGCTCCGCTACGGCGAGAATCCGCACCAGGGAGCCGCTCTCTACACCGACGGCACGGGCGGCCTCGCGGGCGCCGAGCAGCTGCACGGCAAGGAGATGTCGTACAACAACTACGTCGACACCGACGCCGCCCGCCGTGCCGCGTACGACCACGCCGAGCCGGCCGTCGCGATCATCAAGCACGCAAACCCGTGCGGTATCGCCACCGGCGCGGACGTCGCCGAGGCGCACCGCAAGGCGCACGCCTGTGACCCGCTCTCGGCCTTCGGCGGCGTGATCGCCGTCAACCGCCCGGTCACCGTCGAGCTGGCCGAGCAGATCGCCCCGATCTTCACCGAGGTCGTCGTGGCCCCGGCGTACGAGGACGGCGCGGTCGAGGTGCTGGCCCGTAAGAAGAACATCCGGGTGCTGCGCGCTCCCGACGCCCCCTGCAACGTCAAGGAGGCCCGCCCGATCTCCGGCGGCGTCCTGCTGCAGGAGACCGACCGGATCCACGCCGAGGGCGACGACCCGTCGACCTGGACGCTGGCCACCGGTGACGCCCTGTCGGAGGCCGAGCTGGCCGAGCTGGCCTTCGCCTGGCGGGCCTGCCGGGCCGTCAAGTCCAACGCGATCCTGCTGGCCAAGGACGGTGCCTCGGTCGGCGTCGGCATGGGCCAGGTCAACCGGGTCGACTCGGCGAAGCTCGCGGTCGAGCGGGCCGGCGAGCGGGCCAAGGGCGCGTACGCCGCTTCCGACGCGTTCTTCCCGTTCGCGGACGGCCTGCAGGTGCTGCTCGACGGCGGTGTCAAGGCCGTCGTGCAGCCGGGCGGTTCGGTGCGCGACGAAGAGGTGATCGCGGCCGCGGCCGCGGCCGGCGTCACGATGTACCTCACCGGTACCCGCCACTTCTTCCACTGAGCACGAACGCCTGAGGGCCCGTACTCCGGAGATCCGGAGTACGGGCCCTCAGGCGTTACAACTACTGAAGAACTACTGCGACTTGACGACCACGGTGTTCATGATCTTGTCGGCGAAGGTCTGCTTCTTGGCGTCCCACAGCGGCCACAGGTAGCCGATGCAGCACAGGCCGTCCAGGAAGTGGCAGAGCTGGCGGACGAAGGCCATGCCCCAGCCGATGGGCTGGCCGGTGGCCTCGCTCACCAGACGGATGTTGACCGCGCGCTGGCCCAGGCTCTGGCCCTTCACACCCTGCAGGTAGGTGAAGAGCAGCACCGCGCACAGCTGCAGCACGCCGCCGATCAGGAAGAACACCATGCCCGAGCTGCCGCTGGGGGCGGGGGTGGAGGAGTAGGTGCCGGTCGTGGTGTTGATCGAGTTGATCGAGTTCACCGCGTCGGCCGTCACCTTCCCGTAGCCGATCCCGAGCAGGATCGTCGGGATCAGGAACACGGTGAACTGGTCGATGATCCGGGCGACCACGCGCGAACCCCAGCCGGCGTAGAACTGCTGCACGTACGCCGCGTTGCCGTACGGGCCCGGCTGCTGCGGGATGCCGTAGCCGCCACCCTGCGGGGCGCCGTAGCCGGGGGCCTGCGGTGGGGCCTGCTGGGGGTAGCCGTAGCCCGGGGCGGGCGGCGGAGCCTGCTGCGGGTAGCCGTAGCCGGGCGGCGGCGGGGGCTGCTGGCCGTACGGGTTGTTCGGGTCGGGCGGGTAGCTCATCGATGCCTCCGGGCAGGATGGGACATGGGACGGAATGCAGGAAGATCCTGGGACGGACGGGCAGTTGAGCATGCCGACCGGGTGGGACATTAGCGGAACGGGCTGACAAGAGGGGCGTCAATACCCGTCAGAATTCGCACAATTCAGGGGCGGGAGATACCGAGACGGTGCAGCTGCCACACCCAGGAGGCCGCTAAGGCGGCCCCGATCAGGGCGTTCCGCCGGCCGTTCGGCAGCTTCCACCACCAGCGGCCGGGGCCCAGCGGCGCGACCAGCAGGCCGACGGCGGCCACCACCGTGACCGGGTTGGCGGCGAGCGCGGCCGCCCAATTGCCGTGCCCCGCCTCGATGAAGACCGTGGTGCTCCCACAGCCGGGGCACGGTATTCCGGTGAAACGGCGCAGCAGGCAGAGCACTCCGGGGTCGTGCGAGTCGTGCAGCTGGGCGACCGCCACCGCGGCCACCAGGCCCCCGGTGCCGCGCAGCAGTACCCGCATGAGTGCACCCGGGACGGAGTCGGCCGAGCGGCGCCAACGGGCCGTCAGGGAACTCGCATCGGTGATGGCCACGGCTACTTGGCGGCGACCAGGACGAGGACGACCAGGCCGATGGAGATCAGGACGGCCAGGGTGTTGAGCGCGATCCCGCCGATCGCCGCATTGCGGCCGAGCCCCGTGGTGGACGACCTGTTCAGCCCCGCGATGCCGATGCCCAGGCCGATCAGCCCGAGGAAGCCGCCGTAGAAGCAGGAGAGCAGGACGGCGATGAAGCCGAGCACCACCGATGCGGTGGCGTACGAGTTCGGCTCGGCCACCTGGCTGGGTACGAACTGCGGCTGCGGCTGCTGCGGGTAGCCGTAGCCGGGCTGCTGGTACTGCGGCGCGCCGTAGGGCTGTTGCTGCTGGGGCTGCCCGTAACCGCCGTACGGGTCCGACGGCGGTGTCTGGTACGGATTGCTCACTGTGTTCCCCCGAGGGTCTCCCCCGAACTCGCCTCCGACTGCCCGTCACCAGGTAGCGGGGAGCAGAGATTGCTCAGCCATATCGTTGTGCGCCAGTACCCTCCGTGTCCAGCCGCGCCCATGACACGGACACAACTGTGGCGCAACCGCAACCCGGGCCCCACGTTCCGTATCGGCCGCGGCCACGCTCCGTGCGCCCTTGTCGCGGCGCGGTGCCGGCGCAGTGGCAGCACGGTGGGAACACCTTCCGCGATCCAGGAGAATGGGGCCATGACTGCCCAGATTCTCGACGGCAAGGCCACCGCTGCCGCGATCAAGTCCGAACTCGCCGTCCGCGTGGCGGCCCTCAAGGAGCGGGGCATCGTCCCCGGCCTCGGTACCGTCCTGGTCGGCGACGACCCGGGCAGCCGTTGGTACGTCAACGGCAAGCACCGCGACTGTGCGGAGGTCGGCATCGCCTCCATCCAGCGTGAGCTGCCCGCCACCGCCACCCAGCAGGAGGTGGAGGCCGTGGTCCGCGAGCTCAACGCAGACCCGACCTGCACCGGCTACATCGTCCAGCTCCCGCTGCCCAAGGGGCTCGACCAGAACACCGTCCTCGAGCTGATGGACCCGGACAAGGACGCCGACGGCCTGCACCCCACCTCGCTCGGCCGTCTGGCGCTCGGCATCGAGGGCCCGCTGCCCTGCACCCCCTACGGCATCGTCGAGCTGCTCCGCCGCCACAAGGTCGAGATCGACGGCGCCAACGTCGTCGTGGTCGGCCGCGGTGTCACCGTCGGCCGCTCGATCGGCCTGCTGCTGACCCGCAAGACCGAGAACGCCACCGTTACTCTGTGCCACACCGGCACCCGGGACCTCTCCGCCCACCTGCGCCAGGCCGACATCATCGTCGCCGCCGCCGGTGTGCCGCACCTGATCAAGCCGGAGGACGTCAAGCCGGGTGCCGCGGTGCTGGACGTCGGTGTCAGCCGGGACGAGAACGGCGTGGTCGGCGACGTCGACCCCCGCGTGGCCGAGGTGGCGGCGTGGATCTCGCCCAACCCGGGTGGCGTCGGCCCGATGACCCGCGCCATGCTGCTCAACAACATCGTCGAGGCGGCCGAGCGCCGTGCTGCCGGCTGACTCCTTCTCGGTCACTCTCTCGGTAAGGGAACACATGGTCGCCGTACGAGTGAGCCGGTCGCGTCGCCGGCCGGTGAAGACCACGGGCACGCTGCCGCCGGAGGGCTCGGCGGCGGCGATGGGCCGTGGTCACGCCCTGCCGGTCCGGCAGTGGCCGATAACGCTGGTCCTGGCGGTGGCCTGCGCAGGGCTCGCCGTCACCTGGTTCGGCGATTTCAAGTACGGCCTGCTGACGGTCGGCGGCGCGCTGCTGCTGGGCGCGGCGCTGCGGCTGACCCTGCCCGAGGTCGGCATGCTGGCGGTGCGCAGCCGCTTCACGGACGTCAGCGTGCTGACGCTGCTCGGCGGCGTGATCGTGCTGCTCACGCTGGTGGCGCAGCCCGACCCGTGGCTGCGGCTGTCCCTGCTGGACAACGTCGGCCAGCTCATCGGGCGCCAGCACCGCTGACCGCCGCGCGGCGATGCCCTGTCCACAGGCTGTGGACAGGGCATCGTTGTGACGTAGAAGCCACGCCCGTACGCGCCCCGACCGGTCACCGTGCGATAGCCTGGCGCCAGTTCTCTCGATGTCGAGACAACATCCTCGGCTCCAGCGCGCCGACGTGCCTGGGGCACCTGGCGATTTGCTGGAGTAGGTAGAAAATGACTCGCACCCCCGTCAACGTCACCGTCACCGGCGCGGCCGGCCAGATCGGCTACGCGCTGCTCTTCCGCATCGCCTCCGGCCAGCTGCTCGGCGCGGACGTGCCGGTGAACCTCCGCCTGCTGGAGATCCCGCAGGGCCTCAAGGCCGCCGAGGGCGTCGCGATGGAGCTCGACGACTGCGCCTTCCCGCTGCTGCGCGGCATCACCATCACCGACCAGGCCGCCACCGCCTTCGACGGCGCCAACGTGGCCCTGCTGGTCGGCGCCCGCCCGCGCACCGCCGGCATGGAGCGCGGCGACCTGCTGCAGGCCAACGGCGGCATCTTCGGCCCGCAGGGCAAGGCCATCAACGAGCACGCCGCGGACGACATCAAGGTCCTTGTGGTCGGCAACCCGGCCAACACCAACGCCCTGATCGCCCAGCGCAACGCGCCCGACGTCCCGGCCGAGCGCTTCACCGCGATGACCCGCCTGGACCACAACCGCGCGGTCGCCCAGCTCGCCAAGAAGACCGGCGCCACCGTGGGCGACATCAAGAAGGTCACCATCTGGGGCAACCACTCGGCCACCCAGTACCCGGACATCTTCCACGCGGAGATCGCCGGCAAGAACGCCGCCGAGCTGATCAACGACCAGGCCTGGCTGGAGAGCGACTTCATCCCGACCGTCGCCAAGCGCGGCGCCGCGATCATCGAGGTCCGTGGCGCGTCCTCCGCCGCCTCGGCCGCCAACGCCGCCATCGACCACGTGTACACCTGGGTCAACGGCACCGCAGAGGGCGACTGGACCTCCATGGGCATCGTCTCCGACGGTTCCTACGGCGTGCCGGAGGGCCTCATCTCCTCCTTCCCGGTCACCACCAAGGACGGCAAGTTCGAGATCGTCCAGGGCCTGGAGATCTCCGACTTCTCGCGCGCCCGGATCGACGCCTCGGTCGGCGAGCTGGTCGAGGAGCGCGACGCGGTCGCCGGTCTCGGCCTGATCTGAGTCAGCTGAAGTCCGCAGCCCGACATCTGTGGACCGAGGTCTGTGGCCGGGCGCCGTTATGGCGTCCGGCCACAGCCGTACACTGACCCACCGTGAACGAAACCCTCGGGGATGCCGCGCTCGTCCTCGTCTTCATCATGCTGGGCGGGCTCTTCAACGTCGCGGAGATCTCGCTGATCTCGCTGCGTGAGGGCCAGATCCGCGAGCTGGAGGCCCGGGGCACCCGGGGCGCCGACCGAGCCGCCCACCTCGCCGCCGATCCGAACCGCTTCCTGGCCGCCGTCCAGGTCGGGGTCACCTGTATGGGCTTCCTGTCCGCCGCCTTCGGCGCGGACACGCTGGCGGGCAAGCTCGCCCCGGTCTTCGTCGACCTCGGGCTCTCCCAGGGTGTCGCGGACGCCGTGGCCCTGGTCGGGCTCACCCTCGTCATCAGCTACGTCTCGCTGGTCCTCGGCGAGCTCACCCCCAAGCGGATCGGCCTGCAGCGCGCGGACTCCATCGCGGTCCTGGCCGCGCCGGTGGTCGACGTGATGTCGGTGGTGCTGCGCCCCGCGATCTGGCTGCTCGGCCACTCGACCAACCTGATGGTCCGGCTCTTCGGCGGCGACCCCAAGGCGGGCCGCGGCAGCATGAGCTCCGAGGAGCTGCGCGGCCTGGTCGCCGCCAACACCGAGCTCGGCAGCGACGAGCGCGCCCTGATCGCCGAGGTCTTCGCGGCCGGTGAGCGCCAGCTGCGCGAGGTGCTGGTGCCGCGCACCGAGGTCACCTTCCTGGACGCCGACCGTCTGCTCGCCGACGTCCGCGAGGAGACCAGCTCCTCCCCGCACTCCCGCTACCCGGTGGTCGAGGGCTCGTACGACGCCGTCGTGGGCTTCGTGCACGTCCGCGACCTGTACGGCGCGCGAGGCGAGCAGGCCATCCGGGTCCGCGACCTGGCCCGCCCGGTCAAGCTGCTGCCGGCCACCAAGCGGGTGCTGGAGGCGATGAGCGAGATGCGCCGCGAGGGCCATCACCTGGCGATCGTGGTGGACGAGTACGGCGGCACGGCCGGCATCGTCACCCTGGAGGACCTGGTCGAGGAGGTGATCGGCGAGATCCGGGACGAGTACGACGCCCAGGACACCACCGCCACCCGCCGCCTGGCCGGCGGCGCGATGGAGCTGGACGGGCTGCTCAACCTCTCCGACTTCACCGAGGAGACCGGCGTCGTCCTGCCCGAGGGCCCGTACGAGACGGTCGCGGGGTACGTGGTCAGCGCGCTCGGCAAGCTGCCGGAGGACGGCGACCAGGTGACGACCGAGGACGGCGTACGGCTCACGGTGGCCAAGCTGGACGGGCGCCGGATCGAGCGGATTCGGGTGACCGCAGCGGGGACGGCCGGAGTGAGTGCAGTCACACTGTCGGATCCTCCAGGGGCGGAAGTTTCCTGAGGGGTCGCTGAAGCTGGAACAATGGCGCTCATGGTCAACGCAGCGATCACCGGACCGGTCAAGGACCGCCCCCGGGTGCTCTCCGGCATCCAGCCCACCTCGGGCTCCTTCCACCTGGGCAACTACCTCGGCGCGGTGCGCCAGTGGGTGGATCTGCAGGAGGCGAACGACGCCTTCTACATGGTGGTCGACCTGCACGCGATCACCGTCGATCAGGATCCGGAGACGCTCCGCCAGAACACCCGGATCTCGGCGGCCCAGCTGCTCGGCGCGGGCCTGGACCCCGAGCGCTGCACGCTCTTCATCCAGTCGCACGTACCCGAGCACGCCCAGCTCGGCTGGATCATGAACTGCCTGACCGGCTTCGGCGAGGCCGCACGGATGACGCAGTTCAAGGACAAGTCCGCCAAGCAGGGCAGCGACCGCACCTCGGTCGGCCTGTTCACGTACCCGATCCTGCAGATCGCCGACATCCTGCTCTACCAGGCCGACGCCGTCCCGGTCGGCGAGGACCAGCGCCAGCACCTGGAGCTCACCCGCGACCTCGCGGAGCGCTTCAACACCCGCTACGCGCCCACCTTCACGGTGCCGAACCCGTACATCCTCAAGGAGACGGCCAAGATCCTGGACCTCCAGGACCCGTCGGCCAAGATGAGCAAGTCGGCCTCCTCGCCCAAGGGCCTGGTCAACCTGCTGGACGAGCCCAAGGTGAGCGCCAAGAAGTTCAAGAGCGCGGTCACCGACACCGACACGGTCGTCTCCTACGACGAGGAGAAGAAGGCCGGCGTCTCCAACCTGCTGCGCATCCACTCCGCACTCAGTGGCCAGTCGATCGAGAAGCTGGTGGAGCACTTCGAGGGCAAGATGTACGGCGCCCTGAAGACCGAGCTGGCCGAGCTGTTCACCGAGTGGGTGACGCCCTTCCAGGCCCGCACCAGGACCTACCTGGAGGACCCGGCCGAGCTGGACCGGGTGCTCGCCATCGGCGCGGAGAAGGCCCGCGCGGTCGCCTCCGAGACGCTGGCGACGGTGTACGACCGGATCGGGTTCCTGAAGCCGACCAGCGTGCCGCCCAAGCACTGATGCCGCTGTCGACCCCGCCCGGTGGTGGCGGCCTCCCCGAGGCCGTCACCATCGGCGTGTCCATCCACGTCCCGGAGCCGTACGGCACGGCGATCCAGGACACCCGCGCCGGGCACGGCGACCCGCTCGCCCGCTCGATACCGACGCACGTCACCCTGCTGCCGCCGACCGAGATCCCGGCGGCCCTGCTCCCCGAGGTCGAGGCGCACCTGACGGCCGTCGCCGCGGCCCACCCCGCCTTCCGGATGCTGCTGCAGGGCAGCGGCACCTTCCGCCCCGTCTCCCCGGTGGTGTTCGTCCGGGTGGAGGAGGGCGCCCAGGAGTGCCGCGCACTGGAGGCGGCGGTCCGCTCGGGCCCGCTCGCACGCGAGCTGGCTTTCCCGTACCACCCGCACGTGACCGTCGCCCACGGCCTCGCCGAGGAGATCCTCGACGAGGCCTACGAGAAGGCCCGCTCCTTCCACGCCGCCTTCGACGTCCCGGCCTTCAGCCTCTCCCGCTTCGGCCCGGACGAGGTCTGGCGGCCCTGGCGGACGTACGCCTTCGGGCGGGGGCCGAGCCCCCGCCTCGGCGGCTGAGCTCAGAGCCGAACGGACTGCGGCGCCCGCGTGGCGGCGGTGCCGGCCGCGCGGTTCCCGTTCCGGTCCGGGTGTTCCCGGTGCAGGTCGGAGCGGTTCTCCGGTGCCGGCACAGGTGCCGTGCCCGAGGATTCCCGGCGGGCGGCGATCAGGCCCAGGCAGAACGGGCCGATGAACAGCGGGGCGGCGACGTACCGGTAGCTCTCCACCGGGTTGGCGGCGAGCACCGTCAGCTGCTGCCCGACCAGCAGCCCCGCGAGGGCGTAGACCGCGGGCCGCCGGCGCCCGATGGCGTAGCAGGCCAGCGCCGCGTAGATCAGGTAGCACCAGGTCGCGCCGCGCCAGAACAGCCAGTCGAGCTGCGGCACCCGGAAGAGGTTGTTCAGCCACAGCGCGGCCTTGTGCGCGGTGGTCGAGAGCGGGTGGGTGGCGAAGTCGGGCAGGTAGGGGCTGCCGGCCATCTTGCCGTTCGGGGAGATCCTGCCCGCCTTGGGATCGCCGGTGGAGGCGGGGGAGGCCCAGCCCCAGAGGTCCGCGGGGGTGCCGAGGTAGGGGAGCTGGGTGGTGGCACCGGCCGCGCCCCGGTCGGAGGTCGGGGCCCAGGCGATGTGGCCGCGGCAGATCCGGGCGCCGACGATGACGTCCGGGCGCTGCTTCAGCACCTTGGTCCACAGGCCCATCAGCTGCCCGCTGTACCGCTCGGCGGCGGCGTGGTCGAACGGCGCCCAGCTGTTGGTGAGCAGGTCGGCGGAGTGGCAGTTGGCGCCCTGCTGCCAGGTGCTCAGCGGTGCGACCCGCTCCAGCACGGCGATGTCGGCGGGGCTGAAGAGCGACGGCGCCTGCTGGTACGCGACCGCGACATCCGAGTAGTTCAGGGCGAACACCGAGTCCGACGGCGGCTGCTTGACACCCAGGGCGGGGTAGAGCCACAGCTGGGCGACCAGCGGGATCAGCACCGTGGCCGCGGTCAGCGAGCCGAGCTTGATCCGCTGCCCGGGCAGGGCGATGACCAGTGCCGCGCTGGCGAGCAGCGCGAGGCCGAGGCCGTTGTTACGGAAGAGTCCGAGGCCGAGCAGGCCGACCGTGAGCACCGCGAGGTCGAACCGGACCGAGCCGGGCCGCAGCCCCCGCCGGCCGCTCAACCGCGGTCGCTTGCGCCCCGCGACCAGCCGCGCGGTGGCGGCGAAGACCAGCACCGCGCATATGTAGAACGGCACGTCCTTCCAGACGAACACGACGACCGTCCCGGTGGGAGGCAGGGCCGCCACCGCGAGCGCGGCGGGAACGCTCCACCGGGCCCGCACTCCCAGATCGCGCATCGCCACGCAGGCGTACGCCAGGGCGGCCGACATCGCGGTGGTCTGCAGCAGGGTGAGCAGCGCGAACCGGCCCGGCAGGTGCAGCGTGACCCAGACCAGGGCGTCGTAGAGCACCGAGTGGTCGGAGGTCCAGTTCCCGGTGGTGACCTGCCAGGTGTACATCACCGAGTCGTAGCTGATCAGGCCCGGGTGGAAGGCGGCCCACCAGAACAGCCAGATCGCCTGGGTGCCCGCCAGCACACCGAGCGGCAGCCGCCACATCACGGGTGCCCGGTGCAGTCCGGGCAGGGCTCTGGCGGGGCGGCGCGGCGCGGCGTCGGGCACGACGGTCCTCCGTACGGGTGAGCGGCAGGTCATGGGGATCGGCCCGGCTCCTGGCCCGGCTGTGCCGGACGGGACCCGGGCACCGGCGCAGCGGCGAGCTGGCGTGACGCAAACTCTAGCGGGACGAGTCGGAGAGGCTTCCGCCGCCCGTGGGGCTGTCCCGGGCGGCGGCCGGCCTCCTAGACGGTGACGCTGTGGGCGTCCGCGTCCTCCGTCGGCTGTGCCGTCTCCACCGCTTCCTCCGTCTCCGGGGCGGCCGGCACGCTGACCGGCGCCGGCGGCGTCTTCTCGAACGGCCCGGCCACGGGGTAGTAGCCCTGGAGGAACCCGACCACGGCCCGGTGCTGATGGTCCCTGGGCACCCCGTCGAGATGCCCGTCGTTGAGGCAGAAGGTGTCGGTCGAGCGCTCGGCGAGCAGCGTGGGCAGCTGGTCGAGCCCGGAGTAGCGGTCGACGTCGACGTAGGTGTGTCCGATCCGGCCGATCACGGCCCGGCCGGTCAGGTAGGCGAGGTGGCTGCTGAGCGTGACCGGCGCGAGGTCGTGGCGGGACCGGAAGGCGGAGCGGACGGTGGCCGCCAGCTCGGTGGAGTAGCGGGCGGCGACCTCGGCCAGCACACTCCGCCGCAGGGCGTGCGGGGTGTGCGCCAGGACGTTGGTGAACGACCGGCCGTGCTCGCGCTCCAGGAGCGCCCGGGTGTTCTTCTGGGACGCGACGTACTCGTCGTCCTGCGGGGCCGGCTCGCCCGGCGGGATGATCCGGCCGTCGTGGAACAGCTGGGAGCTGCCGTTGCCCCGGAAGAAGTCCTCGGGCCGGAGCGGCCTGCCGAGGAAGACGTCGTCGTTGAAGTAGAGGAAGTGCTCGGAGAGCCCGGCGATGCGGTGGAACTGGGTCTCGATCGCGTGCGAGTTGAACACCGGCAGAGCGGAGGGGTCGGTGAACAGCTCGCGGTGGGAGACCACGGTGATGCCCGGCTTGGACGTGTCCAGCCAGTCCGGGGTCTGATCGTCCGTCACCAGGAAGACGTGGCGGATCCACGGCGCGTACATCGCGATGGCGCGCAGGCAGTAGCGCAGCTCGTCCCGGTTGTGGAAGCGCTCCTCGTCGTCCCCCTCGACCTGCGGGGTGTCGGTCGCGGCCGGTTCGCCGGCCTGCGCGAGGCGGGCCGCCCTGGCCTCGGCGCGGCGCCGCTGCCAGTCGGGGTCGCTGTCGTCGACCCAGGTGATGACCGCGTCCACGGGGAAGTCGACGTCGTCCAGCAGGGTCCGGGTGAAGGCCTCGGGGGCGGGGTAGTCCCGGTCGCCGATCCGGATGACGCTGGTCGGCTCCAGCGAGGGGACCCACCAGCCGAAGGGCGTCTCGCTGATCGAGGCGACCGCGCCCTGCGTGGTGGCGGCGTCCCAGAACTCCACGTCGCAGCCGTGGCCGGCCCCGTAGAGCAGGCTGCGGCCGCTGGTCACGATCGGCCGGTAGATCCGGATGCCCTTGACCACGACGGGCGGAATCCGGTCGGCCGCCGGAGCCTCTTCGCCATCGAGGCCGGAGTCCTCCGCACCGTCCGGGGCGGACTCGTCGGAGGCCTCGCCTGAGACCTCGGCCGACGTGGCCTCGTCCGACTCGTCCTCTCCGGAGTCCCACTCGGCCTCGAGAGTCGCCACCGCCTCGGGCAGATCCTCGGCCAGCACGGTGCGCAGCGTCACGTCGTGGCCCAGCAGGTCCGCGTACACCGGCCGGCCGGCGAAGCTCTTCGCGCAGAGCGCCAGGACGTCCGCACGTGCGCCGGGGTGGATGGCGACCCGGTGCCGCACCCGCCCGTCCGGCACCGGCGCGAAGGCCACGCCCGCGCTCTCCAGGACCTCGGCGACCTCCTGGAAGTTCAGCCGGAACGCCTCGCCGGAGAGAACGTCGTCACGCACCTCGGCCAGTCGGTCCTGGTGCCGCACGACCTCGGGCAGCACCGACAGGAGCTGCTCCTCGCGTTCGTGCAGGGGGTCGACCGGCTCCGGCTCCGGCTCCACCGGCTTCGGCGCGGCGGGGACGACCGGAGGCAGTACCCGCAGCGTCACCAGGAGCCTGCGGGCCCTTCGCTTCACGCCGCGCAGGATCCGTCGGGCCGGACGGGGGTTGGACATCGATTCTCCAGCAGTGAGATCCCGAGCGCCCGGACCCCCTCCATGGCAGCAGGACGGCCGGGATGGCGGCCGACAGCCGCGCCATGCCGGTGGGGGACAGCCGAGCAGATCGTCGGTGACACTGGCGTGAACTGCGTGTGTCATCACACACCGGCACGCCTGCCCAGGTCAACCACGCCCGGGCGGGAAAAATTCGTACCCCCGACGACCGGTGTCCCCCGGCCGTGGCGGTGATCGAACTGGCCTCCGAGCAACTCGCGTTCCCCGGAGGCCAGTTCACTGACGTGGCGTCAGCCCAGCAGAGCGTCGACCACCCGCGCCGAGGCCTGCCCGTCATCAAGATCGCAGTACGCCTCGCGGAACGCGGTGTACTTGTCCTCGTACTCGGCGGCCAGCTCGTCCACCCGCCCGAGCGCGCCGACCAGTTCCTCCGAGCTCCCCAGCAGCGGGCCGGGCGCCTCCGACTCGAAGTCGAAGGTGAAGCCGCGCAGGTTGTCCCGGTAGTGCTCCAGGTCGTACGTGAAGAAGAGCATCGGCCGACCGGTGTTGGCGAAGTCGAACATCGACGAGGAGTAGTCGGTGACCAGCACGTCCGCGATCAGCAGCAGGTCGGCCATGTCGGGGTACGTGCCGACGTCCCAGATGTAGCCGTTCCCGGCGCCCGGGATCTGTCCGCACATCACCTCGTGGCCGCGCACCAGCAGCACCTGGTCCTCGCCCAGGGCGGCCTGCGCGGCGGCCAGGTCGAGCCGGAGGTCCAGCTGGTAGCCGTCCTGCGGGCGGCGGCGGTCCTCGCGGAAGGTCGGCGCGTACAGCACCACCTTCTTGCCCTCGGGCAGGCCGAGGCGCTCACGGACCTGCTCGGCGGTCTTCTCCCGGTCGGCCGCGAACAGCACGTCGTTGCGCGGGTAACCGGACTCCAGGATCTCGCCCTGGTAGCGGAACGCCCGGCGCAGCACCGGCGTCGAGAAGCGGTTGCCGGAGACCAGCAGGCTCCACTGCGGCACCTCGCGGTCGAGGTGCTTGAGGTACTCGGCGTCGGTGAACCAGACCTTCTCGAAGTCGTGCCCGATCCGCTTCAACGGGGTGCCGTGCCAGGTCTGCAGCACGACCTGGCCGGGGCGCCGCTCGAAGAAGTCGGGCAGGTGGGTGCTGGTCACGATGTACTTCGCGGTGGCCAGCGCCTCGAACCACTCGGGGCTCCAGTGGCGGACGGCCTCGGCGGTCTGCGGCAGGTCCGCCTGCATGTCGTCGGAGGTCCACAGGTGGCGCAGCGGAGCGCCGCGGCGGACCAGCTCCTCGTGCACCGCGCGCGGCGAGCCCGCGTACTGCCCGCCGAGGGCGACGTTGTAGAGCACCGTGTCGGTCAGCGGCTGCTGCTGGAAGGCCGGGAAGTTGCCCCGCAGCTGCCGCTGGCGGTAGCCGCTGCGCTCCTCGGGCAGCAGGTCGGCGTGCGCCTCCAGGGAGAGGCTGTCGTACACCCGGCGCTCCAGCGCGATGCGCTTGCCGCGTGCCTCGACCTCCAGCGGCAGCGAGCCGTGGCAGGAGGGCGCGAGCAGCACCTGCGGCCACAGGCTGCCGACGGGGGCGCCGACCGGGCGGAAGAAGACCTCCCAGGTGCCCCTGTGCAGCGGCACCTGGCCGGCGAAGGAGGCGGTGGGGACGGCGGGCAGCGCGGCGCGGAACCGGCCGTCGGTGATCTCGACCGGGTAGCTGTGCTCCTCCTCGCGCCAGTTGTGCCGGATCACCAGCTCGTAGCGGTGGGTCCCGGGCAGCGGGAAGGTGCCGCTCAGCAGGAAGCCGTCGGCGTCGCGCGCCGCGACGACCTCCTCGACCACCGGCTGCAGCACCTGGTCGGTGAACTGCAGGTACCCGCTGGGGGAGGGCTTGGAGTAGAGGGCACGAGTGTCGGAGTTGATCGGCACGTCCAGCTGCGCCGGGGCCGCCCGGTCGTCTATCACCACGGGCACGGTGGTGCCGTCGACGAGCTGCAGCTCGGTGTCCCAGCGGTCGCGCAGCCGCTCGTCGGAGGCCGGGTCCAGCGCGGCCCAGGCCTCGCGTACGGCGGTCAGGTCGCTGATCGGGAAGCTCGCGGTGAACGGCACGTTCAGGCCGGCCGGCACGCCGAGCTCCAGCGGGAACAGCAGATCGCGGTCGGACTCGACGTGCTTGAGCCGCAGCTGGGCGCCGGCCAGGTCCGGGCCGGAGCGGACGGCGCCGGTGACCTCCACCACGCCGCGCGCGGCGGTCACCTGCACGGCGCGGGCGCGGATCCGCTCGACCCGCAGGTGGACGAAGTTGTCCTTGAGCCACGGGACGATCCGGACGTCCTCGTCGACCCAGTGCACCGGCGGGTACTCGGCGGTGTCGCTCCAGCCGCCGGAGATCCGGCCCTTGTAGACGCCGCCCTTGCCGATGCCCGCGACGAGCACCCGCCAGGAGCCGTCCTTCCACTGGCCGCGGTGCTTGAGCCGCTTGGGGTCGATGGTCGCGGTGAAACCGGCCCAGTCGCAGTTGTAGAGGTCGTGCGGGGAGCTGGCGGTCGCCTCCGGGCTGTACTGCGCCCTGGTCTGCACGGCGAGCACCCGGCGGCCCTTGGCCTCGCGCAGCACCAGCACCTTGACCATGTCGTGCTTGTGCTCGGCGCCGAGGTGCTCGGGGAAGGCGTGGCCGGTGATCGTCAGCTTGCCGTCCACCCAGGCGGACCCGTACAGCCGGCTGCGCATGACCAGCGCGTTGTCCAGGCGCAGCACGTCGGCGGGCACGCTCTTGCGGCCGCCGCGCAGGAAGGGGTAGTCGGCGTACGGGCGGAGCAGGCCGCGGGCGGGCGCGGCTCCGTTGCTGTCCTTCTCGAAGCGCATCTGCTCGACGAGCTCGTCCATCCGGCCCTGCAGGGTCAGGTGGTACTTGAGCCGCAGCGGTGCGCGGAGCTTGCGGATCTGCTCGGGGCCGATGGCGCGGAGCAGCCGGCCGACGCTCTCCTGGTACGCGTCGCGGTAGCCCTGGTCGCCGTCCAGCACCGACCAGAAGAACATCGGGATCTCCTCGACGAGGTTGTTCTCGTCGTAGGAGTTCAGGTACTTCCGGAACTTCGGGTCGCTCTGCTCCAGCAGCCAGGCCCGGACCAGCTCCATGGACTTGACCCGGTCGATCAGGCCCTTGGGGTTGGTCTTCATCTGCGTGATCGACATCTCGCCGACCTCGCGCTCGCGCCAGTGGTAGATCGGCTCGGAGAGGACGTCCACGCTGGTCGCCAGGTAGTGGTGGGGCACGCTGACCGGGGCGTCCTCGTACAGGATGCCCTCGGGGTAGAGCACCCCGGCCGCGTCGAAGAAGGAGCGGCGGTACACCTTGTTCCACGCGGTGCGGTCGGTGACCAGCGTGGGGATCTCGGTGACGTGGGTCTTGAGCCTGGTCTCCTTGAACGGCTTGCGGTGCCCGCCGGACTGGTAGTACCCGACGGCGCGGAAGCGCAGCACGTTGCCGGTGGCGAAGTCCGAGCCGGTCTCGTCCAGGGTGCCGATCATCAGCTCGTACGCACTGGGCGGCAGGGTGTCGTCGCTGTCCACGAAGGCCAGGAACTCGGTGCCCTCGCTGATGTGGCGGTACCCGGTGTTGCGGGCGGCGCCGAGGCCCTTGTTCTCCTGCTTGACCAGCCGGAACCGGGAGTCCTTGGCGGCGTACGCCTCGGCGATGGCCGCGCTGCCGTCCTTGGACCCGTCGTCCACCATGACGCATTCGAGGTCGTCGAAGGTCTGGGCGGCGATGGAGTCCAGGCACTCCTCGAGGTAGCGCTCGACGTTGTAGATCGGGACGACGACGGAGAGGCGGGGGGCCATCGGCTGCGCGGGCCTTTCATCGGGGGCGTGCGACCGGCCTGCGGCCGGCGTCGGGGGGGAACCGGCGCACAGGTGTACGGCGATCCTACCGTCCGCGACCGGCCGCACCCAGGAGCCGAGCCCGTCAGGGAACGATGCCGACCAGGATGTACTCGTTGTACTTGAAGACCTTCCCGGCGGCCTCGGGCAGCGGGAAGGAGTAGCTGCGGTCGACCTTGAGCCCGGCCCGCTCGGCGTAGGTACGAAGGCCCTCGAAATCGACGAAACGGACATGTGTCGGGTCCGACTTGTAGCCCGCTGCCTGAGGGGTGATCAGTACCACCTTGCCGCCCGAGCGGATGCTCGGCAGGTAGCTCTTGAGCAGCTGCTCGCAGGTCTCCAGGTCCAGGTGCTCCAGCACGTGGGCGACCAGCATGCTGTCGAAGGCGCCCGGCCGGCTGAGTTCCGGGTCGGCCTCGAACTCGGCCGCGGTGTACGCGATCAGGCCGCGGGCCCGGGCGGTGGCCACCGAGGTCTCGTTGTGGTCGACGCCGACGCTGCCCGGGTCGCAGTTCTGCAGGTTGCGGCCGACACCGCAGCCCACGTCCAGCACCCGGCCGAGCCGGAGCCGCTTGAGGTTCCAGCGGTAGGGCGCCTGGGTGGGCAGCAGGCGCTTGATGCCGGACTGCTCCAGGGTCACCAGGCGCTCCGTGTAGGAGGCGTCGGCGGTGGCACCGCCGGTGGGGGAGCCGGGCGTCTGCGGGTCGCGGGCTTCGGACATGGCTGGGGCCTCTCCAGGCTGCCGGCCGCGGCCTCGCGGGGCCGCGGCGTCGTCGATGTGCGGTTGAGCTGCATGGGAGCGTAGAGCCGCAGACGGCCGGGCCGCTGCCGGGGATCACTCGATGGTACGACGACGGTGACCGGGGCCCTGGCGGATCGTTAGCGGCCACGGGGGTCCGGTGTTCCCGCCGGTCGGGGGGTGCGCAGGGGGCCCTGCGGCGGCTAGTCTGCGCCTGGCCCTGCCCCAGGCCGTGAACGGGTTGTTTCCTCCGGCGGCCCGGTGATCTCCGGCGGCTGAGCACCCCCTTAGAATGAGTCACAAATGCCCCGCTTCAGCGTGATCGTCCCCGTCTACCAGGTGCAGGAGTACCTGGCCGAGTGCCTCGACTCGGTGCTCTCGCAGTCGTGCGCGGACTTCGAGCTGATCGCGGTTGACGATCACTCACCGGACGGCTGCGGCGCGATCCTGGACGAGGCGGCCGCGAAGGACGAGCGCGTCCGGGTGCTCCACCTCCCCGCCAACGTCGGCCTGGGCCGGGCCCGCAACGCCGGCCTGGAGGTCGCCACCGGCGACTACGTGATCTTCCTGGACAGCGACGACACGCTCACCCCCGGCCTGCTCCGGGCCGTCGAGGACCGCCTGCTCGCCTGCGAGGACCCGGACATCCTGGTCTACGACTACGCGCGCACGTACTGGGACGGCCGGGTCGTCCGCAGCAACTCCGCCCCGGTCTTCGCCCGCCCCGGCCCGGACGTCTTCGCCCTGGACCAGCGCCCCGACCTGCTCGACCTGCTGATGGTGGTCTGGAACAAGGCCTACCGCCGCGGCTACATCGACGAGCAGGGCCTGACCTTCCCGGCCGGGTACTACGAGGACACCCCGTGGACCTTCCCGGCCCTCCTCGCGGCCGGCCGGATCACCATGCTCGACCTGGTCGGCGTCCACTACCGCCAGCGCGAGCAGGGCGGGAACATACTCGCGACGGCCACCCGCAAGCACTTCGACGTCTTCGACCAGTACGACCTGGTCTTCGCCTTCCTCGACCGCCGGCCCGACCTGGACCGCTGGCGCCCGGTGGTCTACGGGCGGATGGTGCACCACCTCAACACGGTGGTCAGCAAGCCCGGCCGGGTCCCGCCGGGCGACCGCCGGGAGTACTTCCGCCGCGCCGCGCAGCACTGCGCCCGGCTGCGCCCGGCCGGCTACCGGCCCGCGTCCGGCGCCGAGGGCGTCCGTACCGAGCTGCTCAGCCACGGCCACTACCTCACCTACCAGGGCGTCCGCGCCCTCGCCCGGACCAGGCAGGCCGCGGCCAAGGCCGCCCGGCGGGTCCGTCCGTCCGGCAGCTGACCGGCCGAGCGCCTGACGCTCCGCCGTCCGGGTGGTGCGGCGCACCCTCCGTGCCGTCCTGCTCGTTGCGCAGGGCGCAGTGCCGCAGGCCTGTCCGGCGCCGCCTGCGGGGCTCCGGTTCACCTTCCGACGGAAGCGGACCACCATGCCGGACGCGGCCACCACGGCCTCCGACGAGCCAGGGGCCTCCGACGAACCCGGGGTCCGCGACAGCCGCCCGGGCCGGGCCGACGGCCCGTCGATCGCCCTCGCGGCCGTCCTGCTCGCCGCACCGCCGCTGCTCCACCTGCTCCGGGCCGATCTGTCCACCCTCGCCCTGCTGTGGGGCGCCACCGCCCTCCAGTTCCGCTCCCGCACGACGGTGGTCGACCGGCTGGTGCTCGCGGCCGGGCTGCTCACCGGCTGGCTCTGCCTGCTCGGGGTGCTCGCCTCGTCCTGGCCCTGGGGCCTGAACCCGCTCGCCCTCGCCGAGGCGACGGCGCTGCCGCTCGCCGCCGTCGTGCTGACCCGGCGTCAGGCCGTACGGCTGCGGATGCCCCTCGGGGACGGGCTGCTGCTGCTCGTGGTCGCTGCCACCGGCTGGTTCTGCCTCCGCCCGCTGGTCACCACGGACGCCACCGGCCGGCTCGCCGCGCTCTTCCACGGCGAGGACCTGGCCAGGCACTTCGCGCTCTACGACAGCGTGCTGAGGTTCGGCGGCTACCTCACCTTCCACCGTGAGCAGGCCGCCGTCACCCTCCAGGACGGCTTCCAGACCTACCCGCAGGGCAGCCATCTGACCCTTGCCGTGCTCACCCGCTTCGCGACCGGCGATGCCGCCCCGTCGGACGCGCTGACCTCGCTCGGCACCTTCGTCCTGCTCGCGGGCGGCGTGCTCGCCGCCTTCGTCGCGGCGGTGCTGTGGGCCGCCCGCCGGGCCGCCGGGCCCGCGCTCGGCGGCTGGGCGGTGCTGCCGCTGGGTGCACTGGTCGGCGGCTACCTCGTGCTGGTCGAGGGCACCCCGCTGCTGCTGGCCGGCTTCGAGAGCGAGCTCTTCGGCCTCGCGCTGCTCGCCCTGCTCGCCGCCCTGGTGCTCCGCCCGCTCGCCCGGCCGGGTGAACAGCTGCTGCTGCTCGGCGCGCTGACGACGGGTCTGGCCTTCGCCTACTACCTGCTGCTGGTGGCCGCGGTGCCGATGCTGCTGATCTGGGCCGTGGTGCACCGACGACGATGGCTGCGGGTGCGGCCGTACGTGCTCGTCGCCGCCGCGGCCACCGCAGCGGCGGCCGCGCTGCCTGTCCTGGCCAACTGGAAGCAGGCGGGCTCGGCCGAGATCCTGGCGATGCCGGGCGGGGTGCAGCCCGTCTCCCGGCACCTGCTGCTGCCGCTGCTCGCCTTCACCGTGCTCGGCCTGCTCACCCGGGCGGCCCGGCGGAACGCCGTCCGGCGGGCCGCGCTCGGCGCCGTCCTGGTGGTCGCCGCGCTGGCCGTGGGCGTGCAGCGGTACCAGGTCGCCACCACCGGGCACACCGCGTACTACTACGAGAAGCTGCTGCACCAGCTGGTCGTGGTCACCCTGGTCGCGCTCGGGGCCGCCGTCGTCCCCCTGCTCGGCGCGCCGGAACACCGCCGCCGCGCCGCCCGGCCGGTCCGGGCCGGCTGGGCCGGGGCGACGGCCGCCGTCCTGCTGGCCGTCCTGGTCCTCAACGCCCAGCCGGACCGGGGAGTCACCCGCAGCGGCTGGCAGGACAGCAGCGGTGCCGGGTACCAGCGAGGCGAGCACGCCGCCCCGGCCAGCGCCGCGCTGGTCACCGCGATCCACGCCTCCCGCCCGGTGCCGGACCGGCGGATCGGCGTCATCCTGGCCGAGCCGCACGCCGGTGAGGACCCGCGCTTCTCGGAGGGCAACCTCTGGCTCGGCGTGCTGGCCCGCGACAACGGCCTCTCCTGGCGGGCCTGGGTCTGGGGCCGCTGGCAGCGCACCCCGGAGCAGATCGTCGAGTTCGCGGACGCCTCGCCCGTACCGCTGCGGGTCTACCTCGACAGCCCCGAGCAGGCCGCCAGGACCCGGCAGCTCGCCGGGCCCGGCCGCCGGGACCAGCTCGAGATCGCGCTGATCCGGTACGACGCGAATGACCGTCCGGTGATCGTTGAGCCGTTCGAGGGAACTGTCATGGACCGGCCGTGACCCCTGTGACGGGGGCTCGTTGCGCCGAGTGCAGTGCCGGAGGACTGCCCGGTGCCGCCGAGCGGAACAGGCTGCCCCCGTAGAAGTCCGGTTCACCTCCGACGGAAGCGAACCACCATGGCGGACGTGGCAACCGAGGCTCCCGACGACCCCCAGGCCTTCCCCGCCGAGCCGGCGGCGCCCGCCGTCCGGGGCGGGGCCCGGGCCCACTACCGCAGGCTGCTCGCCGCCGGCGCCGAGGCCGCCGTCGCGCTCGGCGTCGGGGTGGCCTTCATGGTCTGGGCCCGCAACATCCACGTCGATCCGCTGATCCGGATCGGCCAGGTCAGCGGCCTCGCCAAACTGCAGTTCCGGGCGGCGCTGCTGGCCCTACCGCTGCTCGCCGTCGTGCTGTACGCCGCCCACCGGTCGGACCACCGGCGCTTCCGCCTGCTGCTTCGGCTCGGCTGCGCGGCCGTGGCGGGCCTCGGCACCGGCATCGTGGCGGGCGGCATCGCCGTCGCACTGCGCGGCACCCCCTGGGGCCTGGGCGGCCAGGACGGCGACCCGGCGACCCTCCAGGGCTACGCCGAGTCCTTCCTGCGCGGCGAAGGGCTCCCCGACCTCTACCCGCCGGGCTTCGTCGTGCTGCTCGCCGAGTGGACCAAGTACCTCCGCCCCGGGCACGTCGGCTACGCGCTGAAGGACCTCCAGCTCCTGCTCAGCGCCGTCTTCGGCCCGCTCTGCTACCTGGCCTGGCGCAGCCTGCTCCGCCCGGCCTGGGCGCTCGCCGTGGCGCTGCCGGCCGCGATCCTCTTCCTCGACCCGATCCGCCCGTACAGCCACCTGGTGATGGTGCTGATGCTGCCGCTGCTCGGCCGGCTGCTCACCGAGCTCAGTCGGGTACGGGCCCTGTCCATCCCCTCCGCGCTGCTGCGCGGAGTGGCCCTGGGCGCGGCCTTCGGGCTGCTCTTCCTCGGCTACTCGGGCTGGTTCGTCTGGTCCGCACCCGGCGCCCTGGTGGGGATCCTGGCGCTCGTACCCTGGCGGCACGGCCGGTCGGCGCTGGCCCGCGCGGGCGTGCTGCTCGGCGGTACCGCCCTCGCCGCCGGCCTGGTCGGCGCCCCGCTGCTGCTCCGGATGGCCCAGCACGGTGCCGCCGCGGTCGACCGGTACGCCTACTTCGACGTCTACATCGACCCGGCGTACGTGATGGGCTGGCGCTACGACCGCTCCGGCTGGCCCGCCTCCTGGGCCTGGCCGCCGCCCGGCGAGCTGGCCGGCCAGGGCACCTTCACCCTGCTGGTGCTGGCCGGCCTGGCGCTGGCACTGGCGCTCGGCCTGCGCCGCCCCGCGGTGGTCGCCGCGCTGAGCTGCCTGGCCGGCGCCTGGGTGCTGCGGTTCTGGTTCGCCGGACACATGCAGCGGGACCAGGCCGTGATGCTCTACCCGCGCACCACCTGGCTGATCCTCTACGCCCTGATCACGCTCACCGTGCTCGCGGCGATGCTGCTGTCCGG
This sequence comes from Kitasatospora atroaurantiaca, assembly GCF_007828955.1. Classification (NCBI taxonomy): domain Bacteria; kingdom Bacillati; phylum Actinomycetota; class Actinomycetes; order Kitasatosporales; family Streptomycetaceae; genus Kitasatospora; species Kitasatospora atroaurantiaca. Next base: position 2,950,518 of record NZ_VIVR01000001.1, on the reverse strand, counting down.
CGGCGTGCAGGCGGCCTGGCAGCGGCTGACCGCCCGGCAGGCCGTACGGCTGCCGCGCTTCCTCGGCCGGCGGCTGGCGGCGGGCTCGCTCTGCGGCCTGGCCGTGTTCGGCGCGATGGCCGGCTCCTGGTCGGCCAACCGCTACATGCCGAGCGACCCCGCGAAGGGGGACATGGGTCTGGACGCCTGGCGCTCCCACACCCTGGAGCGCGCCGACGGGAGCTGCTCGCCGTACGCGCCGGGCCACACCTGCACGGCGCCGCACGAGCTGTGGCGGCCGCAGGACAGCAAGGACGTCAGGATCTGGTGCGGCAACGTCCCCTACACGAGCTGGACGGAGTACTGCGGCGGCAAGCCGCCCGCGGGGTGACGGCCGGGCACGGTATACAGGTGGCCTTGTCCACTTTTGTCCCGTATCGGCCCGACTGTCCCGACGCTCCTCGGCGGCCCGGCGGGGTAGGAGCGACCCGTGGAATTCCTGACCAGGCTGCCGGTGATCGGTCCGGTCGTCGCCATACTGCTCCGCAGCCGCCCCTACCTGGTGTACGCCCACTTCACCGACGCCAAGGCCAACCGCCTCGCCGGCGCCGTCACGTTCTTCGCCTTTCTCGCCCTCTTCCCGCTGCTCACCGTCGCCCTGGCGATCGCCGTCGCGACCCTCTCGGACTCCCGGGTGCAGGAGCTGCAGAACAAGATCGCCGACCAGGTCCCCGGCCTGGCCGACTCCCTCGACCTGCCCTCACTGGTGGCCAACGCCGCGACGGTCGGGCTGATCAGCGGCGTGATCCTGCTGATCTCGGGGCTCGGCTGGGTGGACACCATGCGCGGCTCGGTGCGGGACGTCTGGCAACTGCCCGCGGAAGCCGGGAACGTGGTGCTGCGCAAGGCCTGGGACTGCCTGGTCCTGGCCGGCCTGGGAGTGGTCACGCTGGTGTCACTGGCCGCCTCCACCACGGCGACCACGCTGGCCGAGCGCCTGGCCGACTGGCTCAACCTGGGCGGCACCAAGTATCTGCTGTCCGTGGCGAGCTTCCTGATCGCCGTGCTCGCCGACGTCGTGCTCTTCGCGTACCTGCTGGGCCCGTTCCCCCGGATCACCGGTCAGCGCCGCCGTGACATCCTGCAGGGCGCCCTGATCGGCGCGGTCGGCTTCGAGGTGCTCAAGCTGCTGCTGGCGTCCTACCTGAACTCGGTGGCCGGCAAGAGTGTCTACGGCGCCTTCGGTGTCCCGGTGGCCCTGCTGCTGTGGATCAACTTCGTCAGCCGGCTGCTGATGTACTGCGCCTCCTGGACGGCCCTGGCCGATCCGGCGGCCGCCCGGCAGCGGGCCAGGTCACGCGCGCGGGCGCAGCTCGAAACGGCCGGGGAGAACTGACGCGCGCCCTCTGCCATTTGTCAGAAATTGTGACTATGATCACGGCCACCCTCGCCTGACGCACCCCTTGGACGAGAACGACGCAGCGGCAACCCCCCGCCCGCCGCCACCCCTGGAGATACTCGTGATCAGCGCCGATCCCAGCTCCGACACCGACACCGACACCGACATCGCCGCCGCCAACGAGCAGCAGCAGCCGCCATCCGCCGTCCCCCGTACCCCGGACGAGGTCCCGGGCTGGTTCTGGAGGGTCGACCAACAGGCCTTCGACTGGCTGCTGGACCGCCAGACCGCGGACGGGACCACCGGGGACATCCTGGAGCTGGGCACCTACCTCGGCCGCAGCGCGATCCTGCTCGGCAGCCACCTCCAGCGGGGTGAGACCTTCACCGTCTGCGACCTGTTCGACTCCGAGGCGCCGGACGAGGACAACTCCGCCGAGATGGCCATGTCCTACCGGAAGACCCTCACCCGGCAGGCCTTCGAGGCCAACTACCTGGCCTTCCACCAGGAGCTGCCGACGGTGATCCAGGCGCCCACCTCCGTCCTCGCCGACGGCCGCATCCCGGCGGGCAGCTGCCGCTTCGTGCACGTCGACGCCTCGCACCTGTACGAGCACGTGGCCGGCGACATCCAGGTGGCCAGGGAGGCCCTCGCCAAGGACGGCCTGGTGGTGCTGGACGACTACCGCTCCCCGCACACCCCGGGTGTCGCGGCGGCGGTCTGGGAGGCGGTGTTCGACCACGGCCTGCAGCCGGTCTGCCTGACCCCGGAGAAGTTCTACGGCACCTGGGGCGACGCCGAGGCCGCGAAGGCGGCCCTGCTGGCCCGCGACTGGCGCGGCGAGGGCTTCCGGCTGGACGAGGACGTCATCGCCGGCCGGACGGTCTGCCGGCTGGCCTGGGACGACGCCCCGAAGCCCCGTGCGGCGGCCCCGGAGCGTTCGGCGGCCCGCCGGATCGCGCTCGACCTGCTCCCGCCCATCGCCACCCTGGCCACCCGCCGCGCCCTGAGGGCCGCCCGCAAGCGCCGGAGCTGCTGACCGAGCCCGTCGGGGGCCCGCGCCTCAGCGCCGACCGATGGCCGTGGCCCCCACCGGCTCGGCCACCGTGACGTCCTCGGGCGTGGCCCCCTGCCAGGCCAGGGACCTGGCCCGCCGCCGTCGCCGTCGCAGCGTCGCCCTGCTCAGGGCGGCGACGGCGGCGGCCCCGCACAGCACGGCCGCGAGCCACCCGGCCGTGCCCACCCGGGCCGTCGTGCCGGTCCGGGCCGCCCGCTGCTCGACCGGTGCGGCCTGCGGCGGATCGCCAGCGGCCTGGGCCACCGCGGGCTTGCCGGTGGTCGCGGCCACCGGTGCGTCCACCAGCTTCCCGACCGGAGTGACCTTCCCGGCCGCCGCGAACCCCCAGTCGAGCAGCGACGCCGTCTCGTCGTACACCTTCATGTACGACTCCGGGTGCATCACCGCGACCAGCAAGGTCCGGCCGCCCCGCTCGGCGGCGCCGACGAAGGTGGCACCGGCGTTGGTGGTGTAGCCGTTCTTCACGCCGATCAGCCCCGGGTACTTGCCCAGCAGCCGGTCGGTGTTGGAGATGCCGAAGCTGCCGCGCTGGCCGGTGGCCTTGTCCAGCGCGCCGGGGAACTGGGCGGACTGGGTCGAGCAGTACGACCGGAAGTCCGCGTTGCGCAGACCGGCGCGGGCGAACAGCGTGAGGTCGTACGCCGAGGAGACCTGGCCGTCCATGTCGTAGCCGTCGGGGGAGACCACATGGGTGTCGTGGGCCTGCATGGCGTCCGCGCGGGCCTGCATCTGGCTGACGGTCTGCTCGACCCCGCCGTTCATGTGGGCCAGCACGTGCACCGCGTCGTTGCCCGAGCTGAGGAAGACGCCGCGCCAGAGGTCCTCGACCCGGTAGTCCAGGTCCTCCTTGACGCCGACCAGGCTGCTGCCCGCCCCGAGCCCGGCCAGCTCGGCGGGTGCGACCTTGTGCACCGTCGCCCGGTCGAACTTCGGCAGCACGGTGTCGGCGAACAGCATCTTCAGCGTGCTGGCCGGAGGCAGCGGCCAGTGCGCGTTGCGGGCCGCCAGCACCTCTCCGGTGCCGGCGTCGGCGACCAGCCAGGACTGGCCGGTCAGCTCCCCGGGCAGGCCGGGCGCGCCGGCCTTCGGTTCCAGTTGGACGCCGGGCCGGGCCAGGCGCTCGCCGCCGATCGTGGACATCTTGGGCGGCGGCTCGTCCTGCGGGGCCGCTGCGGCGGCACTGAGCGAGACGGCGGCGGCCACGGCGGCGCATCGGTACGTGAGGTGACGGACTTTCTGCACGAGGTGAACGTACCCAGCCGGTCGTCCGGTGGCCCGCCGCGCCGCTGCGGTCCCTCCAATGAGTGCCGGTCACTGGGCCGTCCGGCCCAGTCCTCATACTGGAGGACGACCGTGCCCCCACCGTCCAAGGACCACCCCATGAAGCTCAGCCGCCGTACGTCCTGGTTCCTCGCCGCCTTCGGCGTCTGGTCCCTGATCATCTGGACGACGTTCGTGAAGAACCTCTGGAAGGACTCCGGCGGCCAGGCCTTCACCGGCGGCGACCACTCCCAGCCCACCGCCTTCTTCTGGGTCCACCTGCTGCTGGCCGTCACCTCGCTGGTCCTCGGCCTGCTGGTCGGCAGCATCGGCGTCCGCGGTCTGCGCAAGAAATAGGGAAAGCCGGAGGGCCCGCCCGGTCGAAACCGGACGGGCCCTCCGCAGGTGCTCTAGAAGCGGCGGGTGACCAGCGCCCGCTTCACTTCCTGGATCGCCTTGGTGACCTCGATGCCACGCGGGCAGGCCTCCGAGCAGTTGAAGGTGGTGCGGCAGCGCCACACACCCTCACGGTCGTTCAGGATCTCCAGGCGCTGCTCGCCGCCCTCGTCACGCGAGTCGAAGATGAAGCGGTGCGCGTTGACGATCGCGGCCGGGCCGAAGTACTGGCCGTCGTTCCAGAAGACCGGGCAGGACGACGTGCACGCGGCGCACAGGATGCACTTGGTGGTGTCGTCGAAGCGCTCGCGGTCCTCGGCGGACTGCAGGCGCTCGCGGGTCGGCTCGTTCCCGTTGGTGATCAGGAACGGCATGACGTCCTTGTACGCCTGGAAGAACGGGTCCATGTCCACGATGAGGTCCTTGAGGACCGCGAGGCCCTTGATGGCCTCGATCGTGATGGGCTTCTCCGGGTTGACGTCCTTGATCAGGGTCTTGCAGGCCAGACGGTTGCGGCCGTTGATCCGCATCGCGTCCGAGCCGCAGATCCCGTGCGCGCAGGAACGGCGGTAGGTGAGGGTGCCGTCCTGCTCCCACTTGACCTTGTTGAGCGCGTCCAGGACGCGCTCCTTCGGGTCCATCTCGAGCTGGTAGTCGACCCACACCGGGTCCGGGTGCTCCTCCGGGTTGAACCGGCGGATCCGGAGGGTGACGGTGATCAGCTGGACGCCGCCGGCCTCAGCCGCGTCCAGAGCGGCTGAGTTGTTCTCCATCGTCGGAGTGCTCATCAGTACTTACGCTCCATCGGCTGGTAGCGGGTCGTGACGACCGGCTTGTAGTCGAGGCGGATGGAGGTGGTGCCGTCCTCGGCAACCTCCTGGTACGCCATGGTGTGTCGCATGAACTTCACGTCGTCACGGGTCGGGAAGTCCTCGCGGTAGTGACCGCCGCGCGACTCCTCACGGGCCAGCGCGGAGACGGCCAGCACCTCGGCCAGGTCGAGCAGGTTGCCCAGCTCCACGGCCTCCAGGAGGTCCGTGTTGTAGCGCATGCCCTTGTCCTGGATCGCGACGTTCTTGTACCGCTCGCGCAGCGCCGCGATGTCCGAGACCGCCTGCTTCAGCGTCTCGCCGGTGCGGTAGACCATGGCGTTGGTGTCCATGGTCTCCTGCAGCTCCTTGCGGATCTGCGAGACCGACTCGGTGCCGGTGGACTCGCGCAGGCCCTCGACCAGCGCCTGCACCTTCTCGGCCGGGTTCTCGGGCAGCTCGGTGAAGTCCACCGTCTGCGCGTAGTCGGCGGCGGCGATACCGGCCCGCTTGCCGAAGACGTTGATGTCCAGCAGCGAGTTGGTGCCCAGACGGTTGGCGCCGTGCACGGAGACACAGGCGACCTCGCCGGCCGCGTACAGACCCGGAACGACGTCCGTGTTGTTGCGCAGGACCTCACCCTCGACGTTGGTCGGGATGCCGCCCATGGCGTAGTGCGCGGTGGGCTGGATCGGAATCGGGTCCGTGTAGGGCTCGATGCCGAGGTAGGTGCGCGCGAACTCGGTGATGTCCGGGAGCTTGGCGTCCAGCTGCTCCGGCGGAAGGTGCGTCAGGTCCAGGTAGACGTGGTCGCCGTCCGGGCCGCAGCCGCGACCCTCGCGGATCTCGGTGTAGATCGCGCGCGAACACACGTCACGGGACGCGAGGTCCTTCATGACGGGGGCGTAGCGCTCCATGAAGCGCTCGCCGTCCTTGTTGCGCAGGATGCCACCCTCGCCACGCGCACCCTCGGTGAGGAGGATGCCCATGCGCCAGATGCCCGTCGGGTGGAACTGGAAGAACTCCATGTCCTCCAGCGGCAGGCCGCGGCGGTAGACCAGGGCCTGGCCGTCACCGGTGAGGGTGTGGGCGTTGGAGGTCACCTTGAAGAACTTGCCGGTGCCGCCGGAGGCGAAGACCACGGACTTCGCCTGGAAGACGTGGATCTCACCGGTCGCCAGCTCGTACGCGACCACGCCGGCGGTCTTGCCGTCGTTGATCAGCAGGTCGAGCACGTAGAACTCGTTGAAGAACTCGACGCCGTGCTTGACGCAGTTCTGGAACAGCGTCTGGAGGATCATGTGACCGGTGCGGTCCGCGGCGTAGCAGGACCGGCGGACCGGGGCCTCGCCGTGGTTGCGCGAGTGGCCGCCGAAGCGGCGCTGGTCGATCCGGCCCTGCTCGGTACGGGAGAAGGGCAGGCCCATCTTCTCGAGGTCGAGGACCGCGTCGATGGCCTCCTTGCACATGATCTCGGCGGCGTCCTGGTCGACCAGGTAGTCACCACCCTTGACCGTGTCGAAGGTGTGCCACTCCCAGTTGTCCTCCTCGACGTTGGCGAGGGCGGCGCACATGCCGCCCTGGGCCGCGCCGGTGTGGGACCGGGTGGGGTAGAGCTTGGTCAGTACCGCGGTGCGGCTGCGCTGGGTCGACTCGATGGCCGCGCGCATGCCGGCGCCGCCGGCGCCGACGATGACGGTGTCGTACTGGTGAATCTGCATGGGTCTCTGCTCGCCTCTGGGTTCGCCGATTAGATGTTCGGGTCGAAGGTGAAGATCACCAGGGTGCCGAGCAGGACCGTGAAGACGGTCGCGACACCCATCAGGGTCTTCAGCCAGAGACGGGTCGAGTCCTTCTCGGCGTAGTCGTTGATGACCGTACGCATGCCGTTGGAGCCGTGGAGCATGGCGAGCCAGAGCATGAGCAGGTCCCAGGTCTGCCAGAACGGCGAGGCCCAGCGGCCGGCCACGAAGGCGAAGCCGACCTTGGAGACGCCGCCGTCGAGCACCAGCATGATCAGCAGGTGACCGAGGATCAGGAAGACCAGCACGACACCCGAGAGGCGCATGAAGAGCCACGCGAGCATCTCGAAGTTGGTACGCGTACGGCGCGGGGTCTTCTTGGTGCGAGTCCGGGGAGGCTCGACCACGAAGGCGTCGGCCGGGTTACCGGTGCCGAGGCCCTGGCCCGTGTGGGCCTGGACGGCCGAGACGACAACAGCGTCAGAGTATTCCGTCGTCATCGCGGATCAGCCCCCGAACCAGGTACGAAGGGTGTGCTGGAGGATGTGGTAGAAGGACGCCGCCAGCAGGACGACCCAGACGCCGACCACGGACCAGAGCATCTGCTTCTGGTACTTGGCACCCTTGGACCAGAAGTCCACCGCGACGACCCGCAGGCCGTTCAGGGCGTGGAACAGGATGGCGGCGGTGAGGCCGTACTCCATCACGTTCACGAGGGGCGTCTTGTACGTCTGAATGACGGAGTCGTACGCCTCGGGCGACACGCGCACCAGTGCGGTGTCGAGGACATGGGCGAACAGGAAGAAAAAGATGAGGACGCCGGTGACTCGATGAGCCACCCAGCTCCACATGCCTTCCCGGCCGCGGTACAGCGTTCCAGCCGGCACGGAAAACCCTCCGGAAGCGGATTGGGGGCTCGGCCGGCTTCGGTGTCGGTCAGCCCGGCCGGGTACGGTCCTCCGGCCGCCAGCATCCTATCGACGCCGTGTCGTGAACCGCCTCCGGGGGCCCCGGGTGTGATCAATCAGGCACTCTCGGCCTAATGGGCGGGCCTCTGGTGACCCTGTGTACATGTCCGGCTGCGTTACGGTAGCGCATCCGCTGATGCCCACTCACCCGCCGAGGACCGCCGTGCCCACTCGCTCCGTCCGTGTCCTCTGCTGCGTACTGCTGGCCGCGGGCTGCACCACCGTCACCCCCTCCGACGACCGGGCCGCCGCGCCGCGGGAGCTGACCGCCGAGCAGCTGCGGGCCGCCGTGCTCTCGGACGGAGACCTCGGCCAGGGGTACGTGGTCACCGTGATGACCCCGGGTCACGGCGAGACCGGGCCCGGGAACGACCGCGAGACGGCCGACGTACCGGCCTGCCAGCCGGTTCTGGACGCGGTGGCCCCGGCCAACCCGGCCGCGGGCCCGCTGGCCGAGACCGACCTGAGCGTCGCCCGGTCCGCCGACCCCGGGGCTGCCGTCTACGCGGGCCTGCTCGCCTTCCGCCCCGGCCGGGCCGCCCAACTCCAGGACCAGCTCGACAAGCTGCTGACGCAGTGCACCGCGTTCACCTCCAGCACGGGTGGAGTGCAGAAGGGCGTCCGTACCAAGCACCGGCTGACCCGGCTCGACACGCCCACCCCCGAGGGAGCCGACGGTGCCACGGCCTTCACTCTCACGAATGAATCGGGAGCGGTGGTGCTCTCCCAGCGCGCCCTGCTGGCCAGGACCGGCACGGCTCTCGCGGTCTTCAGCACCGTCGGGGTGGGGAAGGAGCCGGCCCCCGCGCCGGACGACCGGGTCGTCCGGACGCAGGTGGCCAAGCTCCGGAAGGCGCAGCAGGGCTAGCTCCTGTCTAGCGCGCGCCGGCCTCGGAGTGGGTGGCGACCAGGTGCTCCAGTCTGGTCAGGGCGATCCGGCGGAGTTCGTCCGCCGCGACCAGCCGCTCCTCGTCCGGCTCGTTGGCCAGCCGGGTGCGGATCGAGGTGAGCACGGTGTCGAGCATCTCCTCGGGGGCGATGCCCTCCAGGCAGACCACGAAGACATGTCCGAACCGTGCCTCGTACGCGGCGTGCGCGGCCCGCAGAGCGGTGTGTGCCGCCTGGCTGCCCGGTGCGCGCATGCCGAGCAGTGGCTGGGGCATCCAGCTCTCGTCCGCCAGCGCCTCGGCGAGGTCCGCCGGACGCAGATCGTACGAAGCCTCACTGGCGGCGGCGAGCAGGGACTCTATGTCGGGGTAAGGGCGGTGGGCGGTGAGCCGAAGGGCCCACCGGTGGCTGCCGCAGCAGGCCAGCAGGGCTTCCTCGGCTGCGCCGGGGTCGGCCTCGTTGAAACGGTGAAGCCCGAGCAGGGACGGCACCGACAGCGGGTCGAGTCGCTGCGGCGGGATGTCGCTGGCCAGCGGGTCCTCCTCGTGAGGGCGGGAAGGGCGTCAGAGGTCTCCACCAAGGATGGAGCACCGGTTGACCGTGTCGGCAGTGACGAAAGTAGGTGTTGTGCGGTTGCGCGACGTGCCGGTGGAGGAGGGACGGGGCCGGGTACTGTGCGGTCCGGCCGTGCCGCGGAACCACGGTAGTTGAGGGCTCATCAGTTGGGGAGGGAGCGCGCAGAATTCACTCGATCGAGCTATCAAGTTGTGACGTTGACACTCCCGCGACACAACCCTCCCCTCTGCGTGACGGTCAGCCCCGGTGGACCTTGTGGTTGGCCGCCTGGGCGCGGGGGCGGACCACCAGGAGGTCGATGTTCACGTGGGAGGGCCTGGTCACCGCCCAGGAGACGGTGTCCGCGACGTCCTCGGAGGTGAGCGGCTCCGCCACGCCCGCGTACACCGAGGCCGCCTTCTCCTCGTCGCCCCGGAAGCGGGTGACCGCGAAGCCCTCGGACTTCACCATGCCCGGGGCGATCTCGATCACCCGGATCGGCTCGCCGCACAGCTCCAGCCGGAGCGTCGCCGCGATGGTGTGCGCGGCGTGCTTGGCCGCGACGTACCCGCCGCCGCCCTCGTACGCGGCCAGCGCCGCCGTCGAGCTGAGGATCAGCACGGTGCCGTCCCCGGTGGCCCGCAGGGCGGGCAGCAGTGCCTGGGTGACGTTCAGGACGCCCAGGACGTTCACCTCGTACATGGCCCGCCAGTCGGCCGGGTCGCCGGCCTCGACGGACTCGGCGCCTATCGCCCCGCCGGCGTTGTTGACCAGGACGTCCACCCGGCCGACCTCGGCCGCGAAGGCGTCCACGGCGGCGCGGTCCGTCACATCGAGGGTGTACGCGCGCCCGCCGATCTCCTTGGCCAGTGCCTCGATCCGGTCGGTGCGGCGGGCGGTCAGCACCACGTCGAACCCGTCCGCCGCGAGCCGCCGCGCCGTCGCCGCACCGATGCCGCTGCTCGCACCGGTGACCACGGCCACCTTCTGTTCGGTCATTGCCACTCCCTGAAAATCCGGTCGGTACAACCGATCATCTCAATGAGGGATCGTCCGCCCTCGCCCAGGCGCAACCCCAGCACGGAGGACCTCATGGCAGCCGAGCCCCGCCGTACCGAGTCGGGCCTCCCGATCGAGCCCCTGTACGGCCCCGAGACCCTCGCCGACTGGGATCCGGCCACCAGGCTCGGCAGGCCCGGCGGGTACCCGTACACCCGCGGCGTCTACCCGACCATGTACACCGGCAAGCCGTGGACCATGCGCCAGTACGCGGGCTTCGGCACCGCCGCCGAGTCCAACGCGCGCTACAAGCAGCTGATCGCCCACGGCACCACGGGTCTCTCCGTCGCCTTCGACCTGCCCACCCAGATGGGCTACGACTCGGACGCCCAGATCGCCGCCGGCGAGGTCGGCAAGGTCGGTGTGGCGATCGACAGCGTCGAGGACATGGGCGTGCTCTTCGGCGGCATCCCGCTCGGCGAGGTATCCACCTCGATGACCATCAACGCGCCCGCCTCGCTGCTCCTGCTCCTCTACCAGCTGGTCGGCGAGGCCCAGGGGGTACCGTCCGGCAGGCTCACCGGCACCATCCAGAACGACGTGCTGAAGGAGTACATCGCGCGCGGGACGTACATCTTCCCGCCCAAGCCCTCGCTGCGGCTGGTCGCCGACGTCTTCCGGTACTGCCGGGCCGAGATCCCGAGGTGGAACACCATCTCGATCTCCGGCTACCACATGGCCGAGGCCGGGGCGAACCCCGCGCAGGAGATCGCCTTCACCCTCGCCGACGGTATCGAGTACGTGCGCACCGCCGTCGCGGCCGGGATGGACGTGGACGACTTCGCGCCGCGGCTCTCCTTCTTCTTCGTCTCCCGCACGACACTGCTCGAGGAGGTCGCCAAGTTCCGCGCCGCGCGCCGGATCTGGGCCCGGGTGATGCGGGACGAGTTCGGCGCGAAGGACCCGAAGTCGCAGATGCTGCGCTTCCACACCCAGACCGCCGGCGTCCAGCTCACCGCCCAGCAGCCGGAGGTGAACCTGGTCCGGGTCTCCGTCCAGGCGCTAGCGGCGGTGCTCGGCGGCACCCAGTCGCTGCACACCAACAGCTTCGACGAGGCCATCGCGCTGCCCACCGAGAAGGCCGCCAGGCTCGCGCTGCGCACCCAGCAGGTCCTCGCGTACGAGACCGACGTCACCGCGACCGTCGACCCCTTCGCCGGCTCGTACGTGGTGGAGCACCTCACCGACGAGGTCGAGGCCGCGGCGCTGGAACTCATGGCCAAGGTCGAGGAGATGGGCGGCTCGGTGGCCGCGATCGAGCGGGGCTACCAGAAGTCCGAGATCGAGCGCACCGCCTACCGCATCCAGCAGGAGCAGGACTCCGGCGAGCGCACGGTGGTCGGCGTCAACCGCTTCCAGCTGGACGTCGAGGAGCCGTACGAACCGCTGCGGGTCGACCCGGCGATCGAGGCCCAGCAGGCCGCCCGGCTCGCCGAACTCCGTTCGGAGCGCGACGGTTCCGCCGTCGACCGCGCCCTCACCGCGCTGCGCAGGGCGGCCGAGGGGCGGGACAACGTGCTGTACCCGATGAAGGAGGCACTGGCCGCTCGCGCCACCGTCGGCGAGGTCTGCGACGCGCTGCGCGAGGTCTGGGGCACCTACCGGCCGGTGGACCGGTTCTGACCGTCGGCAGGGAAACGCCGAGTGGCCCGGAGTCGGGTGCGACTCCGGGCCACTCAGCCGTTCTCAGTGCTGGTGCAGCCGGAAGGACCTGAAGAAGTCCCGGCCGGCGGGGGTACCCACACCGGTTGCGGTGTCGTAGCCGCGGGTCGCGGTCAGGCCGTAGTCGGCCGCGACCTTGTACAGGCGGACGCGGAGCGTGCCGCTGACCACGCCGAGGTCGACCACGTTGCCGAACTTGTTGTGCACGGCGGAGTCGTTCACGTCGCGGAAGGCCTTGCCGCCGGCCCGGTCGTAGATGGCCGGGTTGGCGAAGCCGATGGCCCGGCCGCCGCGCACCTCGATGGCGTCGGCCAGCATCGCCGCGTACTCGGGAGCGGAGACCGAGGTGCCGCCGTAGCCGCCCTCGCTGTAGGTGCCGCCGGCGGTGTAGCCGACCAGCGTGGAGGCGACCAGGTCACCGCTCATCGCCACGTCGGGGGTGGCCCGCAGCGGGGTCGCGGACTTGGTGCCGTCGGCCGCCACGGTCGCGATCGCGTCGGGCACCACGCCCTTCTGGTACCAGGGCTGCTGGAAGTCCTTGGAGACGCCGCCGCCACCGCCGAAGTAGAAGAAGCCGGGGAAGGGGCTCCAGGACTTCTGGTCGGCCGAGAGCACCGAGCGCTGGTCGCCCATCGACACCTCGTGGCCGTAGTGGCCCGCCTTGTCGGCGAGTTCGAGGGTCGAGCCGCCGACCGAGGTGACCCACGGAGAGGCGGACGGCCAGTCGGCCTGGGCCTGGTTGGTGTCGGCCTGGCAGTTCACACCGGTCGCGGCCGCGCCCGGGGAGCTGTCGCCGCAGTCACCGCTGGAGAAGGTGAAGCCGATGCCCTGGACGGCGCCGAGCTGGAAGATCTGGTTGTCGGCGGCCACCACGGCGGGGTCGATGTCCCCGCTCTTGCCGTGCATGATCTCGCCCCAGGAGTTGGAGACCACGTCGGCCAGGTGCTCGTCGACGACCTTCGCCATCGCGGCGTTGAGGTCGTCGTCGTAGCAGGAGTTGGCGCCGACGTAGGTCACCTGGGCGTCCGGCGCGAGGCCGTGCGCCATCTCGACGTCGAGCGCCTCCTCGCCGGCCCAGCCGTCGGCGCCGCCGCACTCGTCCTGGTGCACCCACTTGTCCGGGGTGACGAACTCCCGGTACTGCCCCGCCGTGAACGGCTTGTCGCCGTGCAGGGTGGAGAAGTGGTTGGCGTCGGCCTCCATGGTGGACAGACCGTAGGCGTCGATGATGGCGATCCGGGCCCCCTTGCCGGTCACCTTCGCATCCGTCACGCCGTAGGCCTTGCGCAGCTGGGTCGGGGTGTACGAGCAGGGCGAGAAGGGCTCGTTCTTCTCGTAGCCGGCCGGTGCGCCCTTGGCGGTCTTGGAGCCGTAGCCGTCCTCGGAACAGGTCGGCACGGTCGGCAGCGCCGGGTCGGCCTTCTTGCCGTCGGGTGCCACCAGGCTGTTGGACCGGGCGGCGGCGGCCTTCTCGGCGTCCTTGACCGAGACGGCGTGCGAGACGTCCTTGTGCGCGACGTCGCTGAGCCCGCCGACCGCGAGCACCGAGCCCGCGATGGCGGCCGGGACCACGGCGTCCTTCGTCGGGGCGCGGTGAGTGCCGTCCGCCGTACGGTAGTTGTGGAACTGGGTGCCGAAGGCCTTGGCCAGCGCGGCGGTGGAGCCGGAGACCTGCAGGTAGTGCGCGGTGGTCTCGGTGACGGTGAGGCCGGCCCCGGTGGCCCAGGCGGTGACCGCCTTGACCTGCGCCGGGGTGGCGCCGAACCGGGCCTTGGCCTCGGCGGCGGAGAGGAACTGCCCGTAGGCGGGCGAGCCGGTGTCCGAGACCGCCCTGGCCAGGGCGGTCAGGCCCGCCTGGTCCTGGCCGGCCAGGTAGATCCGGGCGGTGCCCGGGGCGGAGTCGGACACGGCTCCCGCATCGGCCTGCGCGGTGGCCCAGGCCGGGTGGGTCCCGGAGAGCTCCTTGGCGGTGTTCGGCTCGCCGGCCGGGGTGACGGCGTTGGCGGGACTCGCGACCGCGAGCGTTCCCAGGATCAGCGCGGCGGCAGGTGCCGCTGCGGCTATCCGGGAGAGCCTGCTGCGTGCTGCTGGCACGTAGGTTCCCCACTTTTCTCGGAAAGGATGGACCGTCAGGCACCTTCGTGAGGGCATGACGGAGCGAGCCGCGACCGGTGAAGCCCGAACGCGGCAGGGAAGTTGACTGTGCGGTAGTTGTCTATTCGCACACGCGTCCGTGGCTCAAGAGCGCATGCCAAAGCTTTGCCAGTACATGACCGGACCGGTGGGGAATGCCGGGGAAGGGCCGCCGTGTCCGTCCGGGCGGGCATTCGTTGCACAGGGCAGCGATCACCGGGAAGGCGGCTGAAACGGTATGTCATACCCACCTGTGCGGCCGGTATGCACCCATCCGGGGACCACTTCGACAGAAGTCAGGCCAAATCCCCTCCACCGGCCTACTCTTGTTGAGGTGAACGATCCTCAGCCCGCCGAGAAGGCGCCCCGGCCCCCCGTCCGCCCCGGTTCGGACCTGCGCGCACGGGTACGGGCGTACGAGGCCGAGCTGATCGCGTTCCGCCGTGATCTGCACCGGCACCCCGAGCTGGGCCGGCAGGAGTTCCGCACCACCCGGCTGCTGCGCGAGCGGCTGCTGGCGGCGGGCCTCACCCCCCGGGTGCTGCCCGGCGGGACGGGGATGATCGTGGACATCGTGCCGGCCGGGACGAAGCCCGGGACTCCGCTCCTGGCCTTCCGGGCGGACATCGACGCGCTGCCGATCGACGACGCCAAGTCCGAGGTCCCGTACCGCTCGACCATGCCGGGGCGGGCGCACGCCTGCGGGCACGACGTGCACACCTCGATCGCGCTCGGCACCGCTCTGGTGCTGTCCCAGGCGGCGAGGGCCGGGGAGCTGAAGCAGCCGGTCCGGCTGATCTTCCAGCCGGCCGAGGAGGTGATGCCGGGCGGTGCGCTCGACGTCATCGCCGCGGACGGGATGGCCGGGGTCGGCCGGATCTTCGCCGTGCACTGCGACCCGAAGGTCCCGGTCGGCCGGATCGGGCTGAAGATCGGCGCGATCACCTCGGCGTGCGACCGGCTGGTGCTGCACCTTGACGGCCCCGGCGGCCACACCGCCCGGCCGCACCTGACCACCGACCTGGTCACCGCCATCGCCCGGCTGGCCGCCGACCTGCCCCCCGCGCTGGCCCGCCGGATGGACCCGCGCTGGGGCGTCAGCCTGGTCTGGGGCCGGATCGCCTCGGGGTCGGCGTCCAACGTGATCCCGCAGCACGCCGAGCTGGAGGGCACCGTCCGGTGCCTGGAGCTGGCCGGCTGGCGTGAGGCGCCCGAGCTGCTGCACGAGCTGATCGCCAAGATCGCCGAGACCCACCGGGCCAAGTGGACCCTCGACTACCACCGCGGCGTGCCGCCGGTGGTGAACGAGCACACCTCGATCCTGCAGCTGGAGGCCGCCATGACGGCCCGCTTCGCGGCCGGCGACGGACCGGTGGTGGAGGACACCGAGCAGAGCCTGGGCGGCGAGGACTTCTCCTGGTACCTGGAGCACGCCCCCGGCGCGCTGGCCCGCCTCGGCGTACGGGCTCCGCACGAGACGGCCGTCCGCGATCTGCACCAGGGCCGCTTCGACGTCGACGAGCGGTCGATCGGCATCGGGGTCGAGCTCTTCGCGGCGCTCGCGCTGGAGCACGGGCGAGTCTGAGGCTGCTGGGGCCGGATCGGCGTAGGGTGGTCACTCGCTACCATTCAGTAGTGACATTTGGGTCGAGTACTGTGGGGATTTGTCCGATTTGTGCGGACGTAGGACCACATTTTGATAACAACCCGAATGGCCTCGCAGGCCGTAACACAACCGTGTTCTACGCGCGTTACGGTGGCGCTCGACCACGCCAAACGGGTGTGTGAGAAGGAGATACTCCCTTGCGCCGTTCACTGAAGCTCGCCGCGGTTGTGCTCTCGGGTTCCCTGGGCATCGCCTCGCTCGCCGCTTGCGGCGCAAAGAGCACCGACAACACGTCCTCCTCCACCGGCGCCGCTGCCGGCGCCTCCGGCCTCAAGGTCGGCATGGCGTACGACATCGGTGGCCGTGGCGACCAGTCGTTCAACGACTCCGCCGCCCGTGGCCTCGACAAGGCCAAGTCCGAGCTCGGCGTCACCGTCAACGAGGCCGAGGCCAAGACCGGTGAGGCCGAGGCCGACAAGGAGACCCGCCTCAAGAGCCTGGTCACCGCCGGCTACAACCCGGTCATCGCGGTCGGCTTCGTCTACCAGAGCGCCGTCGAGAAGGTCGCCAAGGACAACCCGAACGTCAAGTTCGCGATCATCGACTCGGCCTCCGCGACCCAGCCGAGCAACGTCACCTCCCTGACCTTCTCGGAGCAGGAGGGCTCGTACCTCGCCGGTGTCGCCGCCGCCAGCAAGACCAAGACCAAGAAGGTCGGCTTCATCGGTGGCGTGCAGTCCGAGCTGATCAAGAAGTTCGAGGCCGGTTACAAGGCCGGTGTCGCCTCGGTCGACCCGTCGATCCCGGTCTTCACCACCTACCTCACCACCCCGCCGGACTTCAGCGGCTTCAACGACCCGGGCAAGGGCAAGGAGGCCGCGCAGGGCCAGCTCGACAAGGGCGCGGACGTCATCTACTCGGCGGCCGGCTCCTCCGGCAACGGCGCGATCGAGGCCGTCTCCAACAAGCAGGGTGCCTGGGCCATCGGTGTCGACTCCGACCAGGCCGCCCAGCCGGCCCTGGTGAAGTACAAGGACCACATCCTCACCTCGATGGTGAAGAACGTCGACACCGCCGTGTACAGCTACATCAAGGCGGCCAAGGACGGCAACCCGCTCACCGGGGTCAAGAACTTCGACCTCAAGGCGAACGGTGTCTCGCTGTCCACCACCGGCGGCTTCATCGACGAGTACAAGGCGAAGCTGGACGCGGCCACCCAGGCGATCACCTCGGGTGCCACCAAGGTCCCGACCGTTCCGCAGGGCTGATCCCAGCCAGCCTGACGCTGCCTTCCGCAGGCAGCGGGCATGATTGACGCAACATCAGGGAGGGGCCCGGCAGGGTGCGCTCAACGCACACCCACCGGGCTCCGTCCTTTCCCCCCACTGATCTTGGCCCTCCAGCGCAACGACGCGCCTCCCGACCACCAGGAGATCGCCATCACCGCTTCCGACCCCGCCCTCAGCAAGGGCGGCACCCCCAGCGTGGGGACGGCGACACCGGCCGTCGAACTGCGCGGCATCACCAAGCGCTTCCCCGGCGTCGTGGCCAACCACGACATCGACATCACCGTCGCCCGTGGCACCGTGCACGCCCTCATGGGTGAGAACGGCGCCGGCAAGTCGACCCTGATGAAGATCCTGTACGGGATGCAGCGCCCGGACGAGGGCACCATCGCCGTCAACGGCGAGCAGGTCGAGTTCCACACTCCCGCCGACGCCATCGCGCGCGGCATCGGCATGGTGCACCAGCACTTCATGCTGGCCGACAACCTGACGGTCTGGGAGAACGTCGTCCTGGGCGGCGAGAAGCTGCACGGGATAGGAGCCAAGGCCAAGGCCAAGATCAAGGAGATCTCCGACCAGTACGGCCTGAACGTGCGCCCCGACGCCCTGGTCGAGGACCTCGGAGTGGCCGACCGCCAGCGCGTCGAGATCCTCAAGGTGCTCTACCGCGGCGCCCGCATCCTGATCCTGGACGAGCCCACCGCCGTCCTCGTCCCGCACGAGGTCGAGGAGCTCTTCGCCAACCTCAGCGAGCTCAAGGCCGAGGGCGTCACCGTCATCTTCATCTCGCACAAGCTGCACGAGGTGCTCGCCGTCGCGGACGCGATCAGCGTCATCCGGCGCGGCACCACGGTCGGCGACGCCGACCCGAAGACCGTGACGGCCCGCCAGCTCGCCGAGATGATGGTCGGCGCCGAGCTGCCGACCCCGGAGAGCCGTGAGTCGACCGTCACCGACGTCGAGATGCTCAAGGTCGAAGGCCTGCGGATCGCCAAGGCCGACCTCGAGGGCATCGAGCGCGTCGTCCTGGACGACATCTCGCTGACCATCCACAAGGGCGAGATCCTCGGCATCGCCGGTGTCGAGGGCAACGGCCAGCCCGAGCTGGTCGAGGCCATCATGGGCATGCTGCCGCTGGACGCCGGCACCGTCACGCTCGACGGCGTCGACCTGTCCGACGAGCTGACCCGGACCCGCCGCGAGGCCGGCATCGGCTACATCCCCGAGGACCGGCACCGCCACGGGCTGCTGCTCGAGGCGCCGCTCTGGGAGAACCGCATCCTCGGTCACGTCTCCGAGGAGCCCAACTCCAAGGGCTTCCTGCTCGACCCGGCCGGTGCGCGCAAGGACACCCAGCGGATCGTCGAGGAGTACGACGTCCGCACCCCCGGCATCGAGGTCACCGCGGCCTCCCTCTCCGGCGGCAACCAGCAGAAGCTGATCATCGGCCGCGAGATGAGCCACAACCCCAAGCTGCTGATCGCGGCCCACCCGACCCGTGGTGTGGACGTCGGCGCGCAGGCGCAGATCTGGGAGCAGATCCGCGCCGCCCAGCGCGAGGGCCTCGCGGTGCTGCTGATCTCCGCCGACCTGGACGAGCTGATCGGCCTCTCCGACACCATCCGGGTGATCTACCGCGGCCGCCTGGTCGCGGACGCCGACCCGGCCACCGTCACCGCCGAGGACCTGGGCACCGCGATGACCGGTGCGGCCGCGGGCCACATCGAGTCCGCGCCGGAGGCCGTCGAGGAGTTCCACGAGATCCTCCACGAGGGCACCGAGGCCGCGGGCGATCAGCCCACCGACACCGCCGACGACCCGCAGGCGGGGGAGTAACCACATGACCAGTCCCAACGCGCCCGCCAAGCCCAAGGCGGCCGGCCGCTTCGACGTCGAGCGCATCCTGCTCGGCCTGGCCGCCCCGGTCCTGGCCGTGCTGCTGTCGATGGCGATCTGCACCGTCCTGCTGGCGGTCTCGGGCAAGGACCCGTTCAACGCCTTCGACGTGATGTTCCGCTACGGAACCGCGTCCGACGGCCAGGTGCTGACGCTCAACCGGGCCACGGTGTACTACCTTGCCGCCTGCGCGGCCGCCTTCGGCTTCCGGATGAACCTGTTCAACATCGGTGTCGAGGGCCAGTACCGGCTCGGCGTTCTGTTCGCCGCGTTCGTCGGCAGCCAGGTCGACCTGCCCTCGTTCCTGCAGATCCCGCTGCTGCTGGTGACCGCCATGGTTGTCGGCGGCCTGTGGGCGAGCATCGCCGGCCTGCTCAAGGTCTACCGGGGCGTCAGCGAGGTCATCTCGACCATCATGCTGAACGCCATCGCCACCGCGGTGGTCGGCCTGCTGCTCATCCCCGGACGCTTCGCGCCGAAGGTGAGCGGGACCAGCAACGCCATCCAGACCGCCCCGGTCTCCGAGTCCAGCCACTTCTTCACGATCGAGACCGCGGGTGGCACCCTCTGGGGCTTCATCGTGATCGCCGCGCTGGTGGGCATCCTCTTCCAGTTCACCCTGAGCCGCACCAAGTTCGGCTTCGACCTGCGGGCGACCGGCCGCTCCGAGAGCGCCGCCAAGGCCTCCGGCGTGAACGTCAAGCGCATGGTGATCACCAGCATGGTGGTCTCCGGTGCGATCGCCGGCCTGATCGGCCTGCCGGAGCTGCTGTCGAGCTCGTACTACTTCGGTCAGAGCATCCAGCCCGGTCTCGGCTTCACCGGTATCGCGGTCGCCCTGCTCGGGCGGAACAGCCCGATCGGCATCGCCTTCTCGGCGCTGCTCTTCGCCTTCCTCGACGTCGCCGGCACCCAGCTGCCCCTGCAGGGCAACTACCCGCAGGAGATCGTCGCCGTCATGCAGGGCACCATCGTCATCTGCGTCGTCGTCGCCTACGAGCTGGTGCGCCGTTACGGCCTCAAGCGCCAGCAGCAGAAGGTCGGCGCCGAGCTCGCCGCTCAGGCTGCGGCTGCTGCCAACAAGGAGGTGGCCGCGTGAGTACGGCAACTGCCGCTCGGCCGAAGTCCCCGGGCAGTGCGCCCGCGAAGAAGTCCAAGCTCACCTGGCCGGTGGTGCTGCTGCTGATCGCCGCGGCCCTGGTGCTGTTCGCCGCCGTCGGTGCGATCACCGGCAACCACGGCCTGACCGCCTCCGGGCAGGTCAGCGCGGCCCTCGGGTCCGCGGTGCCGATCGCCATGGCCGGTCTCGGCGGTCTCTGGTCCGAGCGGGCCGGCGTGGTCAACATCGGCCTCGAAGGCATGATGGTCGCCGGCACCTTCTGCGGTGCCTGGGCCGGCTACCTGGTCAACCCGTGGGTCGGCCTGCTCGCCGGAATGGCGGGCGGCGCGCTCGGCGGTCTGCTGCACGCGCTGGTCACGGTCACCTTCGGTGTCGACCACATCGTGTCCGGTGTCGGTATCAACCTGCTGATCCCCGGCATCTGCGCGTACGTCAACCGGATCTACTACCGGGACTACGTGTCGGCCGGTGCCGGTGCCAACCAGTCCCCGCCGGCCGATCCGCTGCCGAACATCACCATCCCCGGCCTGTCGACCTTCCTGAAGGACATCGAGAACCACCACTGGTTCCTGGTCTCCGACGTCGCGGGCATCATCGGCGGTATGGTCACCAACCTCTCGGTGGTCATCGTGATCGCCGCCGTGATGCTGATCGCCAGTTACTTCGTGCTCTGGCGCACCGTCTTCGGCCTCCGGCTCCGGTCCTGCGGTGAGAACCCGACCGCGTCCGAGTCACTGGGCGTCAACGTCTACAAGTACAAGTACCTGGCCGTCATCGCCTCGGGTGCCTTCGCCGGTCTCGGCGGTGCGTACCTCTCGCTGGTGGCCGCGCACTTCTACAAGGACGGCCAGACCCAGGGCCGAGGCTTCATCGGCCTCGCCGCGATGATCTTCGGCAACTGGATGCCGGGCGGCCTCGCCATGGGTGCCGGCCTGTTCGGCTTCACCGACAGCCTCCAGCTGCGCGACGCCGACAACGTGCACGTGCTGCTGCTCGTCGTCGCGATCGGGATGGCGCTGCTGGCCGTGTGGCAGCTGTACCGCCGGGTGTTCGTCGCCACGCTCGTCAGCATCGTGGTCGCGTTGGGCATGAGCGTCTGGTACGCCACCACCGACTCGGTGGAGCGCCCGCTGATCGTCGCCACGCCGTACGTGATCACGCTGGTGGTGCTCGCGCTGGCCTCGCAGCGGCTGCGGCCGCCGAAGGCCGACGGGCAGATCTACCGCAAGGGCGAGGGTAAGTGACGAGCCGTTCCGCCGGGGCCTTCGACTGGGAGATGCTGCGAGCGGCCGCCCGCGACGCGATGTCGCACGCGTACGCGCCGTACAGCAAGTTCCCGGTCGGGGCAGCGGCGCTGGTGGACGACGGCCGGGTGGTCGTCGGCTGCAACGTGGAGAACGCCTCGTACGGGCTCGGCCTCTGCGCCGAGTGCGGGCTGGTCTCCGCCCTGCACGCCTCGGGCGGCGGGCAGCTGGTGGCGTTCACCTGCGTGGACGGTGCCGGCGAGCTGCTGATGCCGTGCGGGCGCTGCCGCCAGCTCCTGTACGAGCACGGCGGGCCCACGCTCCTGGTCGACCTGCCTTCGGGCGTCCGGCCGATGAGTGAGGTGCTGCCCGACGCGTTCGGGCCGGAGCGGCTCTAGCCGTTCTGTTTGTTACGCGCGTAGAGTGTCGCGAGAAGGCCATTCCGGTCGTCCCGCGACACTCTTCGCATTTCGACCCACCCTCCTGGAGTACCTATGGACGCCCCCTCCGTCATCAGGACCAAGCGCGATAGCGGAGAGCTGACCGACGCTCAGATCGACTGGGTGATCGACGCCTACACCCGCGGCGAGGTCGCCGACGAGCAGATGTCCGCGCTGGCCATGGCCATCCTGCTGAACGGCATGAACCTCCGGGAGATCAGCCGCTGGACCGACGCGATGATCCGCTCCGGCGTCCGGATGGACTGGTCCGCCCTCGGCATGCCGACCTCGGACAAGCACTCCACCGGCGGCGTCGGCGACAAGATCACCCTCCCGCTGGCCCCGCTGGTGGCCGCCTGCGGCGCCGCCGTCCCGCAGCTCTCCGGCCGCGGTCTCGGCCACACCGGCGGGACGCTCGACAAGCTGGAGTCCATCCCCGGCTGGCGGGCGCTGCTCTCCAACGACGAGATGATGAGCGTGCTGCGCTCCTCCGGCGCGGTGATCTGCGCCGCGGGCGACGGCCTCGCTCCCGCCGACAAGAAGCTGTACGCGCTGCGCGACGTCACCGGCACGGTCGAGGCGATCCCGCTGATCGCCAGCTCGATCATGTCCAAGAAGATCGCCGAGGGCACCGGCGCCCTGGTGCTCGACGTGAAGGTCGGCTCCGGCGCCTTCATGAAGAACCTGGCGGACGCCACCGAGCTGGCCCACACCATGGTCGGCCTCGGGAAGGCGGCCGGGGTCAACACCGTCGCCCTGCTCACCGACATGTCCACCCCGCTCGGCCTGACCGCGGGCAACGCGCTGGAGGTCCGCGAGTCGGTCGAGGTGCTGGCGGGCGGCGGACCGGCCGACGTGGTCGAGCTGACCGTGGCGCTGGCCCGCGAGATGCTCGCCGCGGCGGGCGTGAAGGGCAAGGACCCGGCCGACGCGCTGCGCGACGGCTCCGCGATGGACCACTGGCGCCGCATGATCACCGCCCAGGGCGGCGACGTGGACGCGCCCCTCCCGGTCGCCCGCGAGAAGCACGCCATCCTCGCCCCGGCCACCGGCGTCCTGACCGCCCTCGACGCGTACGCCGTCGGCGTCTGCGCCTGGCGCCTCGGCGCGGGCCGCGCCCGCAAGGAGGACCCGGTGCAGGCCGGCGCCGGCGTCGAGATGCACTTCAAGCCGGGCGACAAGGTGACCAAGGGGCAGCCGCTGCTGACCCTGCACACCGACACCCCGGAGCGTTACGAGTACGCCATCGAGGCCCTCGACGGCGGCATCGAGGTCTCCCCGGAGGGCACGGCGTTCACCCCGCCCCCGATCGTGCTCGACCGCATCGCGTGATGCCGAGGCCCTGTGTGCGTGTCGCACGCAGGGCGAGCGAGCCAAAGGGCGCGCCGCCGGGTACGAGCGCCCGGCGGCGCGCCGAGCCTGACAAAGGGCCTTTCGGGCGGCGGGTGTGCTCAGGCCCTGGCCGGTGCGCCCGACCTGCGGGGTGTGCTCGCCCTGCGGGCGTGGACGGCCTGGCGAGTCGCGTAGAGGGTGACGCCGGCGGCGAGGGTCATGGCCGTGAGGCCGACGGCGGCGGCGCCGTCCCAGCCGACGGAGTGGTAGGCGTCGGCGCCGAGGGTGCCGCCGAGGCTGTTGCCCAGGTAGTAGGCGATCAAGTAGAGCGCCGAGGCCTGGGCGCGGCCGGTGGTCGCGGTGCGGCCGACCGAGGAGGAGGCCGTGGCGTGGCCGGCGAAGAAGCCGGCCGTGATCAGGACGAGGCCGAGCAGCGCGCACGGCAGCGAGTCGGCGAGGGAGAGCAGCAGCCCGGCGGCGGTGACGCCGATCGCCACGTACAGGGTGCCCCGGCGGCCCAGCCGCCCGGTCAGGCGGCCGGCGCTCGCGGAGGAGGCGGTGCCGACCAGGTAGACCACGAAGATCGAGGCGGCCACCGACTCCGGCAGGTTGAACGGCGCCGAGACCAGCCGGTAGCCGACGGTGTTGTAGACCGCGCCGAAGACCGCCATGAAGAGCAGGCCGAGCGCGTACAGCCGCAGCAGCAGAGGGTTGCGCAGGTGGCCCGAGACGGTCCGGGCCAGGGCGCGGCCGTCCACCGGCGCCGGGCGGAAGTGGCGGGCGGCGGGGATCAGCAGGCGGAAGGCCAGCGCGGCCAGCAGGGCGAGGACCGCCGAGGTGGCCAGGCCCCAGCGCCAGCCCCAGGCGGCGGCGGCCCAGCCGGACGCCAGCCGTCCGCCCATGCCGCCGATGCTGTTGCCGGCCACGTACAGGCCCATCGCCGAGGCCAGCGCGCTCGGGTGGACCTCCTCGGCGAGGTACGCCATCGCGGTCGCCGGCAGCCCGGCCAGTGCGGCGCCCTGCAGGATCCGCAGCACCACCAGCGTGCTGAGGTCCGGTGCGAAGGGGAGGGCCAGGGCGAGCGCGGAGGCTGCCAGCATCGAGGCGGTCATCACCGCCGTCCGCCCGTACCGGTCGGAGAGGGCACTGGCCGGGAGCAGCGCGAGGGCGAGTCCGAGGGTGGCCGCCGAGGCGGTCCAACTGGCCTGGCCCGGAGTCAGATCGAGGTCGGCCGAGAGGATCGGCAGCAGGCCCTGGGTGGAGTAGAGCAGGACGAAGGTGGCGATCCCGGCGGCGAAGAGTGCCAGGTTGGAGCGCCGGAAGGCGCGGTCACCCGGGCGGTGACGCAGGTCGGCACCGGACTCGGCGGTGGTGTCGGGGGACGGCTGGGAGAGGGCACCCGGCAGCGTGGCTGCGGATGCCCCGGTACTGGCAGGCGGCATGTACCGAAGGTAGGACTGCCGTGGTTGATGCGTCCAATGCATGTTTTGCCGATAATCCATGCTGTGACGTATGAGAGCAGCTCGCAGCCGCTACGGTCCGCCGACCTCGGCCCCGACACTCCTGCGGCCCAGCTGGCCCCGCAGCTGGCGCAGTTCGCGGCGGTGGCCCGGCTGGAGCACGTGACGCAGGCGTCGCAGCTGCTCGGCATGCCGCAGCCCACGCTGTCCCGCTCGGTGGCCCGGCTGGAGGCCGAGCTGGGGGTGGACCTGCTGGCCCGTCAGGGCCGCGCCGTCCGGCTGACCCGGGCCGGGCGGCTGCTGCTCGGCTCGGTCGAGCGGGCGCTCGCCGAGCTGGAGCGCGGGGCCGAGGCGGCGCGGGCCGAGGCCGACCCGGCGGCCGGACGGGTGGCCTTCGGGTTTCTGCACACCATGGGCTCGGATGCGGTGCCGGCGCTGCTGCGCGGCTTCCGGGCCGGGCATCCGCAGGTGCGCTTCCAGCTGGTGCAGGACTACGTCGCGGCGATGCTGGAGCGGCTGCGGGCGGGGGAGTTGGACCTCTGCCTGGTCTCGCCGCTGCCGGACGCACCGGACCTGACGGCCCGTCCGCTGGACGAGCAGCGGCTCCACCTCGCCGTACCGGCCGACCACCGGCTGGCCGGCCGGCGGCGGATCCGGCTCGCGGAGGTCGCCGAGGAGCCGTTCGTGGCGGTCGAGGAGGGGTACGGGCTGCGCGTCATCACGGACGGGTTCTGCGCGGAGGCCGGCTTCTCCCCGCGGATCGCCTTCGAGGGCGAGGAGGCCGAGACGCTGCGCGGGCTGGTCGCGGCGGGGCTCGGGGTGGCGCTGCTGCCGCCCGCCCTGGTGCCGCGCCCGGGGGTGGTGGAGCTGGAGGTCACGGCCCCCCGCACCCGGCGGGCGATCGGGCTCGCCTGGGTCACCGGCCGCCCGCTGACGCCGCCTGCGGCGGCGTTCCGCGACTTCGTCCTCTCCCGGCGCGGGCGACTGCTGGACCACGACTGACGGCGATGCCTGCCTGGCCTCGGTCAGCGCAGTTGAAGGAGTATCGGCCGGGTGGTGACGGTGATGGTGTCACCGGCCTGGACCGCCGTGTGGCTCCCGTCGAGCCCTTCGACGGCGGAGACCTCCGGGCTCGCCGTCATGCGGGTGCTCCCCTCGGGCGTCCACCGGACGACGAAGTCCTTCTCGCCGTTCGGGGTCGGCCCGGTGAAGGAGCACTGCCAGACGTTGTCCGGGAGGCGCGCCTGGATCCCCTGTCCACAGGACCGGATGCGTGCCCGGTGGAGCCAACGCTGGAACTCCTCCAGTCTCAGCGCGGCCGGGGTCGGAACGCCTCCCTCGGGCTGGAGCTGTTCATGGTGACGCCGAAGAGGGTCGACGGCACGTCCGTCGGTGTCTGGCTCCACATCGGACCGGTGAGGTGCTGCGGGGTGCCGGGCCGCTGCGGACGGCCGGCGACGGAGCTCCCCGTGAGCGTGGTGGCTCCCAGGAGGACGATCGCCCAGGCGATCAGGACGGTTCGCCATCGGCGCCGCGCGGACGGCGGTCGAAGGCCTTCACGCCCGACGCCGTGGGCGCGAGACGGCTGCTGATCGGCCGTCGGCACGGATTCCGGAGCGGCCGAGGAGGACTCCGCGGCAGCGGCGCCGCCGACCCTGTGCTCGGCCTCCGCGCGGGCCCATAACCGGAAGAGACGGCCCATCTCCTCGGTGGTCGCGCCGCATGCCGTCGCGATGCTCTCCGCGACGCCGAAGGAGGGTGGAAGGCTCTGCCCGTTGCAGTAGCGGTGGACGGACGACCTGCTGAGGTTGGTGTGTGAGTGAGGCCGGGGCGAAGCTGCTGGAGGAGGCCCGGCCCACCCATGACGCGGCCCTGCGCGAGGCGCTCGCCGACGCGGCTCGCCGGCCGGAGCCGGCCCCGCTGGTGGAGGTCGTCCGCGGGCTGAAGCCGGCGGACCTCCGCGGGCTTGGGCCTTTCGGTGGAACGGGTGCTCATCTTCCGCGACATGCCGGTGATCGACGTGCCGAATCTACGCGCGTAGGGCTACACTCCCGCAATGGAGAAGCAGACCCCTGCCACCGCGGGCACCACAGGCCCCCGCATCCCCACCCCCGAGCAGATCGCCCGCGCGCCGAAGGTGCTCCTGCACGACCACCTCGACGGCGGACTGCGCCCCGAGACCATCGTCGAGCTGGCCGCCGCCTGCGGCTACGACGGCCTCCCCACCACCGACCCGGCCAAGCTCGGCCTCTGGTTCCGCGAGGCCGCCGACTCCGGCTCGCTGGTGCGCTACCTGGAGACCTTCGCCCACACCTGCGCCGTGATGCAGACCCGCGAGGCGCTGGTCAAGGTCGCCGCCGACTGTGCCGAGGACCTGGCCGCCGACGGCGTCGTCTACGCCGAGGTCCGGTACGCCCCCGAGCAGCACCTGGAGGGCGGCCTGACCCTGGACCAGGTCGTCGAGGCCGTCAACGAGGGCTTCCGCCTCGGCGAGGCGAACGCCCGCGCGGCCGGCCACCGGATCCGCGTCGGCACCCTCCTCACCGCGATGCGGCACGCCGCCCGCTCGCAGGAGATCGCCGAGCTGGCCAACCGCTACCGCGACGCCGGCGTGGTCGGCTTCGACATCGCCGGTGCCGAGGCGGGCCACCCGCCCACCCGCCACCAGGGCGCCTTCGACTACCTCAAGGGCGAGAACAACCACTTCACCATCCACGCGGGTGAGGCCTTCGGCCTGCCGTCCATCTGGGAGGCCCTGCAGTGCTGCGGCGCCGACCGGCTCGGACACGGCGTCCGCATCATCGACGACATCACCGTTCACGAGGACGGCAGTGTCGAGCTCGGCCGCCTGGCCGCGTACGTGCGTGACAAGCGCATCCCGCTGGAGATGTGCCCGACCTCCAACCTGCAGACCGCGGCGGCGAGTTCGTACGCCGAGCACCCGATCGGGCTGCTCAGCCGGCTGAAGTTCCGGGTCACCGTCAACACCGACAACCGGCTGATGAGCGGTACCAGCATGAGCCAGGAGTTCGGGCACCTGGTGGAGGCCTTCGGCTACACCCTGGGCGACATGGAGTGGTTCACCGTGAACGCCATGAAGTCGGCGTTCCTGCCCTTCGACGAGCGGCTCGCGATGATCAACGACGTGATCAAGCCGGGCTACGCCGAGCTCAAGGCGGAGTGGCTGTTCAGCGGCAACGTCTGACCGGCCGTCGCCTGACGATCCGTCGGGCTGGTTCGGGGCCGTCGCCGGGGCCCCGCACCAGCCCGGCACTTGAGTGCTCATCTGACATATCACCCGTGTGAGTTACGCCCCTTTGATCCGCATGCGACGTTGTCACTACGGTGTGCCAGTCAATGCTGACACGGTGTAGCGGCGGTGCCCCCGGGCACGCCCGCGCGCCGGCCACCGACGAGGACTCGAGGACGAACTCATGAAGCAGGCCACCATGAAGGCTGCCGGGACCGCTGCACTCGGTGTCGCGTTCGCGGCCGCCGCTGCCGGCTCCGCTGCCGCCGCCCCCGGCGGGCTCGGTCTCCCGACCAGCGCGCTGACCAACCCCACGGCGCTCTCCACCGTGACCGGCGCTGCCAGCAGCCTGCCGGCCACCGCCCCGGTCACCCAGGCCGCCGGCAACCTCAACCCGGGTGTCGCCACCGCCCTCACCCCGGCCCCGGCCGCCCAGCCGGCCCCGGCTGCTCCGGTCGAGGCTGCGCCGGCCGCGCAGGCCGCCCCGGCAGAGGTTGCGCCCGCCGCGGACGCCGCCGCTCCGGTGGCCGAGGCGGCGCCGACCGGCGCCACCCGTGGCCTGCCGGTGCCCGTCCCGGGTGCGCAGGGCCTGGAGAAGACCCCGGTCGGCGGTGTCGTCGGCACGCTCAGCGGCCTCGGCGGCGGTCTGCCGGGTGCGCCCGGCATCGGCTGAGCGGAACGCGACGTACGACGGAGGGCCGTCTCCCCAGCGATGGGGAGGCGGCCCTCCGGGCGTTCGGCTCACGGCTCGCGGCTCGCGGCTCATGGCTCACGGCTCACGGCTCGCGGCTCATGGCTCACGGCTCACGGCTTCCGGTTCACGGCTCCTGAGGGAGGAACAGCCACAGCGCCAGGTAGATCAGGAACTGCGGCCCGGGCAGCAGGCAGGAGGCCAGGAACAGGATCCGGACCGTCCACGGGGTGAGTCCGAAGCGCTCGGCGATCCCGGCGCAGACACCGGCGATGACGCGGTTGTGACGGGGGCGGGCGAGTGCGCTCATGGTGGGACTCCGAAGTCTCTCGGCCCGGTGCCGGTCTCTCCGGTGGGCATGACTCAAGCCTCCCTGTCCGGCCCGCCGGAGACGTCAGCCCCGAAGCCGATCCCGTCCCCCGACCTCTCACCGGGTCGGCGTATCCCGAGCTCAGGGTCGGTCTCAGGGTGACCCCCGAGGCCGGGGGCCCGGCACGCCCGCTTATGCTCGCGGCTCCGTGTGGTCGGCCGGCGCGGGCCGGCCCGGAGCTCGAGGGAGTCGTGGGATGGACCGACGTCGGATGTGGTGGGCGGCCGGAGCCGGTGGCGCGGTGCTCGTCGCGGGAGTGGTGACGCTTGCCCTGCTGTCGGACGACCAGGCGGATGAGTTGCCGGTCCGGGCCCGTCAGTACACCGATGTCCGGGTCTGCCTGCTGACGGACGGGCAGGGCGTGGCGGGCAAGGCCGCCGTGCCGGTCTGGGCGGGGATGCAGGACGCCTCCGCGAAGACGCATACGCAGGTCTCGTGGCTCAAGGTGACCGGCGAGGCGTCGGCCGGACGGGCGCAGATCTTCGCCAACACCCTGCTCCAGCAGAAGTGCTCGGCGGTGATCGGGGTGGGCGAGGCGCAGGGGCAGGCGCTGCGGGCGGTGGCGCCGGCCAACCCGAAGGTGCGGTTCGCCGTGGTCGGCCAGGGCGGCTCGGCGGGCAATCTGACGGTCGTCGACGAGTCCTCGGACGTGCGGGGCTCGGTGGCGAGGTTTGTGACGGATTCTTCGGGATGATCCGATAGGGGGCCCGGCTCGTCCTTACGCGACCTTTATAACTGCAGGTCAGAGCGGGCTCAGCAAAGGTTTCGCAAACTCAGGTAAAGACTCCCCCTGTCATCTTGTCGACAAGTGGATCTCTCCGATGGGATGCGCGAGCCATCTTGCTGATCTTCCCTGGGGTCCCCCATGCCCGTTCGCCCTTTCCGTTCCCGCCGTCGGCGTGCGCTGCACCGCAAGGTGCTGCGGACCATGGCGCTGATCGTGGTCACCGCGATCTCGCTGATGCTGACGACCGAGGAGGCGATGGCGCAGGGAGCGACGCTCCCGCCGCTGTCGGCGGGCCCCATCCGGGACTTCTTCGCCTGGATGACCGGTGACTCTCCGTCATGGGGGGACCTGCCGAAGCAGAAGTCGGGCTCGGCCGCCGGCCGCGACCACGCGGTGTCGGCCGACAAGACCCGCGCGGGCGGCGGCGCCGGTCACGCACCGGGCAAGGGCAAGGGCGAGCTGGACGCGTCCACGCCGTACGCGCGCAACTTCAAGACCGGCCTCAGCGGCAAGCGCGAGGGCTTCAACGCCAAGACCAGCAAGCGCGACGCGAAGAAGTCGACGGCCAACTCGGACTTCTACCAGAACGCCGACGGCACCTTCAGCCGCAGCGTCTCCCAGGGGAAGACCAACTACCAGGACGCCTCGGGCGCCTGGCAGCCCGTGGACACCAAGGTCACCAAGCAGGCCGACGGCCGCTTCCACCAGAATGCCAACTCGCTGAGCGTCGACTTCGCCGCCCACGCGGCGGACGGCGCGCTGGCCTCGTTCGGCGTCGACGCCGGCCACAGCCTCTCGTACGGCCTCAAGGGCGCCGCGGCGGTCGAGGGCACGGCCGACGGTTCCACCGTCACCTACCCAGGCGCGTTGCCCGACACCGACCTCCAGCTCGCCCCGATCCCCTCGGGCGTCAAGGAGTCGGTGGTCCTGCACTCGGCGAACGCCGGCAACTCCTGGGTCTTCCCGCTGGACCTCAAGGGCCTGACCCCCAAGCTCAACTCGGCCGGCGGCGTCGACCTGCTGGACGCCTCGGGCAAGGCCGTCGAGACCATTCCGGCCGCCTACGCCTACGACTCCAAGATCGACCCGGCCTCCGGTGACCCCGCCAGCACCCATGCGGTGACGTATGAGCTGATCACCGACGGCGGCAAGCCCGCGCTGCGGATGACTCTGGACGCCGGCTGGCTGCACGACTCCAAGCGCGTCTTCCCGGTGACCGTGGACCCGTCCATCTGGGACCGCCCGAACACCACCTACGTGGAGACCGGCGCCGACATCCCGCAGGCCGACCACTCGATGGAACCGACCATCAAGATCGGTTCCTACGACTCGGGCCCGCACTCCGCGCGCGCCTTCGAGCAGGACTGGTACGACGCCTTCGACGGCTCCGGTGTCTCGCTGATCTCCGCCCACCTGTGGCTGTACGACCTCTGGGCCTCCACCTGCACCCCGCAGTCGTTCTCGGTCGCCCAGATCACCCAGCCCTGGACGCCCAGCGGCCTGACCAGCTACCCCGGCCCGTCCATCGGTTCGCAGATCGGCACCCTGACGCCGACCGTCTCGCACGCCTGCGCCAACCCCACGCTCAGCCCGACCGGCGGTGACTGGGTCATCGTCACGCTGGACAACGCCGCGATCCAGAACTGGGCCAACGGCACCACCCCGGACTACGGTCTCGCCGTCTACGCGCCGACCAACGACTCCAGCCACTGGAAGAAGTTCGGTTCGATGGCCAACCCCGGCATCGAGCCCAAGATCGTCTACGACTACACCGGCAATGTCCCCCCGCAGGTCGACGCCACCTTCCCGGACAGCGGCAACTCCGCCGACACCCTCACCCCCGAGCTCCAGGCCTTCGCCGACGACGACGCCACGACCTCGCTCCAGTACCGCTTCTACGTCTACGACACCAGCTCCAACCTGGTCGTCGACTCCGGTCTGACCGGCAGCGGCAGCTGGACCGTCCCGTCCGGCAAGCTGAAGTGGGGCCAGACCTACTACTGGACCGTGCAGGCGTACGACGGCTCGCTGTACTCCTCCGCCGCACCCTGGTCCGCGCTCGCCATCCAGGTGCCGCAGCCGTCCCTCACCTCCTCGCTCTCGCAGAACGGTGACGCCCGCGGCTTCAACCCCGCGATCGGCAACTTCACCAAGTCGGTCACGGACGCCGACCTCACCGGCGCCGGCCCGGCCCTGGAGGTCGTCCGCGACTACAACTCCCGCGACTACCGCACCACCGGCTCGTTCGGCACCGGCTGGTCGAGCGTCTACGACGCCCGGGCCACCGAGCTCTACAACGCCTCCGGCGTCCAGACCGGCGTGGTCGTCAGCTACCCGGACGGCTCCCAGGTCGGCTTCGGCAAGAACGCCGACGGCACCTACTCACCGCCGGGCGGACGCTTCGCCTCGCTGCGCTCGATCACCGGCGGCTACACGCTGACCGACAAGAACGCCACCGTCTACACCTTCACGCAGAGCCTGGGCTCCGGCGGCTACGGCGTCACCTCGATCGCCGACGCCAACGCGCGTGCGGTGAACTTCACCTGGGCCTCCGGCCAGATCTCCACCATGACCTCGGGCGTCTCCGGCCGGGCCCTGCACCTGACCTGGTCCACCCCGGCCGGCGCCGGCAGCCCGCACGTGGCCACAGTGTTCACCGACCCGGTCACGGGCACGGACTGGAACACCGCGCTCACCTGGAAGTACAACTACACCGGCGACAAGCTGACCTCGGTCTGCCAGCCCACCGACTACGTCAACTGCAGCCAGTACAGCTACACCCAGGGTTCGCAGTTCCAGACCCAGGTGCTGGATGCCGGCCCGTCCTCGCTCTGGCCCCTCTCCGAGGCCGCCGGCGCCACCACGGCCGCCAGTGCGGTCAACACCAACGAGGGCGCCGACAAGGCGACCTACTCCAACGTGACGCTGGGCCAGTCCGGCCCGCTGGCCGCCAGCACCGCCACTGCGGCGGGCTTCAACGGCACCAGCTCCTACATCGAGATCCCCAAGAGCCTGGCCAGCAGCTCCAGCCAGTACACGGTCTCGATGTGGTTCAAGACCACCGCCGTGAACGGCGTGCTTTTCTCCTACTCGGCGCTGCCGATCGACAGTGGCACCAGCCTCGCGCAGTACACCCCGTCGATCTACGTCGACGGCAACGGCAAGCTGGCGGCCGAGTTCTGGAACACCTCCGGGGTCGCGCCGATCGTCAGTACCAACACGGTGAACGACGGCAACTGGCACCAGGTGGTGCTCTCCGGCGCGGGCAGCTCCCAGCGGCTCTACCTGGACGGCAACCAGACCGGCTCCACGCTGAACGGCATGATCTCGCGCAGCGGCGGCTACACCAGCGCGCTGCAGGGCCACACCTACATCGGTGCGGGCTTCCTCGGCGGTAAGTGGCCGAACGAGCCGCACTACTCCACCACCGACAACACCGGCTACGCCACCTACTTCAACGGCAGCATCGCGCAGGTCGCGACCTTCCCGAAGGGCCTGACGGCCGCCCAGATCGCCTCCCAGTACGCGGCGGGCAAGCAGACCGGCAACCTGCTGACCGGAATCACCCGTCCCTCGGGCAAGCAGTTCGCCACCGTCGTGTACGACACCAACTCGGCCCAGGTCAACCAGGTGACCGACGAGAACGGTGGCGTCTGGCAGATCAGCAAGCCCTCGGTGGCCGGGTCCAGCCAGGTCTACCGCTCCTCGGTGCTGGGCTCCGGCCCGGCCGGCTACTGGCGCCTCGGCGACACCGCCGGCGCCAGCACCGCGGTCGACGAGGTCAACTACGGCAAGGCCACCTACAACGCCGTGACGCTCGGCACCGCCGGTCCGTTCGCGGACGCCACGGCGGCCAAGTTCGACGGCAGCTCCTCCTTCGTGCAGCTCCCGACCTCCACCACGGTCGGCACCGGGGACAACTCGGTGGAGATGTGGTTCAACATGCCGGCCGGCAACACGGCCGGAGGTGTGCTCTTCGACTACGCGGGCTCCTCGCTGACCGGCGCCAACCCGCGCGGCAACGACTGGGTGCCTGCCCTCTACGTCGGCACCGACGGCAAGCTGCACAGCAAGTTCTGGGACCAGTACGGCAGCGCCTGGCAGGTGAACACCCCGGGCACGGTCAACGACGGCAAGTGGCACCACGTCGTGCTCGCCGCGAACAGCGGCCGGTCCACGCTGTACATGGACGGCGTCCAGGTCGGTTACACCAACGGCACCCGTACCAACTCGCTCACGAGCTACGTCTACATCGGCGCCGGCGAGAGCTACAACTGGCCCAGCGCGCCCACCAACGAGCGGGGTTACTTCCCCGGCTCGATCTCCGACGTCGCCTTCTACAAGACCGAGCTGTCCGCCGCCGAGGCCACTGCGCACTTCCAGTCGGCCAAGAACTCCGCCGGCCTGCTGCCGGTGGAGAGCGTCACCGTCACCATGCCCGGCGGCAAGACGATGACCCACCAGTACGACGTGACCAACGGCTACCGCGCGGTCGCCGAGGTCGACGGTGAGGGCGCCAAGACCAGCTACGGGTACGACACCGGTGGCTTCATGCGCACCGTCACCGACCCGAACGGCAACGTGACCACCACCGGCCACGACGTCCGCGGCAACACGGTCTCCGTGACCGGCTGCCAGAACCAGGCGGCGGGCACCTGCTCCACCAGGTACTTCACCTACTACCCGGACGCCACCACGTCGCCGCTGACCACCGCCGACGCGCGCAACGACGTGCTGCTGACGGTGCGTGACGGCCGTTCCTCCTCGGCGACCGACAACACCTACCTGACCAGCTACGGCTACGACGCCAAGGGCAACAGGACCACGGTCACCACCCCGCCGGTGGCAGGCTTCCCGAACGGCCGGGTCGCCACCACCGTGTTCGCCGACGGCACCGCCACCTATCCGGCCGCAGACAGCGGCAACGTGCCCGCCGGTCTGCCGGTCAAGGTGACCTCGCCGGGCGGGGCGGTCTCCACCATCGCGTACAACCACAACGGTGACATCGCCTCGACCACCATGGCGTCCGGGCTGAAGACCACCTACACCTACGACGGCCTCGGCCGGCCGACCGGGAAGACGGTCATCTCCGACAGTTACCCGGCCGGTCTGACCACCAGCTACGTCTACGACGGCATGGGGCAGGTGGTAAGCGAGACCAGCCCGTCCACCACGGACCAGGTGACCGGCGCGACGCACACCGCCGTCGCCACCACCGTCTTCGACGTGGACGGCAACCCCACCTCGCAGACCGTCGCCGACGCCACCGGCGGTGACGCGCCGCGCACCCGGACCACCACGTACAACCAGTACGACCAGGTGGCCAGCCGCACCGACGCCAACGGCAACGCCGGCTACAGCAACGGTGCGACGACCTCGATGGCCTTCGACTCCGCGG
Organism: Kitasatospora atroaurantiaca; assembly: GCF_007828955.1. Lineage (NCBI taxonomy): Bacteria > Bacillati > Actinomycetota > Actinomycetes > Kitasatosporales > Streptomycetaceae > Kitasatospora > Kitasatospora atroaurantiaca. The sequence continues at coordinate 2,915,770 of NZ_VIVR01000001.1, read as the reverse complement.
GCAACCTGACCCAGGAGACGGACCCGGCGGGCAACGTCCACACGTACACCTACGACTCCAGCGGCAAGCTGCTCACCCGCAGCCTGCTCAACTACACCGGCGACCCGGTCAACCCCTCGCCCGCGACCACGCTGGTCGAGTCCTCCCGCGCCTACGACCCGGCCGGGCGGCTTGCCTCGATCACGGACTCGATGGGCAACACCACCAAGTACACCTACACGGATGACGGTCTGACCGCGACCGTCACCCGGACCGACTCCACGGGCACCAACAGCTTCGTGGTGCAGTCCAACGCGTACGACGCGGCCGGCAACCTGACCCAGCGGACCACCGGCAACGGCGCGACCGTGACGCAGTACCAGGTGGACGCCGCCTCGCGGACCACCAGCACCACCGTCGACCCGAGCGGTGTCAACCGCACCACCAGCGTCTCCTTCACCCCCGACGACCTGGTCGCCACGGTCAACGAGCACGACACCTCGGGCTGGGATCGCACCACGACCACCAGCTACGACACCGCCGGCCGTGCGCTGAGCCGCACCCTCTACGGGGACGCGTCCGGCCACCCGAACGGCTGGTGGAAGCTCGACCAGACCTCGGGCAGCACGGTGACGGACAACTCCGGCACGGGCTACACCGCCGCCACCTCCGGCGCGGTCACCTGGTCCGGCGGCGCGGCCTCCTTCGACGGGACCGGTGGAGCCATCTCCACCAACGGCCCGGTGATCAACAGCACCTCGTCGTACACCGTCTCGGCCTGGGTCAACCTCGCGGACAACACCACCTGGCACTCCTTCGTGACCCAGGGCGGCACCAACGTCCCGTCGTTCCACCTGTCCTACGACAAGAACCTGGGCTGGGCGTTCATCGCCACCAGCTCGGACTCGAAGACCCCCAGCGCGTACTACTCGGCGAGCTCCTCCTCGGTGGCGCTCAACACCTGGACCCACCTGGTCGGTGTCTTCGACTCCTCGAACGGCGCCATGAAGCTGTACGTCAACGGCGCGCTGGCCGGCTCCGGTACCAACCCGAGCCCGTGGACGGGCACCGGCGGGCTCACCATCGGCCAGTCCAAGCCGCTCACCGGCGCCCCGTACGACTTCCACAAGGGCCAGATCGGCAACGTCCAGGTCTACCAGCGGGCGGTCAGCGCCACCGAGGCGCAGACGCTCTACGCCAACGGCCGGACCGGCGGCACCGTCGGCTCCTCCAGCCAGCGGACCACCCGCTACACCTACGACCAGCGCGGTCTGGTCAAGATGATGTTCGACCCGAACGGCGAGGAGACCGACTTCGACTACGACGAGGCCGGTAACCAGGTCATGGTCTCGGCCCCGACCACGACGGTCGAGAACGTCGGCGGCACCCCCGTCCAGGCCTCGCCGACCTCGTTCATGGGCTTCAACACCTTCGGTGAGGAGGTGGAGCAGCTCGACCCCAACGGCAACGTGGTGAAGCACACCTATGACGCCAACGGCGAGGAGACCTCCACCACCGACCCGAACTACACCCCGCCGGGTTCCTCCACCCCGATCACCGCGACCACCACGCAGACGTACGACGCGCTCGGCGAGGTCGTCAAGGCGACCCGTCCGGACGGCAAGTACAGCAGCTACCTCTTCGGTCAGCGCGGCGAGTTGGCTCAGGAGACCACGCCGGACGGCAGGAGCACGCGCTACACGTACGACACCAACGGCGAGCGGCTGTCGGTCACCGAGGTCTCGGGTGCCGTCCGCCAGGCGACCTACGACTGGATGGGCCGCCAGCTCACCTCCACCACCCTGGAGCGGTACCCGACCGCGCAGACCGTGACCAGCACCAGCTCGTACGCGGTGACCAGCGGCAACCCGTACGGCGCCTTCCTCGCCTCGCAGACCTCCGCCGAGGGACGCAGCATCTCCTACGGCTACGACCGGCTCGGCGAGCTCACCTCGACCACCGACCCGGTGGGCAACATCACCCGGTACACCTACGACTACAAGGGCAACCAGCAGAAGACCATCGCGCCGGACGGAACCTGGTCCGAGATCTCGTACAACGCGGCCGACCAGCCCTCGTACGCCAAGCAGTACGACGCCTCCGGCAACCTGCTGGCGCAGACCTCGAACGTGTACGACAGCGTGGGCAACCTGCTCTCGGCCACCGACGCGACCGGTCACACCTCCACCTTCACGTACGACACCAACGGCCGGATGATCAACGAGGTCCAGCCGGTCTCGGCCACCTCGTCCATCACCACCTCCTTCGGCTACGACGCGGTGGGTCACCGGACCCGCTTCACCGACGGCCGCGGCAATGCCTGGAAGTACAGCTACAACACCTGGGGCGCGCGGGAGAGCGTCATTGCTCCCGCCACCACCGCCTTCCCGAACGCCGCCGACGGTACGTCGACCTACATCTACGACCAGCTCGGCCAGCTCACCCAGGTGAACCAGCCCGGTGGCGTCACCTACACGATGTCGTACGACGACACCGGCAACCTGGTCTCCCAGTCCGGCTCCGGCGCCGAGGTCGCCACCGCCACGCGCTCGTTCACCTATGACGCGCTGGGCCAGGTGCTGACCGCGAACACCGCGGCCGCCGGCACGGTCGGTCAGACCGGTTTCCAGGCCTCCACCAGCGAGACCTTCGGCTACGACGACCGCGGTCACCTGCTCTCTGCCAGCGGCTCGGCAGGCAACAGCACCTTCGCCTACAGCAAGGACGGCCTGCTCAGCTCGCGCACCGACGCGGCGGGGACCACCGGTTACACGTACGACAACGCGGGCCGGCTCGCCACCCTGGCCGACCCGGCGACCGGCAACACGCTGACCTACAGCTACAACTCGATGTCGCTCCCGACCTCGATCAGCTACGGGGCCAGCGGGCAGAACCGGACCTTCACGTACGACAACCGTCACCGGCTCACCGGCGACACCCTGACGAACGGTGCCTCGACGCTCGCGTCGATCACCTACGGCTACGACGTGAAGAGCAACCTCACCTCGAAGACCACCACCGGTGTCGCGGGTGCGGCGGCCAACACCTACACCTACGACTGGGCCAACCGCCTTACGTCCTGGAACAACGGCACCACCAACACGGCCTATTCGTACGACGCGTCGGGCAACCGCATCCAGGTCGGCTCAAGCGTCTACACCTATGACCAGCGGGACCAGCTGACCTCCGACGGCCAGCACACCTACGTCTACTCAGCCCGCGGCACGATGACCGAGGACAGGACCGGCGGCCAGCCGACGACCTACTCCTCGGACGCCTTCGGCCAGCAGATCGTGGCCGGTCAGCAGACGTACAACCTGGACGCCGGCGGCCGCGTCATCACTGCGGCCAACGGGGTCACCGGTACCCGGACCTTCCAGTACGTCGGCAGCTCCAACTCGGTGGCCTCGGACGGCTCCAACACCTACACCTGGGATCCGGGCAGCAACCTGATCGGCGTCAACACCCCGGGTGGGGCCGCGTCCACCGGCCGGCTCGCGATGACCGACCAGCATGACGACGTCATCGGCCAGTTCGCCGCAGGTTCCACCACGCTCACCGGCTCGCAGACCTACAACCCGCTGGGCAACGTCACCGCGACTTCCGGACTGATCGGCCAGCTCGGCTTCCAGTCCGGTTGGACGGACGCGCTGACCAGCAAGGTCAACATGGGCTCGCGCTGGTACAACCCCGGCAACGGCCAGTTCCTCAACAAGGACACCGTCGAGCTCAACCCGGCGCCGACCTCGGTCTCCGCCAACCCCTTCGCCTACGTCAACGACAACCCGCTGGCCGGTACCGACCCCGACGGTCACTGCTCCTGGTACGACGTGGTCTGCGGAGCCAAGAAGGTCGGCTCCGCTGTCGTCAACACCGTCTCCAGCGCCTGGGACACCGCCAGCTCCTATGTGAGCTCCGCTGCTGCCTGGGTCGAGGAGAAGGCCGAACGCGCCTACCACTACGTCGCCCAGGTCGCCCAGGAGGTCGTCCAGACCGTCCAGCGCACCGTGACGGCGGTGGTCCACCACGTGGCAGACGTAGGCCGAAGGGTCTACCGAAGCGCACGACGTGTCTATCGAAACACCGTCAGAACCGTGCGGAGGGTCGTCAAGGCGGCGGTCCACGTGGTGAAGACCGCCTACCACGCGGCTGCCAAGGCCACCTCGCACGTCGTGCACACGGTCGGCAAGGCGGTGGTCCATGCCGCCAAGGCGACCGGTAAGGCAGTGGCCAAGACAGCTGCCGCAGCGGTCAAGGTGGTCAAGGACCACGCGGCGGGCATCGCCTCGATGGCGGTCTCGGTGGGTGTCTTCCTCGGCTGCGAGGCGGGTGCCGCCGCCCTCACGGGTGGTGTCGGTGGAGTCGCCGCGATAGCAGGCTGTGGCGCCCTTGCCGGCGCTGCGGGCGCGGCGGCCGGCCAGGCCGTCAACTGCATGAAGGGACTGCCCGGCGCCTGCTCGGGAAGTGCATTCGGTACGGCTCTGGCCGTCGGTGCCATCGGCGGTGCGGTCGGCGGGGCTCTGGGCGGCGCCTTCGGAGGCAAGCTCGCCTCCTCGGCGCTCGGCGAGATCCTGCCGGGATTCGCTACCGGTGCCATCGAGGGTGCTGCGATCGGCGGCGTCAGTGGCGCTGTCAGCGGAGCCGCGGGCTACGGACTCAGCTGCGGCAACAACTGCTCGTGGACCGGTGCGGCCAGCGCCGGAATCAGCGGAGCGGTGGACGGCGCGAAGATGGGCGGTGCGTTCGGCGCGGCGGGCGGCGCCCTCGGGGGTAAGAGCGGGTGCCACAGCTTCACCGGCGCGACGCCGGTGCTCATGGCCGACAACGCGACCAAGCCGATCGATCAGGTCAAGATCGGCGACCGGATCACCAACTCTGTTCCTGGCAAGGAAGGTACTGAGACCCACACGGTCACCGATGTCATCGTGACCACCACCGACCACGACTTCGTCGACCTGAAGATCGCACCGGTCACCACCAGCCCGACCGCGTCTGCCGAAACCCGGACTGCCGAGGAACCGAGAAGCGGTGGCCGCTGGTCCAAGGCTCTCCTCGGTCTGGCCGCCGGCGTCGCGGCGATCGGCCTCTGGGCATCCGCCCCTGCCCAGCCGGCCCAGGCCGCGGAGCGGTCGAGCTCGACGGCTCAGGAAGCGACTCTCACCACCACCTTCACCCACCCCTTCTACGACGAGACCCAGCAGGCGTTCGTCGAAGCGAAGGATCTGAGGGTCGGAGACTCACTCCAGACTCCTACGGGCGCCGCCAAGGTCACGAGTGTTCACCGCTACCATGCCGACACCACCACATATGACCTGACTGTTGGTGACCTCCACACGTACTTTGTGGAAGCAGGCACCACTCCCGTCCTCGTCCACAACTGTGGCGATACGTACGGTGCCGGCGGCAGCGTCAGATACGGAGCTCTCGATGAGCTGGGGCGTCCGACCGGGGTTTCGGCTTCGGTGCGGCCAGGGATGCTCAAGATTCCGGGCGTACAGAAGGGCACCGGGTCCGAGGCGGGGAGTTTGAAGCCGCCCGGCTGGCGTGGGAACGGCACGCTTTTCAATGAGGCACGAGGGCACCTTCTTGCGGGCCGCCTCGGTGGCCGTGGTACGGGTAAGAACGCGCGACAGAACTTGGTCACGCTGACTCAGGATCCCATCAACACGCCGCTGATGAGAGATTTGGTGGAAGGCCCGATATATGACGCCGTAAAGGGCGGTGAAACTGTGCAGTACTCCGTGACGCCGGTGTATGAAGGGTCCAATCCGATTCCTATCGAGTTGAGGATGGAGGCCCACGGCAGCCAGGGGTTCCAGTTGTCCGCATGGCTGACGAATCCTGCTGCTGCGGTGCGCACTGCCGGGGGCGCAGGGTGGGGTGGGATGTACTGAGGTAGGATCATTCTCAGCGCCAGGAAAGAGATCTCGGGAGTTGTCGTGTCTGCTCTGCTGGAACGTCTTGTTCAGATGTGCCCCCCAGGTTCGTACGCTGGGGAGCAGGTTGACTGGGACTCGCTTGAGGAGAGTCTGGGATTTGCACTCCCCGACGATTACAAGGAGCTGACATCGCACTACCCGCCGGGGCTGTTCGGTGATTTCCTGACAGTGATCTATCCGGAGTCGCAGATCTCCACCATTGATCTCCGTTCTCAGATCGAGGCATCACGTCTCACGTTTCGTATCCTGAAGCGCGCCGGTGATGAGATTCCTTGCGACGAGGCTCTGCTGATCCCGGTCTGCGGGACGGACAATGGGAATCGGGTCTTCTGGGTGCGGGACCCGCTTGGTGATCCCAATCGATGGACGCTTCTGGTGAATGAGCCTCGCGGTCCTCAATGGGTAAAGTTCGAGGGTGGGATCCTGCAATTCCTGGTAGAGATCCTTTCGGGCTCGACGAAGATTGAGGTCTTCCCTGAGGATTACCCTTGGGGCAGGCCGAAGTTTGCCTCGATCTGGGGGTAGTCGGTAGTCGGTAGTCGGGTGACGGGAGAGCGTTCGTCTCTCCCGTCACCCGTGTCCGTGGTGGGTGGTGGTGAGGAGATGAGCAGGTGGCAGGATGAGGGCGCCGCTCGTGTGACCGTTGCCCGGGGCCGTGCGTGAGGGGGTGACCGCGCGGGGGCCGGCTGCGCGGGCGAGGGGTATCCATCACTCTCTTTGAGGAACAATGCTCATGCGCGCTTCACGGCTGCTTGCCGCCACCCTGCTCTGCTCCGTCGGCGTTGCGGGGATGACCGCCTGCGGGCCTCTCGACTCGAAGAGCTCTGCCGCAGCCCCCTCGGCGACTCCCTCGCCCACGGAGACCGGGCTGGCGGCGCTGTCGGCGCAGGACATCATCAAGAAGGCCCAGGAGGCCAGCGCCAAGGTGACGTCGGCGAAGCTGACCTTCGACATCATGACGGACGGCGAGCACCTGGTCGGTTCGGTCGCGGAGGACAAGTCGGGCGCCTGCGTGGGGCAGATCTCGATGGGTGACAAGGGCAAGTTCGACGTCCTGCGCTCTGCCGACACGGTCTGGATCAAGCCGGACAGTGTCTTCTGGGAGAAGTCGATAGCCAAGGGCTCGGCGAAGACCATGGCGGGCAAGTACCTGAAGGGCAAGGGAGAGTCCGCCGGCGTGAAGGAGCTTGCGGGCTTCTGTGACATGGGTCTGCAGGTCCTGAAGTCGCTCGGCAAGAACGAGGACGGCAGCGACGACACCGCCGGGGCGAACAAGGCGGGCACCAAGCAGGTGGGTTCGGTCAACGCGGTCGTGCTGACGGGCCAGGACGGCGAGGACAAGATGGAACTGGCGATCGCGGCCGAAGGCGAGCCGTACCTGCTGGAGCTGTCCAGCAAGGGCAAGGAGCCGGGCAGCATGACCTTCAGCGACTTCGGTCAGCCCGTGAGCGTCACCCCGCCGAAGGCCGCGCTGGTCATCGACGCGTCGAAGTACCTGAAGGGCTGAGGCTGCTCAACGAGGGGGCCGGGGCCGCAAGTTCGTACGTCCGGGGGTGTGTGACGGCGACGGTCCCGGTCCTTTCCCTCACTCGGGCCCGGGGCGGGCGCTCGCGGAGCAGGCAGGCCCGGGCGGCGGGGACGACGGCGAGGTGGCAGAGGGCCACCCCGAGCGTGCCGAGCAGGATGTTGTCGACGTTCAGGACGTGGCCCGGCGTCCAGCTCTTGAGGATCTCCAGGCCGGTGGCCAGCAGCGCGGCGCTGCCCACCGTCCGCAGGAAGGACGGCAGCCAGGCCGTCCGCAGCCCGCAGGCCACCAGCGGCAGCAGCACGCCGAGCGGCGCCAGCGGCACCAGCCCTGCCGCCAGCTGCCGTGCGCCGGCGAGCCCGCCGACCGCGAGCGCCTGGTGGACGGAGGCGAACGGTGTCAGGTTGGCCGGGTAGGTCCAGCCGGCCGTCAGCGGGCGCAGGACCAGCCAGCCGACCAGTGCCAGGTACCCCGTGAGCAGCAGCAGCCCGAGGGCCCGCAGCCGTTGCGAGACTCCCGGCGCGGGCGGCGGGGTGTACGCCATGTCGGTCGGGTCGTCCCCGGCCCGTGCGCCGGTCTCGCGCTCGGGGCGCGTGGTGGTGCCATCTCGCTGCACGCGGGGAAGGACGCCGACCGGCGCGCGAACGGTTCCGTGCCTCTGCGCGCCGGTTTCGGCTCAGCCGGTCACGGGCAGCGCGAGCCCGTGGGCGAGGGAGTAGCGCTGAACAGACCCTGCGGGGCCTTCGAGCTCGCGACGGGCGCCGGCACCGAGGCCGAGGTGCTGGGAGCAACCGACGGGCTGGGCGTGGGCGTCAGCACCGCCGCCGGGACCCGGACCGGGCTCGGACAGGCCGTCCGGCTGGCGGGCGCACCCGCGTCCACCGGTACGGCGGTCGGCCGGATCCCGCAGCCCGTCACCGCCGTCAGCGCGGCGGCCAGCAGGGCGGCCCCCGCGGCAGTTCTCCGTACGTTCACTTCGAACCCTCCTCGGCGTCCGGTGCGGGCGGGGTGAGCGGCAGGGTCAGGGTGAAGACCGCCCCGACCTCGCCGTTGGCGACGCCGATGGTGCCGCCGTGGATCTGCGCGTTGGCCATCGCGATCGACAGCCCGAGCCCGCTGCCCTCCGAGCGTGCCCGGCCCTTGTCGGCCTTGTAGAAACGGTCGAAGACATGCGGCAGGACGTCCTCGGGGATGCCCGGGCCGCTGTCGGAGACCTCCACCACCACGCTCTCCCCGACCTGCCGGACCTTCACCCGCACCGGCGAGCCGCCGTGCTTGAGGGCGTTGCCGATCAGGTTGGCGAACACGACGTCCAGCCGGCGCGGGTCCACCACCGCGCGTACACCCCGAGGGGCGTCCACCTCGACCGCGTCGTACCAGGCCCTGCCGTCGATGCAGGACATGATCAGGTCCGCGATGTCGACCTCGTCGGCGACCAGCTTGGCGGTGCCCGCGTCGAAGCGGGTCACCTCCATCAGGTTCTCGACCAGGTCGGAGAGCCGGCGGGTCTCGCTGACCACCAGCCGGACGGCCGGCTCGATCATCGGGTCCAGCGACTCGGCCTCGTCCTCCAGGATGTCCGTCACCGCCGTCATCGCTGTCAGCGGGGTCCGCAGCTCGTGCGACATGTCGGCGACGAACCGCCGGCTCTGCGCCTCGCGCGCGCTCAGCTCCTCGACCTGATCGGCGAGCGACTCCGCCGTACGGTTGAACGTTCTTGCCAGGTCGGCGAGTTCGTCCGATCCCTCGACCTCGAGGCGGGTGTCGAGCCGCCCCTCGCCCAGCCGCCGGGCCGCCTCGCCGAGCCGCTTCACCGGCCGCAGCACCGTCGCCGAGGCGGCCTGCGCCAGCAGCGCCGAGCCGATCAGCGCGAGCAGGGTGGCGATCGCCAACGACCAGCCCAGCGTGTTGAGATCGGCCCGCTCGTTGTCCAGCGACTTGAACATGTACGCCGTCGGCCCGGTCGGCACCACCTTCGTCCCGCCGACCACGAAGGGCTCGCCGTACAGCTTCTGCCGCTGCCAGTACAGGTGGTACGCGTACGGGTTGCCGGGGCCCACCTCGCGCGGCTTGGGCACCGTGGTGCGCAGCGCCTGCGGCACGTGCTCGACCGTGAACCTCGACGGGTCGGAGGAGGCCACGCAGCCGGGCTGGGCGTCGTCGACCACCACCACCTGGTAGTTGAGCCCGGAGGCCGCCACCTGGTTGGCCAGGTTGACCAGTTGCGGGCAGGTCGCGTTCAGCGGAAGGTCGGAGACATTGCGGGTGAGTGAGGCCCGGAAGTCGTTGAGCGCGGTGTCCTGGGCACGCTTGAGCACCGCGTCCCGGTTCAGCCAGTAGGCGATCCCGGACGCGGAGACGGCGGTGGTCAGGGCGACCACGGCGAACACCGCGATCAGCCGTACCCGCAGCGAGCGCAGGTGCCGCCAGCGGCCCGGGCGCGCGCGCCGGGGGGTCTGAGGGTCAGTCAACAGGTCTCACCATCGGGGTCAGGGCTGGGACGGGGGATCGAGCCGGTAGCCCACCCCGCGCACCGTGCGGATCAGCGTCGGCGCCGAAGGCACATCCTCCACCTTGGCGCGCAGTCGCTGAACACAGGCGTCCACCAATCGCGAATCGCCCAGGTAGTCGTGCTCCCAGACCAGCCGCAGCAGTTGCTGCCGGGACAGCGCCTGCCCGGGTCTGCGGCTCAGCTCCAGCAGCAACCGCAGCTCGGTCGGCGTGAGTTGGAGATCCTCGCCGTCCTTGGTGACGGTCATCGCCGAGCGGTCGATCACCACGGTGCCGTACACGGAGGAGTCCGAGCTCTCCCGTTCGCCGCGCCGCAGCACCGCTCGGATCCGGGCGTCCAGCACCCGCGGCTGCACCGGCTTGACCACGTAGTCGTCCGCGCCCGACTCCAGGCCGACCACCACGTCGATGTCGTCCGAGCGCGCGGTCAGCAGAATGATCGGCAGCTGGTCGGTGCGGCGGATCCGGCGGCAGACCTCGAAGCCGTCGATCCCTGGCAGCATGACGTCGAGGACGATCAGGTCCGGACGCTGCTCCTTGAAGAGCTTCAGGCCGTCCTCGCCCGAGGCGGCGGCGACCACGCGGTGGCCCTGGCGGGTGAGGGCGAGTTCGAGGCCGGTCCGGATGGCGTCGTCGTCCTCGATCAGAAGGAGGAAAGGCACGGGCTCATTCTGGCCCACTCGGCGCAGTGAATCACCCACCTGGGCGCTGTCCGCTGTCCCACCGCAACCGGAACCGGGTCTTCGCACGTCCCACAGGTGTGTCGGTGATGTGGATCAAAGTCCCGTCCGCTGTGACAGCCCTGTGACAGTCGGCGGACAGCGCCATGACGACAGGCGGGCAAGATTTTCCATGTCGCCGAAGAACGCACCAGGTCACCAGGCCCGCGGGACGGCGGCGGCAAGAGATCCGCTCGTACCGACCATGGGGGTGCACGATGAACGCCACGCTCAAGACCCGCAGCACCGCGGGCGCTCGCACTGCGCGTTCGTCGACCCGCACGCACTTCGAGGTGCGGACGGACGAGACTTCCGGTGCCGTGATCGTACGGGGGTGCGCACACAGCACCGGGACCCGCCGCCTCGGCGGCGGGAGGGCGGGGGAGCTGTACGGAATCGGTCGCATGGGGAGTGCGGCCGACTCCGCCTCGACCATGACGCTGCGGGGGATCCTCCCCGTCCGCGTCGAGGGGAAGGACGTCCCGGGGGGTATCACGGGGAACGGCCTCGTCGGCCACGGTTCGGGGGAGCCGGCCGGTCGCGAGGTCGCCGGTGCCACGCTGCTGCGGCTGACGCCCGCAGTGGCGGGTGCCGCAGACGGTGAGCAGGGAGGCGTGCAGGGGGAGCACCCGGCCGTCGCGGAGGACCACATCACGGAGTTCACCGCGTACGTGCGCGAGCGCCGCGCCTCCCTGTACGCCACCGCCTACCACCTGACCGGTGACCGCCACGAGGCCGAGGACCTGCTGCAGAGCGCGCTCTTCAGCACCTACCGGGCCTGGGGCCGGATCACCGACAAGGCCGCGGTCGGGGGCTACCTCCGCCGCACCATGACCAACCTGCACATCTCCGCCTGGCGGCGCCGCAAGGTCAACGAGTACCCGACCGAGGAGCTGCCGGAGACGGTCGGCGACACCGACGCGATGGGCGGCACCGAGCTGCGCGCCGTGCTCTGGCAGGCGCTGGCCAAGCTCCCGGAGAACCAGCGCACCATGCTGGTGCTCCGCTACTACGAGGGCCGGACCGACCCGGAGATCGCCGACGTGCTCGGCATCAGCGTCGGCACGGTGAAGAGCAGCATCTGGCGCGCGCTGCGCCGGCTGCGCGACGACGAGCAGCTGAACCGCACGGGTGACACCGCCCGCGCCTTCGGCGAGCTGGTCGCCTAGGAACTCCCGTCGGGGGACGGGTAGGAAGGCCACGGGGCGCGGGCGCCGACTCGGGGGAGCGGCGGCCGACGGGGGAAGACCCGTGGCCGGATCGATGACGCAGGGCCCGGTGCCGGGGAGAGGCACCGGGCCCTGCGTCACTTCTGCCCGGCTCGCTCACCGCGCGCGGAGCTGCAGCCAGCACGAGAGCCGGTCGTCCGGGTGGTCCAGGTCGATGCCGAACAGCTCCCGGGCCCGCCGCAGCCGGTACTTGAGCGTGTTCGGGTGCACCGCCAGCCGATCCGCCGCCTGGGCCACGTTGCCGACCGCGTCCAGCCAGGCCGTCACCGAGGCCGCGTACGCCGTGTGCTGGCCGCGGTCGTGCTCGACCATCGCCTCGATGCCCGGGTGGCGCAGCCGGGGGCGCCTGGCCAGCTCGTCCGCGAAGTGCGAGAGCAGCACCCGGGCATGGGTGTCCGTCAGCCCGGCCACCGCGGGCGCGTCCCGGTCGGCGGTGGTCACCCGCAGGATGTCGTCCACCTCCGCGCGCAGGTCGGGCAGCTCACCGGGATCCTCGGCCGGGCGGCTGAACGCGGCGCGCAGCGGGGTGTCCAGGCCGTGGCCGAGCGCGGCGACGGCCTGCCCCGCCAGCCGCCGGACGGCCTCCGGTTCGAGCTCGGGCAGCAGCACGTACACCGTCCGGCCGACCGTCGCCACGGCCGCCTCGGCGTGCACGGCGGCCCAGTGCCGGGCGGCGGCGGCGCCGAGCCGCACGGCGGGCGGCGGCTCGCGGTCCGCGACCCGCAGCGGCGCGAGCCCCAGCAGCGCCAGCCGGGGGCGGTCGGGCAGCCCCAGGCGGAAGCGCACCTCGGCCGGGGACCAGCTGCCGTTCAGTGCACCGCGCAGCGCGTCCTCCCTGGCGTGGAGGTCGAGTTCGGCCGCGCTGCGCCGGCGCAGCATGTGCAGCGCGGCGAGCCCAGCTCCGTCCAGCAGCGCCCGTTCGCCGGCCGGGTCGAGACTGCCGGACCCCTCGATCGCCCAGATGGTGCCCAGCGGCAGATCCCCGGCCCGGATCGCGACGGCGGCGCGCGGCAGCTCGTCGGCGGCGAGCGTCGGCAGCCGGACGACCCCCGGAGCGGCCAGCACCTCGCGGTACTGGCGCAGCTGCTCCGGCTCCTCCGGCACCCGGCGGTTCAGGATGCCCTGGCGGCGCAGCTCGTCGATCCGCTGGCCGGGCAGCGAGGAGTACGCGAGCACCCGGCGCTCCAGGTCCTCCACGGCCACGGACCCGCCGACCACGGCGGCGATGGCATTGGCGACGGCGAACAGCTCCTCGCTGGTGCCGTCCAGGATTGGCGATTCCGTGAGGGACATACCAGAACCTTAGGCGATAGCGCCAAAGACCGGGGGCGGTGCCGCGCCCGACCATGTTCCGAAGCCCTCCGGAACCGCGCGAGCAGAGCCCTCCGGAACCGCACGAGCAAGAGAGGCAGGGAGGCCCATGACCCTCGGCACCCTGACGCCCGCGTCCGCCCAGAACCGGCTGCTGGGGCTCTTCCCGCCCGGTACGGCCGTCGCCGAGGGCGGCGGACTGCTGATCGGCGGCTGCCGGGTGGAGGACCTCGCCGAGCAGTACGGCACCCCCGCCCTGCTGGTGGACGAGAACGCCCTGCGGGCCCGAGCCCGCCGGTACGCCGACGGCCTCGCCGCCCGCTGGCCCAACTCCCGGGTGACCTTCGCCTCCAAGGCCTTCCCCTGCACCGCCGTGTACCGGCTGCTCGCCCAGGAGGGCCTGGGCATCGACGTGGCCGGCGGCGGCGAACTGACGCTGGCCCTGGCGGCCGGCGCGGACCCGGCCGGGCTGGTGGTGCACGGCAACGCCAAGACCGAGGAGGAGCTGCGGCTGGCCGTCGACGCCGGGGCCGGTCTGATCGTCATCGACAACTTCGACGACATCGACCGGCTGGATCGGATCCTGGCGGAGACTCCCGGGCGCGAGCAGGGCGTCCTCGTCCGGGTCACCCCCGACATCCGCCCCGACACCCACGAGGCCGTCTCCACCGGCCAGGCGGGCTCCAAGTTCGGCCTGATGCTGCCGCAGGCCCGCGAGGCGATCGCACGGCTGCGCGGCAGCGACCGGCTCCGGCTGGACGGCGTCCACGTCCACGTCGGCTCGCAGATCCTGGACACCAAGCCCTTCGCCCAGGCCGTCGAGGCGGTCGCGGAGCTGGGCGAGTTCGCCGTGTACGACCTCGGCGGCGGCCTCGGCTCCCGCTACACCTACCGGGACCGGCCGCCGAGCATCGAGGACTACCTGGACACCCTGGTGGACACCGCGCGGGGCCTGCTGCCCGCCGAGGCCCGGATCCTGATCGAGCCGGGCCGCTCCATGGTCGCCGAGTCGGGCGTCTCGCTGTACCGGGTGGTGACGGTCAAGCCCGGCGAGCAGCCCATCGTCGCGGTGGACGGCGGTATGGCCGACAACCTGGAGGTCTCGCTGTACGGCCAGCGCTTCGAGGCCACCGTGGCCACCCGGGTCGGCGGCGGCGAGCCGTGCCGCCTGGTCGGCCGGCACTGCGAGTCGGGCGACACCCTCAGCGCCGACGTACCCCTGCGTGACCCGCGCCCTGGGGATCTGATCGCCGTCCCGGTCACCGGCGCCTACACCTACTCGCTCAGCAACAACTACAACGGCGCCCGCCGCCCTCCGGTCGTCTTCTGCCGCGACGGTCAGTCCCGCGCGGTGGTCCGCCGCGAGACCTACGACGACCTGATGCGCCGCGACCTGCCCTGACCTCACCCTCCCCCACACCAGAAGAGGCAGCTATGGCAATAGATCTGACGCTCCGTCAGCAGATTCTCAGATGCAAGCCGGTCGCCGCGTTCCAGGCCGACGCCGAGCACGCCGCGGGCGGCGGGCTGCGCCGCACGGTGGGCGTCTTCCAGCTCACGATGATCGGCATCGGCGCGACCATCGGCACCGGGATCTTCTTCGCCCTCGACGCCGCCGTGCCCGAGGCCGGGCCCGCGGTGGTCCTCTCCTTCGTGATCGGTGCGGTCACGGCGGCCCTCACCGCCCTCTGCTACGCCGAACTCGCCTCCGCCGTCCCGGTCTCCGGCTCGTCCTACTCGTACGCCTACGCCACCCTCGGCGAGCTCGCCGCCTATGCGGTCGGCTGGTGTCTGCTGCTGGAGTACGCGGTCTCCGGTGCGGCCATCGCGGTGAGTTGGGGCCAGTACCTCAACGACCTGACGGAGCGCCTGTTCGGCTTCCGGATGCCGGACGCCATCGCCGCCCCGCCCGGGGCGGGCGGCTACCTCAACCTGCCGGGCGCCGTGCTGGTGCTGCTCTGCTGCCTGCTGCTGGTCCGAGGCGCGAAGCAGTCGGCCGTGGTCAACACCGTGATGGTGCTGGTCAAGCTGGCCGTCCTGGCGCTCTTCGTGGTGCTCGGCGCGACCGGCTTCCACGCGGCCAACCTGCACCCCTTCGCCCCGATGGGCATGGCCGGCGTAGGCGCGGCGGCCTCGACCGTCTTCTTCTCCTTCATCGGCCTGGACGCGGTGTCCACCGCCGGCGAGGAGGTCAAGAACCCCCGCCGCACCCTGCCGGTGGCCATCGTGGCCGCCCTGCTGGTGGTCACCACGGTGTACGTGCTGGTGGCCCTGGTCGGCGTCGGCGCCCAGCCGTGGACGGCCTTCGGCGGCCAGGAGGCCGGGCTCTCCGCGATCCTCGCCACCGTGACCGGGGCGACCTGGCCGGGTGCGCTGCTCTCCGCCGGCGCGGTGCTCTCGATAGTCAGCGTGGTCCTGGTGGTGCTCTACGGCCAGACCCGCATCCTGTACTCGATGGGCCGCGACGGCATGCTGCCCGGCGTGTTCAGCCGCCTCAGCCCGCGCACCGGCACGCCGGTCGCCGGTACGGCCGTGGTCGGGGTCTTCGTCGCGGTGCTGGCCGCCGTCGTCCCGCTGGACGTACTGGCCGACCTGACCAGTATGGGCACCCTGGTGGCCTTCGCCGTGGTCTCCGTCGGCGTCCTGATCCTGCGCCGCACCGAACCGCACCTGGAGCGCGGCTTCCGGGTGCCCGGCTACCCCGTGGTGCCGCTGCTGTCGGTGGCCTTCTGCGGCTACCTGCTCTACGGGCTGCCGCTGCCCACGTACGCGATGTTCGCCGGCTGGCTGGCCCTGGCGCTGGTGGTGTACCTGGGCTACAGCCGCCACCACTCCCGGCTCAGGACCGAGGAAGCGGTGACCGCTCTCCCGGTGGTCGACCGCACCGTCAGGCGCTGATCCCGGCCGGTATGGGCGCCATGGTCACGGCTCGTACCCTGCGCTCGGCCTCGGGGCCCGCGCAGGCGTACGCGCCGAGCTCGACCTGGCGGGCCACGATGCCGCGCTCGGCGCGCATCAGCCGCCAGCCGCGCCGCAGCAGGTAGGGGACGGACTTGCGGGCCTCGCGGACGTCCCGGCGGAAGCGACGCCAGGCGGTGGTCAGCGGGCGGTTGCGCAGGCAGATGGCATCGCCGAGCAGCTCCTCGGCGGCACACTGGGCGACGATCTCGGCGGCGAAGATGCCCTCGGCGATGAAGGCGCGCGAGCCGTCCAGCTCGAGCGTGTGGGTGCCGACCCGCCCGTTGTCCGGGATCGAGTACACCGGCACCTCGGCGCGGCCGGTCGTGGCCAGCTGCCGGATCGCCGCGAGTGCGTGCTCGCGGTGCCAGGAGAGCGGGGAGTCCCAGTCGACGCTGCCGTCGGGGAACAGCGGCAGTGTGGGGTCGTCGCCGTCCTTGTAGAAGTCGTCCAGCTGGAGCACCGGCAGCCCGGTCCGCTCGGCGAGTGAGGACTTCCCGGACCCGGAGGGGCCGGAGAGCAGGACGACCCGGGCACGGGCGGTCGAGGCGGGGTTCACGGGGGAGTCACTCACGAGACACCAGTCTGACGCATCGGGCGGAGATGCCGAAACTGGTCGGCAGTCAGATCTTCCGGAGCGCGAGCAGCACGATCCCGAGGTAGCGGCTGTGCACGTTCAGGTGGACGGCCGGCCCGTCGCCGGGCGGCTGGTAGGCCTTGGCGGCCCAGTCCTGGTCGTACCAGGCCTCCGGCTCGGGGTCGTGGACCTCGCCGCCGAGGGGGATCTCCAGGTGCGGGCGGTGGCGCGACTCGAAGGCGGCGGTGGGCGAGCCGGGCGTGAGCAGCAGGCTGCCGGCGGTGTACGTGGCGGGCCAGCCGGGGCGTTCCGATCGCACGGAGCAGGGGACCCGGGCCTGCCTGCCCGCGGCCAGCAGCCGTGCCGCTCGGCGGGCCCGCAAGGCCCGCACCGGGGCCGGCGCCGAACAGGACCGCCAGATCGGCCAGGATCTCCCACACAGCTGCCTCCCAAGATCACGTGGATACGTCAGGGAGGACACGGGAGGAGCCCGGCCGGTTGCCTGCCGATCGGCGGGTCTTCGCCCATGGAGCGCCTGGAAAGGCGACGGACCCGCGCCAGGGGGGGAGAGGCGCGGGTCCGTCATAGGCACGTCCGGGCCCCCGGGGGGGTAGGGGCACTGGGGACGGCCAGTCTGTGGAGTTGTGACCGATGGTGGGTCAGATGCCCATCGGGTGCCAGACCGTCTTGGTCTCCAGGAAGGAGAGTAGGCGGTCCGTGGTGGGCGCATTGGTCCAGTCCAACGCGGACGGCTCCTCCACCGGCCGGATGACTCGCTTCAGCGTATCCGCGGCGGAGGCCTCCAGCTCGGCTGCCGCGCCGGGGCCGTCGGCGGCAATCGCACCCGTGAGGTCGAGGCCGTTGACGTCCTGGTGCGAGGCCAGCGTCGGGGCGATGTCCGCGGTACGGCCGGAGATGATGTTGACGACACCACCCGGCAGGTCGGACGTCGCCAGCACCTCGCCCAGCGAGAGCGCCGGCAGCGGGGCGTCGGTGGCGGCGGCCACCACGACCGTGTTGCCGGTGGCGATCGCGGGTGCGATCACCGAGATCAGGCCGAGGAAGGAGTAGCCGTACCCGGTCTGCGGCGCCACGACGCCGATCACGCCGGTCGGCTCCGGCACGGACAGGTTGAAGAAGGGCCCGGCGACCGGGTTGGAGCCGCCCGCGATCTGGGCGACCTTGTCCGTCCAGCCCGCGTACCAGACCCAGCGGTCGATGGCCTGGTCCACCAGGGCGGCGGCCTTCTTCGCGCCGATGCCCTCGGCGGTGGCCACCTCGGCAGTGAACTGCTCGCGGCGGCCCTGCAGCATCTCCGCGACCCGGTACAGCACCTGGCCGCGGTTGTACGCGGTGGTGCCCGACCAGCCCTTGACCGCCGCGCGGGCGGCGAGCACGGCATCGCGGGTGTCCTTACGGGTGCCGAGCGGGGCGTTGGCGAGCCACTGGCCCTTGCTGTCGGTCACCTCGTACACCCGCCCGCTCTCGGAGCGGGGGAACTTCCCGCCGACGTACAGCTTGTAGGTCTTGAAGACGTCAAGTCGCGTGGTGACATCAGACATCGAGGTAGGCCTCCAGACCGTGCCGGCCACCCTCGCGGCCGTAGCCCGACTCCTTGTAGCCGCCGAACGGCGAGGTCGGGTCGAACTTGTTGAAGGTGTTGGCCCAGACCACACCGGCCTTGAGCTGGTTCGCCATCCAGAGGATGCGCGAGCCCTTCTCGGTCCAGATGCCGGCCGAGAGACCGTACGGCGTATTGTTGGCCTTCTCGACGGCCTCGGTGGGCGTACGGAAGGTCAGCACCGACAGCACCGGGCCGAAGATCTCCTCCTGGGCGATCCGGTGGGCCTGGCTGACGCCGGTGAACAGCGTCGGCTTGAACCAGAAGCCGGAGCCGGGCAGCTCGCAGGCGGGCGACCAGCGCTCGGCGCCCTCGGCCTCGCCGGCGTCCGTCAGCGCGGTGATCCGGGCCAGCTGGGCGGCCGAGTTGATCGCGCCGATGTCGGTGTTCTTGTCCAGCGGGTCGCCGACGCGCAGGGTGGCCATCCGGCGCTTGAGGGCGTCCAGCAGCTCGTCCTGGATCGACTCCTGGACCAGCAGGCGCGAGCCCGCGCAGCAGACGTGGCCCTGGTTGAAGAAGATGCCGTTGACGATGCCCTCGACCGCCTGGTCGATCGGCGCGTCGTCGAAGACGATGTTCGCGGCCTTGCCGCCGAGCTCCAGCGACAGCTTCTTGCGGCTGCCCGCCAGCTGCTTGGCGATCGCCCGGCCGACGGGGGTCGAGCCGGTGAAGGCGACCTTGTTGACGTCCGGGTGCGCGGTGAGCGCGGCGCCGGTACGGCCGTCACCGGTGACGATGTTGACGACGCCCTTCGGCAGACCGGCCTGGCGGCAGATCTCGGCGAAGCGCAGCGCGGTCAGCGGGGTGGTCTCGGCCGGCTTCAGGACGACCGTGTTGCCGGTCGCGAGGGCCGGGGCGATCTTCCAGGCCAGCATCAGCAGCGGGAAGTTCCACGGGATGACCTGGCCGGCCACACCGAGCGGCTTCGGAGCGGTGCCGAAGCCGGCGTAGTCCAGCTTGTCGGCCCAGCCCGCGTAGTAGAAGAAGTGCGCGGCGACGAGGGGGAGGTCGACGTCGCGGGTCTCGCGGATCGGCTTGCCGTTGTCGATCGACTCCAGCACGGCCAGCTCGCGCGAGCGCTCCTGGATGATCCGGGCGATCCGGAACAGGTACTTGGCGCGCTCGCTGCCCGGCAGCGCCGACCAGTCGGCGAACGCCTTGCGGGCGGCCGTGACCGCGCGGTCCACGTCCTCGTCCGTGCCGTGCGCGAACTCGGCGAGCACCTGCTCGGTGGCCGGGTTGACGGTCTTCAGGGCCTCGCTGCCACTGCTGTCGACGAACTCGCCGCCGATGAAGTGGCCGTACGAGGTCGCGATGTCACCGGCTGCGGCGGGGGACTCGGGCGCGGGGGCGTACTCGAAGAGGCCGCTCTTCCTGGCGCCGGCGTTCGCGCTCACGGACTCTGCGATGTTCTTGTTCTTGGCCATGTTCCTCAGTCCACCGTCACGTAGTCGGGACCGGAGTACCGGCCGGTGGTCAGCTTCTGACGCTGCATCAGCAGGTCGTTGAGCAGGCTGGAGGCGCCGAAGCGGAACCAGTGCGGGGTCAGCCAGTCGTCGCCGAGTGTCTCGTTGACCATGACCAGGTACTTCATGGCGTCCTTGGTGGTCTTGATGCCACCGGCGGGCTTCACACCGACCTGGATACCAGTCTGCTCCTTGAAGTCGCGGACGGCTTCGAGCATCAGCAGGGTGACCGGGGGAGTCGCGTTGACCGCGACCTTGCCGGTGGAGGTCTTGATGAAGTCGGCGCCGGCCAGCATGGCCAGCCAGGAGGCGCGGCGCACGTTGTCGTACGTCTGCAGCTCGCCGGTCTCGAAGATCACCTTGAGGTGGGCCGAGGTGCCGTCGGGGCGCTTGCAGGCCTCCTTGACGGCGGTGATCTCGTTGAAGACCGACAGGTAGTGGCCGGAGAGGAAGGCCCCCCGGTCGATCACCATGTCGATCTCGTCGGCGCCGGCGGCGACCGCGTCGGCGGTGTCGGCCAGCTTCACCGGGAGCGCGGCGCGCCCGGCGGGGAAGGCGGTGGCGACCGAGGCGACCTGGATGTCGGTGCCCTTCAGCGCCGCCTTCGCGGTGGCGACCATGTCCGGGTAGACACAGATCGCGGCGACGCGGGGGGTGGTCGGATCGCTCGGGTCGGGGTTCCGGCCCTTGGTGCACAGGGCGCGCACCTTGCCGACCGTGTCCGCGCCTTCCAGCGTGGTCAGGTCGATCATCGAGATCGCCAGGTCGATGGCATTCGCCTTCGCCGTGGTCTTGATCGAACGGGTGCCGAGGGTGGCGGCGCGGGCTTCCAGGCCGACGGCGTCGACGCCGGGCAGGCCGTGCAGGAAGCGGCGGAGTGAGGCCTCGGACGCCGCAACGTCCTGAAGGCCGCCGCCCGCAGCGCCGAGGGCATTGGCTGCAACAGTGGACATGGTCACCAGACCAGCATATCTACGCGCGTAGCGATGCGCTAGGGGACCCCTGTTTCGATGCCGGACCGAGATCTGGCCGATTCGGCCGGGCCAGTGCTTCTCCAGTGCCTCGCGTGTCACCCGAGTCGGGTCCTTCGGGTCGGGTCCTCCGGGTCAGGCGGCAGCCCGGTTCGCTCGAAGGAGTCGCGTCGCCCCCGTGAGAGGAAGAATGAACCGGTGACCACGCCTCAGCAGCCCGCCCCCCGCAAGAAGACCGGCCG
Source organism: Kitasatospora atroaurantiaca (assembly GCF_007828955.1). Lineage (NCBI taxonomy): Bacteria > Bacillati > Actinomycetota > Actinomycetes > Kitasatosporales > Streptomycetaceae > Kitasatospora > Kitasatospora atroaurantiaca. The sequence continues at coordinate 2,894,722 of NZ_VIVR01000001.1, read as the reverse complement.
CCGGCCCGGCTCGACCGACACGCGGCGGGTGGTGCTGGAGGCGGCCCGGGCGGAGTTCGCCGTGCGGGGCTACGAGAAGGCGAGCATGCGGGCGATCGGGCGGGCCGCCGGGGTGGACGCTGCACTGCTGCACCACTACTTCGGCAGCAAGGATCGGCTCTTCCTGGCCGCGCTGGAGTTCCCGGTCGATCCGAGGGTGGTGGTCGAGCAGGTCCTGGCGGGGGACCGGGCGACCGTCGGCGAGCGGGTGGCCACGTTCGTCCTGACGCTCTGGGAGCAGCCCGGGGTGCTCGACCGGCTGCTGGCGCTGGTGCGGGCGGCGGCCACCACCGAGCAGGTCGCGCAGTTGATGAGGGGCTTCGTCCTGGAGGAGCTGGTCCGCCGCGCTGCCGTCGAACTCGACATCGAGCGGCCCGAGTTGCGGACGGAGCTGATGCTCTCCCAGATCATCGGGCTGGCCATGGCGCGGTACGTGATCGGTGTCGAACCGCTCGCCTCGGCAACCCGCGAGGAACTGGTTCCGCTGCTCGCGCCGACCTTCCAGGGCTATCTGGCCGGCGCCTGATTCAACCGTCCGGATGCTTGACGGCGACCGGTGACGGCGGGAAACTCATCGAATGATGAATTCTTCGGCGGGAGCGGTCCCCGCCATCCGCGTCACCGGCCTGACGGTGGTGCGGGGCGGCCGCCCCGTCCTCCACGGCCTCGACCTCGACGTCGCACAGGGCTCGATCACCGGTCTGCTCGGCCCCAGCGGCTGCGGGAAGACGACCCTGCTGCGCTCGATCGTCGGCGTCCAGAAGACCGCCGCGGGCGGGGTGGAGGTGCTCGGCGCGCCGGCCGGCAGCGCCACGCTGCGACACCGCGTCGGGTACGTGACGCAGGCGCCCTCGGTCTACAGCGACCTCAGCGTCGCCGAGAACCTGCGCTACTTCGCCGCCGTCCTCGGCGCGCCGCCCACCGACCCCGCCCGCGTGATCGCCGAGGTCGGCCTCGCCGGTCACGAGGGCACCCTGACCGCCCAGCTCTCCGGCGGCCAACGGGCCCGCGTCTCGCTCGCCGCAGCCCTGCTCGGCAACCCCGAACTGCTCATCCTCGACGAGCCCACGGTCGGCCTCGACCCGGTCCTGCGCCAGGACCTCTGGCAGCTCTTCCGGCAACTCGCCGACGCGGGAGCGACCCTGCTGGTCTCCAGCCATGTGATGGACGAGGCCTCCCGCTGCGACCGGCTGCTGCTGATGCGCGAGGGCAGGCTGCTCGCCGACGACACCCCCGCCGAACTGCTCCGCCGGACCGGCGCCGCCGACGTCGACAGCGCCTTCCTCGCCCTCGTCGCCGGGCAGGCCCTCACGCCTGGACATGCCCTCGTGCCCGAGGAGACCCTCATGCCGGAACAGACCCTCCTGACCGCCGAGGAGTCCTCGTGAACGCCACCCGCACCCTGGCAACCGCCCGCCGCGTCCTGGCCCAGCTGCGCCACGACCCGCGCACCATCGCCCTGTTGCTGGTGGTCCCCTGCCTGCTGCTCACGCTGCTCAGGTACATGTTCGACGGCGAGGCGCAGGCCTTCGACCGGGTCGGCGCGGCCCTGCTGGGGATCTTCCCGCTGCTGGTGATGTTCCTGGTCACCTCGGTCGCGATGCTGCGCGAACGCACCACCGGCACCCTCGAACGGCTGCTCACCATGCCGCTCGGCAAGCTCGACCTGCTGCTCGGCTACGCGCTCGCCTTCGGTGCGGTCGCGCTCGTCCAGGCCACCCTGGCCTCGGCGCTGACGCTCGGCCTGCTCGGCCTGGACGTCGCCGGGCCGACCTGGCTGCTCTTCGCGGTCGCACTGGGTGACGGACTACTGGGCATGGCGCTCGGCCTGCTCGTCTCCGCGTTCGCCGCGACGGAATTCCAGGCCGTCCAGTTCCTGCCCGCCGTGATCCTTCCGCAGCTGCTGCTCTGCGGCCTGTTCGTGCCGCGCGAGGAGATGGCCACCGTGCTGCGGTGGGCCTCCGACGTGCTGCCGCTCTCGTACGCGGTGGACGCGATGACCAGGCTGACCACCACGAGCGGCGTGAGCGGCCTGCTGGTACGCGACCTGGCCGTCATCGCAGCCGCCGCCCTGCTCGCACTCGGGCTCGGCGCGGCCACCCTGCGCCGTCGCACCGCCTAGAGCGGTGTCACCTGCGGGGCCCTGCGTTCGAGCGTCCCCAGATCGCAACCCGAGCCCATAGGGCAAGGCGAGGCGGATGGGGCAGAATCGTGCCCATGACCGAATCCGACGGCAAGCCCGACCCGGGCTCCGCCGCCTCCGAGCCGAACGGTGAGCAGAAGTACGCCGACCGCGTCTACCGCTCCGTCCCCGGCATCATCTCCGGCGTTCTCCTGCTCTGCGTCGCGGGGTGGCTGATCATCGACGCCGTGGTGACCGGCACCGGCCGCACCCCGTGGATCGCGCTCGCCGCCGCCCCGGTCTTCGCCTTCCCCGTCATCGCCTACACCGTGCGCCCGACCGTGCTGGCCAACGAGCGCCGGCTGCTGGTCCGCAACCCGCTGCGCACGATCACGGCCCCCTGGGCCTCGGTCGAGGGGCTGAAGGCCGGCTACTCGGTCGAGCTCTTCGCCGGCGGCAAGAGGTACCAGGTCTGGGCCGTCCCGGTGTCGCTGCGCCAGCGCAAGCGCGCCACCCGGCTGGCCACCAGGGCCGCCGCGACGGGTGAGCCGAGCGCCTCTCGTACGCCGAGCCTGGTCAACCCCTCCCGGGTGCTGCGGCCCGGCGAGAGCGACCCGACCCGTGCGTGGTCCGACCAGGTGGTGGAGACCCTGCAGGAGCTCGCCGAGCGCAACGCAGCCCTGCCCGGTGCAGCGGGCCCGGTCGTCGTCCGCTGGTGCTGGTGGATCATCGTGCCCACCCTGCTCGGCCTGATCGCCCTGGTCACCCTGATCGTCGCCGGCTGACGCCGCCTCTGGGCGAGCAACGACACGCGACAAGACAGCGGGCCCGGCACCCCGACCCCTTCACAGGTCGGAGCGCCGGGCCCGCTGTCTCGCTGTCGTGAGAAGCCGTGAGAAGCCGCGCGATGCCGTCAGATCCCGGCGGCGGCCGCCAGGTCGCGCTTGATCGCGTCCAGCAGAGCCGCGGCCTGCTCACGCGTCCCGGCCAGCTCGGCGGCGGTGGCGACCGGGAGGACGACCTCCAGGTAGCACTTCAGCTTGGGCTCGGTGCCGGACGGGCGGACCACGATCCGCGCCGAGCGGACGGCCTCGCCCTCCAGGTAGTACCGCAGGCCGTCGGTGGGCGGCAGGTCGGCCGAACCGGCGGTCAGGTCGTCGACGCGGGTGACCTGCAGGCCCGCCAGGACGGTCGGGGGCTGGTCGCGCAGGCGCTGCATGGCGTTGGAGATCAGCGACAGGTCCTGCACCCGGACGGACAGCTGGTCGGTGGCGTGCAGACCGTGCTCCAGCGCCAGGTCGTCCAGCAGGTCGGTGAGCGTGCGACCGGTCTGCTTGAGGGTTGCCGCGAGCTCGGCGACCAGCAGGGCGGCGGTGATGCCGTCCTTGTCGCGTACCCCGGCCGGGTCGACGCAGTAGCCGAGCGCCTCCTCGTAGCCGTAGCGCAGGCCGTCGGCGCGGGCGATCCACTTGAAGCCGGTCAGCGTCTCGGCGTAGCCGAGCCCGGCCGCGTCCGCGATCCGGCCGAGCAGGGTGGAGGAGACGATGGTGGTCGCGAAGGTGCCGGTGACCCGCTTGGCGACGAGCGCCGAGCCGAGCAGCGCGCCCACGTCGTCGCCGCGCAGCATCCGCCAGCCGCCGTTGTCGGGCACGGCCACCGCGCAGCGGTCGGCGTCGGGGTCGTTGGCGATGACGATGTCCGGGCCGACCGAGGAGGCGGTACGGAACGCGAGGTCCATCGCGCCCGGCTCCTCCGGGTTGGGGAAGGCCACGGTCGGGAAGTCCGGGTCCGGCTCGGCCTGCTCGGCGACCACCGTCGGGGCGGGGAAGCCCGCCTGCTTGAAGGCGGCCAGCAGGACGTCCCGGCCGACGCCGTGCAGCGGCGTGTAGACCACGTCCAGGTCGCGCGGGCTCGCCGGGTCGACGGTGGAGACGGCGCGGTTCAGGTACGCCTCGACGACGTCGTCGCCGAGCACCTCCCAGCCGCTCTCGGCCAGCGGCACCTCGGCGAGGGAGCCGATGGCGTCGATCTCGGCGGCGATGCCGGCGTCGGCGGGCGGGACGATCTGCGAGCCGTCGCCCAGGTAGACCTTGTAGCCGTTGTCCTGCGGCGGGTTGTGGCTGGCCGTCACGGTGATGCCGGCGGCGGCGCCGAGGTGGCGGATCGCGAACGCCAGCACGGGGGTGGGGAGGGGGCGCGGGAGCAGGGCGGCCCGCAGGCCGGCGCCGACCATCACCGCTGCGGTGTCGCGGGCGAAGTCGTACGACTTGTGGCGGGCGTCGTAGCCGATCACCACCAGGTCGCCGAGGCCTTCCTTGCGGAGGTAGGCGGCCAGGCCGGCGGCGGCGCGGATCACGACGGCGCGGTTCATCCGCATCGGGCCGGCGCCGAGCTCGCCGCGCAGGCCGGCGGTGCCGAACTGGAGGCGGTCGGCGAAACGCTCGGCCAGCTGGGACCAGGCGACCCGGTCCTCGGTCCTGGCCTCGGGGCCCTCGGCGGCGGCCAGCATGGCGGCCAGCTCCTCGCGGGTCTGCGGGTCGGGGTCCTCGGCGAGCCAGGCCCTGGCTCGGGCGAGGAGATCGGTGGTGGATGCCTGCGCCATTGCTGCCAGCTCCATCTGAGGGTTGGTGAGAATTCGGATGGGGAGGTCCGCGTGTGTCAACGCGGGGCCGTCGGGCCGATATCAGATGACAGATTTCAAAATCTGTCATCTGATATCGGCCCGACGGCCCCTGCCTACTGATTCTGCGTCAGACCAGGCTCAGATCCGCTCAAGGACCTTCGCCAGCAGCGCGCCCATCCGCTCGGCGCTGGCCTTACCGGCCTCCAGCACCTCGGCGTGGTTGAGCGGCTCGCCGGTGATCCCGGCTGCAAGGTTGGTCACCAGCGAGATGCCCAGCACCTCGGCGCCGGCCTCGCGGGCGGCGATGGCCTCCAGCGTGGTGGACATGCCGACCAGCTCGCCGCCGATCGCCCGGACCATGCCGATCTCGGCAGGGGTCTCGTAGTGCGGGCCGGGGAACTGCACGTACACGGCCTCGTCGAGCGACGGGTCCACCTCGCGGCACAGCCGGCGCAGCCGCGGCGAGTACAGGTCCGTCAGGTCGACGAAGTTGGCGCCGACGATCGGGGAGGCGGCCGTGAGGTTGATGTGGTCGCTGATCAGCACCGGCTGGCCGGGCGCCCAGCCCTGGCGCAGGCCGCCACAGCCGTTGGTCAGCACGATGGTCTCGCAGCCCGCCGCGGCGGCGGTGCGGACGCCGTGCACCACGGTGGCCACGCCGTGGCCCTCGTAGTAGTGGTTACGGCCGAGGAAGATCAGGGCGCGCTTCTCGCCGATCTTCACCGAGCGGATCTTGCCGGAGTGGCCCGCCACGGCCGGAGCCGGGAAGCCGGGGAGTTCGGTGACCGGGAACTCGGCCACGGTCTCACCCAGGGCGTCGGCGGCCGGCACCCAGCCGGAGCCCATCACCAGGGCGACGTCGTGGCGCTCGGCACCGGTCAGCTCGCGCAGGCGCGCGGCGGCGGCCTGGGCGGCGGCGTAGGGGTCGGCGGAGACGACCGACTGAGGAGATGCGTTCACACTGCCGAGGATAGACGGGAATCGCCTACGCGCGTAGACAAACCGCCCAAGCCATGCCGGATCGTTACCCGGTTGACCCAAAGCGACAGGGTTTGGCCGGATATCGCCCCGCCGCTTTGGTGAGATCTACGATGGCGTTCAGCAGGGACGTCGTCGCAGGTCAAGCACGTAGTCGTGGGGTGCGCCCGCACTCTCGGCCGCGTCCGCGATCAGTCCGAGGTAGCGAGCGGCCGGCAGCCCGCCCTCGTAGTCGTTCAGTACGTACGTCCAGACCGGGATGTCGCCGTCCAGCGTGTGCGCCCGCAGCTTGATCTTCCGGTAGATGCCGAGCTGCACGCCCTCCCACCGGTCCAGGCCGTCCGCGTCCATCGGCGCCACGTCGTAAAGCGAGACGAAGACCTGCTCCTTCTCGTCCTCGACCACCGTGGCCAACGAGCCCTCCCAGCCCAGCTGCTCGCCACCGAAGGTCAGCCGCCAGCCGTCGAGCCAGCCGGTGCCGCGCAGCGGGGAGTGCGGGGCCCGCCGGCTCATCTGCCGGGCATCGAGATTGGTGGCGTACGCGGCGTAGAGGGACATGCCGTCAGCCTACGGGAGAGCCTGTCGTGCGACGGGGCCAGGGAGTGCTCACCGTCACACTCGTTCGGATATGAGCACATTGCAACGGCCCCGGCGTGGCGCCGGTCTCGGCGTGCGGGACAATGGTGCACGTGACTCGGATCGTGATCATCGGTGGCGGACCCGGCGGATACGAGGCGGCACTTGTTGCTGCCCAGCTCGGCGCGGAGGTGACCGTTGTCGACCGCGACGGTCTGGGCGGATCGGCGGTGCTGTCGGACTGCGTACCGTCCAAGACGCTGATCGCCACCGCGGAGGTGATGACCACCTTCGACAGCTCCTACGAGGAACTCGGCATCATCGTCGCCGATGACACGCCGCCGCTGGAGAAGGCCGCCCGGGTGGTGGGCGTCGACCTCGGCAAGGTGAACCGACGGGTCAAGCGCCTCGCGATCGCCCAGTCCCACGACATCACCCAGTCCGTCACCCGGGCCGGGGTGACGGTCCTGCGCGGAAAGGGCCGCCTCGGTTCCGGCGGCCAGGCCGTGGACGGCTCCCGCGAGGTCGTCGTCGAGGCCGCCGACGGCACGACCGAGTCCCTGCGTGCCGACGCCGTCCTGATCGCGACCGGCGCCCACCCGCGCGAGCTCCCCGACGCCCAGCCCGACGGCGAGCGCATCCTCACCTGGACGCAGGTCTACGACCTGGACGAGCTGCCGCGTGAGCTGATCGTGGTCGGTTCCGGTGTCACCGGTGCCGAGTTCGCCGGCGCGTACCAGGCGCTCGGCTCCAAGGTCACCCTGGTCTCCTCCCGCGACCGCGTGCTCCCCGGCGAGGACCCGGACGCCGCCGAGGTGCTCGAGGAGGTCTTCCGCCGTCGCGGGATGAACGTGATGAGCCGGGCCCGTGCCGAGGGCGCCAAGCGCGTGGGCGACCACGTCGAGGTCACCCTTGCGGACGGCCAGGTCATCAAGGGCACCCACTGCCTGATGGCGGTCGGCTCGATCCCCAACACGGCCGAGATGGGCCTGGAGGAGGCGGGCGTCAAGCTCAACGACTGGGGACAGATCAAGGTCGACCGGGTCTCCCGCACCTCGGCCCCCGGCGTCTACGCGGCCGGTGACTGCACCGGCGTCTTCATGCTCGCCTCCGTCGCCGCCATGCAGGGCCGGATCGCGATGTACCACGCCCTGGGCGACGCCGTGCAGCCGCTCAACCTCAAGACCGTGTCCTCCAACGTCTTCACCGACCCGGAGATCGCGACCGTCGGCTACACGGCCGCGGACGTCTCCTGCGGGAAGATGGACGCCGTCGAGGTGAAGCTCCCGCTGCGGGGCAACCCGCGGGCGAAGATGCAGGGCATCAGGGACGGCTTCGTGAAGCTGTTCTGCCGCCCCGGCACGGGCATCGTGGTCGGCGGTGTGGTCGTCGCCCCGCGCGCCAGTGAACTCATTCACTCGATCTCGCTCGCCGTGGACAACAACTTGACGGTCGAACAGGTGGCCGGTGCCTTCACGGTCTACCCGTCCCTGTCCGGTTCCACCGCCGAGGCCGCGCGCCAGCTGCACATCCGGAAGCGCGAGGGCTCGGACTCCTGAGCTGCGGACCTGAGTTGAGGCGGTCGCCCGGGGCGGCCGCCTCAGCCGTTTCACCCGCCCGGCGGAGCGCGTACCCCCCTTGTTGACGGCGCGTATTGTACGGCCGTGCGCTGCTCCGAGGTGAGCAATTCCCGTTACCAGCTGCAAACGCCTGAAAGCAGACGGTCATTCGGTTACCGTCGGTTCTGTGTTTGCAGCAGAACGTCGCCAGTTGATCCTCGAAATGGTGCGCGCCAACGGAGCCGTGTCGCTCCGCGAGCTGGCCCGCGTCGTCCAGACCTCCGAAGTCACCGTACGCCGAGACGTCCGGGCCCTGGAGGCCGAAGGGCTGCTCGACCGCCGGCACGGCGGCGCGGTGCTCCCCGGCGGCTTCAGCCGGGAGCCCGGCTACCCGCAGAAGACCCATCTCGCCGCGGCCGAGAAGAGCGCGATCGCCGATCTCGCGGCCGGCCTGGTCGAGGAGGGCGACGCCGTGGTGGTCGGCGCCGGCACCACCACCCAGGAGCTGGCCCGCCGTCTCGCCCGGGTGCCCGGGCTGACGGTGGTCACCAACTCGCTGCTGGTCGCCCAGGCGCTGGCGCACGCCAACCGGGTCGAGGTGGTGATGACCGGCGGCACCCTGCGCGGCTCCAACTACGCCCTGGTGGGCAGCGGGGCCGAGCAGTCCCTGCACGGCCTGCGCGTCTCCAAGGCCTTCATCTCCGGCAGTGGGCTGACGGCCGAGCGCGGCCTGTCGACCACCAACATGCTCTCCGCGAGCGTGGACCGGGCACTGGTGCAGTCGGCTGCCGAGGTCATCGTCCTCGCCGACCACACCAAGCTCGGCGCGGACACCATGTTCCAGACCGTCCCCACCGAGGCGATCACCCGCCTGGTGACGGACGAGCACGCCGCCGCGGACGACCCGACCGCCCGCGAGCTGGACGCCCTGGCGGACTGCGGCGTCCAGATCGCCGTCGCCCCGCTCGGGCTCCCCGTCGAGGAGCCGGTGCACCCGCCGACGCCGGTCGCGCCGCGGCGGAGCGGGCCGCCCTCAGGCGGTGCCCCGCTGCCCGGCCAGCGCCGCCCCGGAGCCCACGGCGGCCCGCCCACCCGCCTCGCGGAGCTTGGCGCCCCGCGCGTGCGGTAGACGTACGCACCCAGGGCAGCACAACAGGGGCGCGGGGCTCTGCTTGATCAACTGCGTGCGCGAAACCGGAAGGCTGCGACCCGTCACGGCTCAGCGGACGGCAAGAGGCACCCCGTAGCGCACGATGGCTTCGGGGTGCCTCTTGTTCAGAGCGGTCCACCCAAGGGCCGGAGTCTTCCGGTTCGCGCGCTCGGTTGATCAAACAGAGCCCCGCGCCCGTGGTGGTTGCCCTGACTAGTCCTTGATCTCGCAGAGCGCCGCGCCGCTGCTGACGCTCGCGCCGACCTCGGCCTTCAGACCGACGATGGTGCCGGCCTTGTGGGCGTTCAGCGGCTGCTCCATCTTCATCGCCTCCAGGACCACGATCAGCTCGCCCTCGGCGACGACCTGGCCCTCCTCGACGGCGACCTTGACGATGGTGCCCTGCATCGGCGAGGCCAGCGTGTCACCGCTGACGGCCGAGCCGGCCTTCTTGGTACCGACCCGCCGCTTGGCCTTCGCACCGCCGGCCGCGCCCGCCGCCGGAGCGGAGGAGACGCCCAGGGACGAGGGCAGCGAGACCTCGATCCGCTTGCCGCCGACCTCGACCACCACGGTCTCGCGCTGGTCGGCCTCCTCGGCCTCCCCGCCCGCGCCCGTGAACGCCGGGATGGTGTTGTCGAACTCGGTCTCGATCCAGCGGGTGAAGACCTTGAACGCCTCGTCGCTGCCGTGCACCTCCGGCGCGAACGCCGGGTCGGTGACGACCGCCTGGTGGAACGGGATGGCGGTGGCCATGCCCTCCACCTTGAACTCGGCCAGGGCACGCGCGGCACGCTGCAGCGCCTGCTTGCGGGTGGCGCCGGTGACGATCAGCTTGGCGAGCAGCGAGTCCCAGGCCGGGCCGATGACCGAGCCGGTCTCGACGCCGGCGTCCAGGCGGACGCCCGGGCCGGACGGCGGGGCGAACAGCGTGACCGTGCCGGGGGCCGGGAGGAAGTTGCGGCCCGGGTCCTCGCCGTTGATGCGGAACTCGATCGAGTGACCGCGCACCTCCGGGTCGTCGTACCCGAGCTCCTCGCCGTCGGCGATCCGGAACATCTCGCGGACCAGGTCGATGCCGGTGACCTCCTCGGAGACCGGGTGCTCGACCTGCAGACGGGTGTTGACCTCCAGGAAGGAGATCAGCCCGTCCTGGGCGACCAGGAACTCGCAGGTACCGGCGCCGACGTAGCCCGCCTCGCGCAGGATCGCCTTGGAGGCGCGGTACAGCTCCGCGTTCTGCTCCTCGGTGAGGAACGGCGCGGGGGCCTCCTCGACCAGCTTCTGGTGGCGGCGCTGCAGCGAGCAGTCACGGGTCGAGACGACGACCACGTTGCCGTGCTGGTCGGCCAGACACTGGGTCTCGACGTGCCGCGGGTTGTCCAGGTAGCGCTCGACGAAGCACTCGCCGCGACCGAAGGCGGCGACCGCCTCGCGGACGGCGGACTCGAACAGCTCCGGGATCTCCTCCAGCGTGCGGGCGACCTTGAGGCCGCGACCGCCACCGCCGAAGGCCGCCTTGATGGCGACCGGCAGGCCGTGCTCCTGGGCGAACGCGACGACCTCGTCGGCACCCGCGACCGGGTCCGGCGTACCGGCGACCAGCGGGGCACCGGCGCGCTGGGCCACGTGCCGGGCGGTGACCTTGTCACCGAGGTCGCGGATGGCCTGCGGCGGCGGGCCGATCCAGGTGAGGCCCGCGTCGATGACGGCCTGGGCGAACTCGGCGTTCTCGGAGAGGAAGCCGTAACCCGGGTGGACGGCGTCCGCACCGGAGTCGGCTGCCGCCTTGAGCACCTTGGCGATGTCCAGGTAGCTGGTCGCGGGGGTGTCGCCGCCGAGCGCGTAGGCCTCGTCGGCCGCGCGGACGTGCAGCGCATCCCGGTCCGGCTCGGCGTAAACGGCGACGCTGGCGATACCGGAATCCGAGCAGGCCCGGGCGACGCGGACGGCGATTTCTCCGCGGTTGGCGATGAGCACCTTGCGCACTGTGGCTCCCTTCTTGAACCTCGTTGAGTCTAGGGATTGTGGGGTCGTACCGGCGAGTAGCCCCAGGTGGTGAGCTTGCCCACACGGAGCGTGACGCGTATTCGTGATCACTTGAGCACGGAGCGGGATGCTCCGCTGGTAGAGACGCTACGCGCGCCGGTCCGCGACGGCTTGAGGCGGGCTTGAGGGGCCGGACCGGGGATGTGGTCTCGGCCACAGCTCATGCCGCGACCGCCGCCGGCTCGGCCGTCGCCGCCGCGGTGACGTCGGCCGCCAGCTCGACGACGTCCGGTCCGTACGCCTCCGGGCTGACCACCCGGAGGACGAGGGCGAAGGTCTTGTCGGTGGCGTAGCGGCGGGCCAGTTTGCGGTGGTTGGCCACCAGGTAGCGGACGGCCGCGTGGTTCGAGGTCGCCGTCTGGCCCGAGATCAGGAAGACCGGCCGGCTGTCCGGCCCCGCGTGCAGCCGGGCCAGCAGGACGTAGACCCGGTCGCCGGCGGCGCTGGTCGGTTCGGAGCGGCGGAACTCCTCCCCGCCCACCGAGATGGTGTCGCCGTAGGGCGGGTCGGGCTTGGGGACGAACCGGACCCCGGGCAGCCAGTTGGCCAGATGTGCGGCCGTACGGTCGTTGCTGCCCGGGCCGCCGAGGCAGAACTCCGCCTTGGCGCCCAGTCCTTGGCGTACCTCGTCGTGCGCCACGACATCCGCCTGTGCGCCGCACTCTTTCACCAGGGTCGCCAACTCCATCAGCGCGTACACGTCGTTGCGTGAGACGTTCTTCGAAGTGGGCGAGCCCCCGCGGCGGTTGACCACCAGCAGGCACTCGGTCTGGCCGGGCATTCCGAAGAACTCCCGGACGCGCTCCAGCCGCCGGCGGCGGCGCAGGTTCTGGGCCAGCCAGCCGAGGCCTGCGCTGATGGTGCTGGCCACCAGGCCGAGCACCACGTTGAGCACGCTGTCGGTCATCCCCCGGCTCCTTCCCGACTCGACGGCGGCGCCAGCCTATCGGGGCGGTCCGCCGTCGGTGGTGGATCGGTGCGACAGATGTTCGCGCCCGGATCTGTCCGGATCCGCAGCAGGAATCCGGAATCCACCCTCTTACTTCTCCCGGGCCCGAACCCATGATGGTCCGGACCCCACCCGAGCTCTTCGCCGACGACGCCTCGGCACTGCACAAGGGAGCGGTCAGCCCGGACAGGCAGTTGGAGCTCTACCCGGGCAGTACGCGCCCGCCACCGGCTGACGGTTGCTCAGCCCGGTCTGTTCCGTCAGACCCAGAGGTCGGTGATCCGGACGCCGATGTCGGCCAGCAGCCGCCGCAGCAGCGGCAGCGAGAGGCCGATGACGTTGCCCGGGTCGCCGTCGATGCCGTCGACGAACGGCGCCGAGCGTCCGTCCAGGGTGAACGCCCCGGCCACGTGCAGGGGTTCGCCCGAGGCGATGTACGCGGCCACCTCGTCGTCGTCCGGGTTGCCGAACCGCACGGTGGTGGAGGCCGTCGCCGAGGACTGCTTGCCCGTCGCCGTGTCGATCACACAGTGGCCGGTCCGCAGCACGCCGTCCCGGCCGCGCATCGACCGCCAGCGGGCGAGTGCCTCGGCGGCGTCGGCGGGCTTGCCCAGCGCCTGGCCGTCCAGCTCCAGCACGGAGTCGCAGCCGATCACCAGCTGGCCGTCCGACAGCCCGCCGGCGACCGCCTGGGCCTTGGCCTCGGCCAGCACCAGGGCCAGCTCGCCCGGCGTCGGTGCGGTCAGCGCGTCCTCGTCGACCCCGCTGACCAGTACCTGCGGGTCCAGCCCGGCCTGGCGCAGCAGCCCGAGACGGGCGGGGGAGGCGGAGGCGAGCACGACGATGCGGTGGGTCATGCGGCCCAGCGTAAGCGGTCTCAGAGCATCAGCAGTACGGCGACCACCAGCACGGCCGCCGCGAGCAGCGGGCCGGCCCGGCGCAGCATCTGCTGCACCCGGCGGCTTTCGGGCGAGGACTCGTCGCGGGGATCTGACCAGAGCACCTCACCAGCCTGCGCCGGGCGGCGGGCCGGGCGCTTGAGTATCCGTACTCAGTTCTTCCGGTCCCCACGGGTGGGGTACGGGCTGGTCACCCACAAGGCGGGAACGCGCTGCGGGGCCGGGGTTCGAAACCCCGGCCCCGCAGCGCTGTTTGCTATCCGGCCCAGCCGGAGGTGCGCCAGGCGTTGAGGCCCGGCTTCGGGACGTGGCGCAGGCGCCGGGCCCGGTCGTTCCACGCGGAGGCCGGGCCGCCCGCACGGCGGGCCGCCTCGGCGGCGGCCTGCGCTGCGGCGGCCCGGGCTGAGACCACCGCCAGGACGGTGGCCAGCTCCTCGGGGGTCGGCTGCCCGTGCAGCACCTGGATCGGAGGCATGCTCAATTCTCTCCCAACAGCTGCTTACAGGGGAATGTTGCCGTGCTTCTTGGGCGGCAGTACCTCGCGCTTGCCGCGCAGCGCCCGCAGTCCGCGCACGATGTGCCGGCGGGTCTCGGACGGCGCGATCACCGCGTCCACGTAGCCGCGCTCGGCGGCCAGGTACGGGTTGAGCAGGGTGTCCTCGTAGGAGGCCAGCAGCTCGGCCCGCTTGGCGTCGACATCCTCGGCCTCGGCGAGCTCGCGGCGGTGCAGGATGTTGACCGCGCCCTGCGCGCCCATGACGGCGATCTGGGCGGTCGGCCAGGCCAGGTTGAGGTCCGCGCCCAGGTGCTTGGAGCCCATCACGTCGTACGCGCCGCCGAAGGCCTTGCGGGTGATCACGGTGATCAGCGGGACGGTGGCCTCGGCGTAGGCGTAGATCAGCTTGGCGCCGCGGCGGATGATGCCGTCCCACTCCTGGCCGGTGCCGGGCAGGAAGCCGGGGACGTCCACGAAGGTCAGCACCGGGATGTTGAAGCTGTCACAGGTCCGGACGAAGCGCGCGGCCTTCTCGCTGGCCGCGATGTCCAGGCAGCCGGCCAGGTCCATCGGCTGGTTGCCGACGATGCCGACGGGGTGGCCCTCGACCCGGCCGAAGCCGGTGAGGATGTTGCCGGCGTACAGCGCCTGGGTCTCCAGGAACTCGCCGTCGTCCAGGATGTGCTCGATGACCTTGTGCATGTCGTACGGCTGGTTCGCCGAGTCCGGCACGAGGGTGTCGAGTTCGAGGTCCTCCTCGGTGATCGTGAGGTCGGCCTCCTCGGGGTAGGCCGGCGGGTCCGAGAGGTTGTTGGAGGGCAGGTACGAGAGGAGGTTCTTGACGTACTCGACGGCCTCCTTCTCGTCGGCGGCCAGGTGGTGCGCGACACCGGACTTGGCGTTGTGGGTGCGGGCGCCGCCCAGCTCCTCCATGCCGACGTCCTCGCCGGTGACGGTCTTGATGACGTCCGGGCCGGTGATGAACATGTGCGAGGTCTGGTCGGCCATCACCACGAAGTCGGTGATCGCGGGGGAGTACACCGCGCCGCCCGCGCACGGGCCCATGATCAGCGAGATCTGCGGGATGACGCCGGAGGCGTGCACGTTCCGCCGGAAGATCTCGCCGTACAGGCCGAGCGAGACCACGCCCTCCTGGATGCGGGCGCCGCCGGAGTCGTTGATGCCGATGACCGGGCAGCCGGTCTTCAGGGCGAAGTCCATCACCTTGACGATCTTCTCGCCGAACACCTCGCCGAGCGAGCCGCCGAAGACGGTGAAGTCCTGGGCGAAGACGGCGACCGGGCGGCCGTCCACCGTGCCGTAGCCGGTGACCACGCCGTCGCCGTACGGCCGGTTCTTCTGCTGGCCGAAGTTGGTGGAGCGATGCCGGGCGAACTCGTCGAACTCCACGAAGGAGTCCTCGTCCAGCAGCTCCACGACCCGCTCACGGGCCGTCAGCTTGCCCTTGGCGTGCTGCTTCTCGACGGCTGCGGCGGAGCCGGAGTGCACCGCCTCGTCGAGCCTGCGCCGCAGGTCGGCGAGCTTGCCGGCGGTGGTGTGCGGGTCGTACGGCGCCTCGGTCATCCGGTGGCTCTCCCTGATCCAATGGGCCGCGACCTGTTCAGTACTTTTGCGTGAGGGCAGGGCGGCGCAACGAACTACCGTTGAGTAGCGTAGCCAGCGCGCACGGTTTCTTGTTATGGCCAGCGACACAGTGTGTTAACGCGCGTTCTGCGGGACGATGGGGCGGCCTACGGCCACCGGCCGGGCTGACGTGATGTCGGGCGGCCCGTCGGTACGCTGGCCGGGTGACCGAGACCGGGCCCGAGCCCTCCCGTCCCCGCCGTAGTGGTCTGCGTGGCTTCGGCCATTCCGGGCCGTCCCCCTGGACCGACCTCGACCGGCCCCCGCTGGACCTCGACCGGCTGCGCCATGACCTCCTGCTCCCGGGCGGCCTGTGGACCACGCTCGACGTGGTCGCCGAGACCGGCTCGACCAACAGCGACCTCGCCGCCCGGGCCAGGGAGGGTGAGGCTGAGGGCGCCGTCCTCGTCGCCGAGGTGCAGAGCGCAGGGCGCGGCCGGCTGGAGCGGCAGTGGACGGCTCCGGCGCGCTCCGGGCTCTTCCTCTCGCTGCTGCTGCGCCCTCGTGACGTCCCGGTCGAGCGGTACGGCTGGCTGCCGATCCTGGTCGGCGTGGCGGCCGCGTCGGCGATCAGCCGGGTCGCCGAGATCCCGGTCGGCCTGAAGTGGCCCAACGACCTCCTGGTCACCGTCGACGGGGCGGAGCGCAAGCTCGGCGGCATCCTCACCGAGCTCAGCGGGGGTGCGGTGATCGCCGGTCTGGGCGTCAACGTCTCACTGCGCGAGACCGAGCTGCCCGTCCCCGCCGCCGCCTCGCTGGCACTGGCGGGGGCGAAGATCACCGACCGGGAGACGCTGCTGCGTGCGCTGCTGCGCGAGTTCGCCGAGCTGTACGGGGAGTGGACCGAGGCGGCCGGCGACCCGCACGCCAGCGGGCTGCTGCCCGCGTACGCGGCCCGCTGCACCACGCTCGGCCGCTCCGTCCGGGTCCAGCTGCCCGGTGACCGGGAGCTGGTCGGCGAGGCGGTGGCCGTCGACGGCGACGGCCGTCTGGTGGTCCGTACGGCCGACGGCACCAGGCACCCGGTGGCCGCCGGGGACGTCGTACACGTACGGCCCGAGGACCTCTGACACGCCCCCGAACCCGGCGCTGTCCCGGTCGGATGCCCCGGATTACGCGATTCCGTGCGAACATTCCACCTGGCAGCGGTGTGAGGCGCGCCACTACCCTGCGGTGGTCGGGCGCCCCTGGACAGGTAGGACATGAGGCAAGTGCGGCGACCGCACGAGGATGGACCGGTGGCAGACGGCAGCGGAAACGGCGGTGAGACCGGCCCGGGCGACCAGACGGTCGCGCTGGACCTGGAGCGGCTGATCCTCGATGCGCCACGCAAGTACACGCCGTACCAGGCCGCCCGCGCCGCCGACGTGCCGATGGAGCTGGCCACCCGCTTCTGGCGGGCCATGGGCTTCCCCGACATCGGCCAGTCGAGGGCTCTCACCGACGGCGACGTGATCGCCCTGCGCCGGCTCGCCGGCCTGGTCGAGTCCGGGCTGCTCAGCGAGCCGATGGCGATCCAGGTGGCCCGCTCCACCGGCCAGACCACGGCGCGCCTGGCCGGCTGGCAGATGGACACCTTCCTCGACAACCTCACCCAGGCCGTCGAACCCGGCCTGACCAGGGCCGACGTCGCCTACCCGCTGGTCGAGCTGCTGCTGCCCGAGCTGGAGCAGTTCCTGGTGTACGTCTGGCGCCGTCAGCTGGCCGCCGTCACCGGCCGGGTGGTGCAGGCCGCCGAGGACACCGAGATCACCAGTGGCCGGCTGGCCGTGGGCTTCGCCGACCTGGTCGGCTTCACCCGCCTCTCCCGCCGCCTGGAGGAGGAGGAGCTCGGCGAGCTGGTGGAGAGCTTCGAGAACACCTGCTCCGATCTGATCGCCGGCCACGGCGGCCGGGTGGTCAAGACCCTGGGCGACGAGATCCTGTACGTCTCCGAGGACCCGGCCACCGCCGCCGAGATCGCGCTGAGCCTGGTCGAGACGCTGGCCAAGGAGGACTCCATGCCGGCGCTGCGGGTCGGGATGGCCTTCGGCACCGTCACCTCGCGGATGGGCGACGTCTTCGGCACCACCGTGAACCTGGCCAGCCGCCTCACCTCGATCGCCCCCAAGGACGCCGTCCTGGTCGACGGCGAACTGGCGGCCGCGCTGGAGCAGAACGGCGTGGTGCCGCCGTCCGACCTCACCGAGGGGGCGCCGCCCGAGCAGGACGGCCATGAGCACCGCTTCCACATCCAGCCGATGTGGCGCCGCCCCGTCCGGGGTCTCGGCCTGGTCGAGCCCTGGCTGCTCAGCCGCCACGTCAGCACCGACTGAGCCGTCACGCCGGTAGCGACCCGGGGTGTGTGCGGGCTGCACCGAATTCGTACACATTCGCCTTGACAAATCGGGCAAACTCTCGCTAAACCGCCATAACCTTGGTCCAGGATGGACACGGCCCCCAAACACCAGGGACGAGGCGAGCCGGTGAGCGGTGAGGCGACCATGGCGGAGCGCGAGAAGGTGCCGTCGACGCCGGATCTTCGACTGCAGGCGGTGGTCGAGCTCGCCCAGGACATGGCCGGTGCGCTCACCCCGCTCGAAGCCGTCCGCGCCGCCGCCGTCCGGGCCACCGCCGCGCTCGACGCGACCATGGCCGCCGTCTCGGTCTGGGACCGCGAGTCCGGACGTCTCCGGGTGCTGGTGAACTACGGCGATCTCGCCGCGGGCGAGGAGGAACTGCCCGAGGACGAGTCCTACCCGGTGGCCGACTTCCCGGAGATCGTCACGTATCTGGAGGAGCACTGGACCACCGGCCGCCTGCCGCGCGCCTGGGTGCAGACCGCCGAGGACCAGAGCCCGCCCATCGCCCACGCGCACCCGAGCGCCGGCGCGTTCTGCCAGCAGCGCGCCGCCGGACTGCGCCGGCGCGGGCGGGAGTGCTGCCTGGTCGCACCCATCGTGCTGCACGGCCAGGCCTGGGGCGAGCTCTACCTCGCCCGCACCATCGGCCTGCCGGTCTTCACCGAGGCGGACGCCGACTACGCGACCCTGCTGGCCGCCCAGATCTCGGCCGGACTCTCCCAGACGGAACGCCTGGCCGACCTCCGGCGGCTGGCCTTCACCGACCCGCTCACCGGCCTCGCCAACCGTCGTGCCGTCGACGCCCGGCTGGAGAGCGCGCTGCAGGCCCACAACCGCGACAACACCGTGGTCAGCCTGGTGGTCTGCGACGTCAACGGCCTCAAGCGGGTCAACGACCAGCTCGGCCACGAGGTCGGCGACCGGCTGCTGGAGCGGTTCGCCCACCAGCTCTCGCTGGCCGCCGCCAAGCTCCCCGGCAGCCTCGCCGCCCGGCTCGGCGGCGACGAGTTCTGCCTGCTGGCGGAGGGTCAGAAGGCCGACGAGGTGGTCGCGGTGGCCGAGGAGCTCTGCGCCCGCGCCCTGCAGCTCGCGGACGGCGAGGGGGTCGCCTGCGGTGTCGCCTCCACCG
The DNA here is from genome assembly GCF_007828955.1 of Kitasatospora atroaurantiaca. Taxonomy (NCBI): domain Bacteria; kingdom Bacillati; phylum Actinomycetota; class Actinomycetes; order Kitasatosporales; family Streptomycetaceae; genus Kitasatospora; species Kitasatospora atroaurantiaca. Next base: position 2,876,167 of record NZ_VIVR01000001.1, on the reverse strand, counting down.
GCGACTCGATCGGCCCGGTCACCACCTCCGACCGGCTCTTCCGCCTCGCCGACGCCGCCCAGTACCGCGCCAAGGCGGCCCGCGCCGCCCACCCGGTGGTGGCCGGCCGCAGCCACGGCCCCGGCTTCTCCCCGGACCCGACCGTGCTGCTCGCCGACGCCGCGGACCCGCACCACCGCGCCGACAGCCGGGCAGCCCGCCCCGGCCAGGGCCGGGCAGGCGCCGGGGACCGCCGGCGCTTCCGGGGCGCCGCCCACAGCGCCGACCCCGGCCAGCTGCTCACCGCCGTGCTCGCCGCCCTCGACCGGAGCGGAACCGTACGGGCCAACCACCCGGCCGACACCCTCAGCCGGCTGGCCACCGTCGCCGAGACGGCCTCCCACCTGCTGGACGCGGTCGGCTGGTGGATCTCGTACGTGCCGCCGGGCTCCCAGCTGATGCGCACCGCCCAGCACGCCGTCTACCGCATGACCAGCGGCCCTACCACCACCGGTGCGGAGACCCAGCGGGCCCAGATCGAGGCCCCCGACGCGGTCTTCGACCTCGGCCACTACCCGCAGACCCGCCGTGCCGCGCGCGGCGGTGCCTTCGCGCTGCGGGCCGGCGCGCCGGGCAACGATCCGGCGGAGGAGGCCATGATGGTGGTCAGCGGCTACAAGGGCATGGTCGCGGCCGGCGGGGTCAACGCGGCCGGCGGCTGGCTGGTCGAGCTCTTCGCGGACGAGGCCACCCTCCCGTTCGGCCAGGTCGCCCCGGCGCTCCGGGCGCTGGTCGCGGTCGCCCTCTCCGGGCCGGCCTCCCCGCCGCCCTGAGCCCCGTCGTGACGGTGTCACAGCTGCGGCACAGGCCGGTACAAGCCTGTTCGACGGCCATCGCTGCATGGGACAGTTGGCGCTGAGCCGGAGCCGCTGGGGCCTGGGTGGGGAACGAGGTTGGGCAATGAGAACACGTCTGGCAGGGGTCATGCTGTCCCTGGCGCTCGCCGTCGGCGGGGCGACGATAGCCGCCGATACGGAGGCGGTGGCGGCGCCGAGCAGCGCTGCGGTCACCCTGACGGTCACTCAGGACACGGCGGCCTCCACCGGTCAGGCGCCGGTGGTGGAGGCGGCGCCCGCTCCTGCGAAGGCCGTGACCTTCGTCGAGAAGTCGAAGAGCAAGAGCAAGAAGAAGAAGAGCTTCTTCAGCAAGTTCCTGGGCCTGATCTTCGGCCTGGTGATCCTGGCCGTCGTGGTGGTCGTCATCATCGTGGTCGTGCTGGCGCTCCGCCGCCGCAACCGCGACTGACGCAGCCTCAACTAGACGCGGTCGGCCGGCCCGATGCGGTCCGCGCGGGTGTAGACGTTGGCGCTCTGCCCGCGCAGGAACCCGACCAGGGTCAGGCCCAGCTCCTCCGCCAGGTCCACCGCCAGCGAGGACGGCGCCGAGACGGCGGCCAGCAGCGGGATGCCCGCCAGCGCCGCCTTCTGGGTCAGCTCGAACGAGGCCCGGCCGCTGACCAGCAGCAGATGCCCGGTCAGCGGCAGCCGGCCCTCCCGCAGGGCCCAGCCGATCACCTTGTCGACGGCGTTGTGCCGGCCGACGTCCTCCCGCGCGCAGAGCAGTTCGCCCGCCGCGTCGAACAGTCCGGCGGCATGCAGGCCGCCGGTCGAGTCGAAGGTCCGCTGGGCGGCCCGGAGCCGGTCCGGCAGCCCGTACAGCAGCTCCGGACCCACCCGCAGCGCATCGTCCGCGACCGGCCAGCGGACGTGCGTCCGCACCGCCTCGACGGTGTCCCGGCCGCAGAGGCCGCAGGCGCTGGTGGTCAGCAGGTTCCGATGCGCCGACAGCGGGGTCGCGCCGCCGCGCACCGTCGCGTCGACCACGTTGTACGTGTTGGCGCCCTCGGCGTCGGTCCCGGCGCAGTAGCGCAGCGCGGCGAGCTCCTCACCGCTGTGCACCACCCCCTCGCCGACCAGGAATCCGGCCACCAGGTCGAAGTCGTGCCCGGGCGTCCGCATCGTCACCGTCAGCGCCTCGCCGCCGACCCGGATCTCCAGCGGCTCCTCCGCCGCCAAGGCGTCCGGCCGCGCCCCTGCTTCCGCCCCGCGCAGCCGCACCACCCGCCGCCGCACCGTCGCCCGCGCCATCAGCTCTCCTCGCTCACCGTCCGACACCCCAGCCTGCGGCATCACCCGTCCCACGGGAAATCACCCGGGTGCCAGTTGTCATATCTTCATTCACCTGGTGTGATTGTGTATATGGATATGCACAGTGCTGTGGCCCCCGACGCGCCGCTCGTCCAGGTCGGCAAGGCCGACGTCAGCGCCGAGGACGTGATCGCCGTCGCGCGGGGCAACGCCCGGGTCGAGATCGGCCCCGACGCGCTCGCCGAGATGGCGACCGCCCGGGCCAGGATCGATGCTCTCGCGGCCGAACCGCGTCCCGTCTACGGCGTCTCGACGGGCTTCGGCGCCCTCGCCGTCCGCCACATCAGCCCCGAGCTGCGCGCCCAGCTGCAGCGTTCGCTGGTCCGCTCGCACGCCGCCGGCATGGGTCCGGCCGTCGAGCGCGAGGTGGTCCGCGCGCTCATGTTCCTGCGGATGAAGACCCTGGCCTCCGGCCGTACGGGCGTGCGCCCGCTGGTCGCGCAGACCATGGCCGCCCTCCTCAACGCGGGCATCACCCCCGTCGTGCGCGAGTTCGGCTCGCTCGGCTGCTCCGGCGACCTGGCTCCGCTCTCGCACTGCGCGCTCGTCCTGATGGGCGAGGGCGTCGCGTACGGCCCGGACGGCGCCGAGCGGGAAGCCGGCGAGCTGCTGGCCGAGGCCGGTATCGAGCCCGTCGAGCTGCTGGAGAAGGAGGGCCTGGCCCTCATCAACGGCACGGACGGCATGCTCGGCATGCTGGTGATGGCCATCGCCGACCTGTCCCGTCTGTTCACCACCGCCGACATCACGGCCGCGATGTCCCTCGAGGCGCTGCTCGGCTCCGCCAAGGTGCTCGCCCCCGAGCTGCACGCCCCGATCCGCCCGCACCCGGGCCAGGCGCTCAGCGCCGCCAACATGCTGGCCGTCCTCAAGGGCTCCGGTCTGACCGGCCACCACCAGGACGACGCGCCGCGCGTGCAGGACGCGTACTCGATCCGCTGCGCCCCGCAGGTGGCCGGCGCCGGCCGCGACACCCTCGCGCACGCCGAGCTGGTCGCCTCCCGCGAGCTGGCCGCCTCCGTGGACAACCCCGTCGTCCTCCCGGACGGCCGGGTCGAGTCGAACGGCAACTTCCACGGCGCCCCGGTCGCGTACGTGCTGGACTTCCTCGCGATCGCCGCCGCCGACCTCGGCTCGGTCTCGGAGCGCCGCACCGACCGCCTGCTCGACAAGGCCCGCTCGCACGGTCTGCCGGCCTTCCTGGCCGACGACCCGGGCGTCGACTCGGGCCTGATGATCGCTCAGTACACCCAGGCCGCCCTGGTCAGCGAGAACAAGCGGCTCGCCGTCCCGGCCTCGGTGGACTCGATCCCGTCCTCGGCGATGCAGGAGGACCACGTCTCCATGGGCTGGTCCGCGGCACGCAAGCTGCGCCAGGCCGTGGAGAACCTGGGCCGGATCCTCGCCGTCGAGCTGACCGCCTCGGCCCGCGCGCTGGAGATCCGCCAGCAGGTCGACGGCAGCGGTCCGCTGGCCCCCGCCACCGCCGCCGCGCTGGCCGCCGCCCGCGAGGCCGGCGTCGGCGGGGCCGGCCGGGACCGCTTCCTGTCGCCCGACCTGGAGGCCGCGGCCGCCCTGGTCGCCTCCGGTGACCTGGTGCGTGCCGTCGAGCGGGTCACCGGCCCGCTGGCGTAACGCCGAAACCCTTGGGTGAGCGGGCCGTCAGGGCCCGCTCACCCCGGGTTCGAGGGCGGCTCTGGGGGGAAATCAGGGGTCACCCCGAGAGCCGGATCGTCCCACTGTTCGAAACATCGTTGCTCACATGTCAGGACTGCTGCACAGTCGTGCCGACCGCCGCAGCCGGACCAGCACGGAGGAATCGCTGATGACCGTCATGGAAGACAACGGCACCGTCGGCCCCTCCGCCCGCCTCCTCCAGCTCTTCGAGGGCCACCGGCTCACCCCGACCCAGCGGCGGATCGCGCACTCGCTGGTACGGCACGCCACCGAGGCGCCCTTCCTCTCCAGCGTCGAGGTCGCCGAACTGGCCGGTGTCAGCCAGCCCTCCGTCACCCGCTTCGCGGTCGCCCTCGGCTTCGACGGCTACCCGGCCCTCCGCAAGCAGCTGCGCGAGCTAGGCGCGGGGGAGCCCACGGCACCCGAGACGCCCGCGGACGTCGTACGCAACGAGCACCAGCAGGCCGTCCTCGCCGAGATCGCCCATCTGCGCCACCTCGCGGAGCTGCTCGCCGACCCCGAGCCGATCGTCCGGGCCGCCAGGCTGCTGGCGGCCTCCCGGCCGCTGCCGGTGCTCGGCCTGCGGGCCGCCTCCGCGCAGGCGGGGGGTTTCGCCTACTTCGCGGCCAAGGTGCACCCGGACATCCGGCTGCTGGACGAGGGCGGCAGCATGCTCGCCGACCGGCTCGAACAGGCCGCCGCGGCCGGGGCCACCGCGCTGCTCTGCTTCGCCCTGCCGCGCTACCCGCGCGAGCTGATGGACGCCCTGGTGGTGGCCCGCGAGTGCGGCCTGACGATCCTCACCGTGGCCGACAGCGCCTTCGCGCCGGTCGCCAAGCTCTCCGACCTCATGCTCCCGGCCGCCGTCGGCACCGGGCTGGTCTTCGACACCGCCTGTGCGCCGATGATGCTCGGCCGTGTCCTGCTGCAGACCATGTGCGACGAACTCCCGGGTGCGGAGGCGCGCCTGGAGGCCATCGAGCAGTCGGCGGCGGCGCGGGGTCTCTTCCTGGAGTAGGCGCAGCCTGGAACGGACGCAGCCTGAATAGACACAGCTTGGAGTAGATCGCACCCGGTCGGGTTGCTGACTGTCGGTGAGCGGGCATCCCATCAGCAGGCCTCGCCTCCGGGGCCGGACGGGGGGTGTCCGCCATGCGTGAGATCCACGAGATGAAGCTGACCGGCCGGCTCGCCTCAGGCGCCGACGAGTGGTCCTGCCCCACCTGCGGGCGCCGGATCGCCCTGCGCCGCCCGCCCGACCCGGAGCTGACCGTCCTCGATCCGGGCGACCAGAACGCCGTCCACGTGGGCCTGATCGAGCCGAACCCGGCCGCCGCTGCCGCCGCCGAGAAGTACGGCCTGGGCCCCGTCCAGGAGATCCCGCGCCCGCCCCGCCCCGCCGAGCCCGCCGCGCCGGACGACGACGACCGCCGTTGGCTCGCCGAGATCGGCATCGACTGGGACGGCGGCGCGGCGGCCTGACCGCAGCCTGAACGTCCGCGGCCGGTGAATCAGCCGGAGCGGACTCTGGCAACGGCCTGATTGTTTGGATATATTCAGACAGGAAGAACCTGAATGAATCCATCCGCAAGGAGGCCGGGAGCATGGTGCAGCAGCAGACGGGCAGTGGTCCGCGCGAGGTGCGCGCGGCGCGCGGGACGAACCTGACCACCCAGGGCTGGCAGCAGGAGGCCGCCCTTCGGATGCTCATGAACAACCTCGACCCCGAGGTTGCCGAGCACCCGTCCAAGCTGGTCGTCTACGGCGGCACCGGCAAGGCGGCCCGCGACTGGCGCTCGTACGACGCCATGGTGCGCACGCTGCAGACGCTGAAGCAGGACGAGACCATGCTGGTCCAGTCCGGCCGTCCGGTCGGCGTGATGCAGACCCACGAGTGGGCGCCGCGCGTACTGATCGCCAACTCCAACCTGGTCGGCGACTGGGCCAACTGGGAGGAGTTCCGCCGTCTGGAGAGCCTCGGGCTCACCATGTACGGCCAGATGACCGCCGGTTCCTGGATCTACATCGGCACCCAGGGCATCCTCCAGGGCACGTACGAGACCTTCGGCGCCGTCGCGGCAAAGAAGTTCAACAACACTCTCGAGGGCACCATCACCCTCACCGCCGGTCTCGGCGGCATGGGTGGCGCCCAGCCGCTCGCCGTCACCATGAACGGCGGCGTGGCGATCTGTGTCGACTGCGACCCGTCCCGCATCTCGCGCCGGATCGAGCACCGCTACCTGGACGTCGAGGCCAAGAACCTCGCCCACGCGCTGGAGCTGGCCACCGCCGCCCGTGACAAGAAGCAGCCGCTCTCGATCGGCCTGCTGGGCAACGCCGCCGAGATCTTCCCGCAGCTGCTGGCGATGGACGCCCCGATCGACATCGTCACCGACCAGACCAGCGCCCACGACCCGCTCTCGTACCTCCCCATCGGGGTGGCCTTCGAGGACATGGCCGACTACGCGGCCGCCAAGCCCGCCGAGTTCACCCAGCGCTCGCGCGAGTCGATGGCCAAGCACGTCGAGGCCATGGTCGGCTTCATGGACCGCGGCGCCGAGGTCTTCGACTACGGCAACTCCATCCGCGGTGAGGCCCAGCTGGCCGGTTACGACCGCGCCTTCGCCTTCCCCGGCTTCGTCCCGGCGTACATCCGCCCGCTGTTCTGCGAGGGCAAGGGCCCGTTCCGCTGGGCCGCGCTGTCCGGTGATGCGCAGGACATCTACAAGACCGACAAGGCCGTGCTCGACCTCTTCCCGGAGAACGAGTCGCTGCACCGCTGGATCAAGATGGCCCAGGAGAAGGTGCACTTCCAGGGCCTCCCGGCGCGCATCTGCTGGCTCGGCTACGGCGAGCGCGACAAGGCCGGCGAGCGCTTCAACGACATGGTGGCGAGCGGCGAACTGTCCGCGCCGATCGTGATCGGCCGCGACCACCTGGACTGCGGCTCCGTCGCCTCCCCGTACCGCGAGACCGAGGCCATGCTGGACGGCTCGGACGCGATCGCCGACTGGCCGCTGCTCAACGCCATGGTCAACGTCGCCTCCGGCGCCTCCTGGGTCTCCATCCACCACGGCGGCGGCGTCGGCATCGGCCGGTCGATCCACGCCGGCCAGGTCACCGTCGCGGACGGCACCGCGCTGGCGGGCGAGAAGATCCGCCGGGTGCTCACCAACGACCCGGGCATGGGCGTCATCCGCCACGTCGACGCGGGCTACGACCGCGCGGTCGAGGTCGCGGACGAGCGCGGGGTGCGCGTCCCGATGGGTGAGCTGTGACGTCCTTCCAAGAGATGTGGGCGGAGCTGCTCCCCGTGGGCCGCTCCGCCTCCTCCGGCGGCTACCGCCGCTTCGCCTGGAACACCGCCGACGCCGAGTGCCGGGCCTGGTTCGAGCAGCAGGCCCGCTCCCGCGGTCTGACCTACGAGCTGGACCGCAACGGCAACCAGTGGGCCTGGCTCGGCGACCCCCGCGGCCAGGGCGCGATCGTCACCGGTTCGCACCTGGACTCGGTGCCGGACGGCGGCGCCTTCGACGGCCCGCTCGGCGTGGTCTCCTCCTTCGCCGCGCTGGACGAACTCCGTTCGCGCGACGCCGAGCTCACCAAGCCGCTGGCGATCGTCAACTTCGGCGACGAGGAGGGCGCGCGCTTCGGCGTCGCCTGCATCGGCTCCCGCCTCACCGCCGGAGTGCTCGGCCGGGACCAGGCGTACGAGCTGCGCGACGCCGACGGCGTCCGGCTGCCCGACGCGATGGAGAAGGCGGGCTACGACCCCACCGCCATCGGCGCGGACGACGACCGGCTGTCGCGGATCGGCGCCTTCGTCGAGCTGCACGTCGAGCAAGGCCGCTACCTCACCGAGGAGCACCCGGTCGGCGTGGCCAGCGCGATCTGGCCGCACGGCCGCTGGCGCTTCGACTTCCACGGCGAGGCCAACCACGCCGGTACCACCCGCATCGAGGACCGCCGCGACCCGATGCTCACCTACGCCAACACCGTGCTCTCCGCCCGGAAGAAGGCCAAGCTGGCCGGCGCCCTCGCCACCTTCGGCAAGGTGGCGGTCGAGCCGAACGGGACCAACGCGATCGCCTCCCTCATCCGGGGCTGGCTGGACTCCCGGGCAGCGGACGAGGCCACCCTGGAGCGGGTGGTCGAGGAGATCCGGCAGGCCGCGTACGAGCGCGGCGAGCGCGACGGCGTCCGGGTCGAGCTGACCCGCGAGTCGTACACGCCCGTCGTGGACTTCGACGGCCCGCTCCGCGACCGGCTCGCCAAGCGGCTGGGCAATGTCCCCGTTCTGCCGACGGGCGCGGGACACGACGCCGGAATCCTGGCATCGGCCATCCCGACCGCCATGCTGTTCGTACGTAACCCGAGCGGTGTCTCGCACTCCCCGGCGGAGTACGCCGAGGAGGCCGACTGCCTCGCCGGTGTGGCCGCGCTCGCCGACGTACTGGAGGACCTCGCATGCCAATAAGGACGTACTGGGCGGAGTACGCCTGGCTGCCGCACGTCAACGGGCCGGTCGTCGAGAGCGCGGTGCTGATCGTGGTCGGCCCGGGCGGCAAGATCGCCAAGGTCACCCCGGACAGCGGGCCGTGCCCGCCGGAGGCCGTCCGGCTGAAGGGCCTGCTGCTGCCCGGCCAGGCCAATGCCCACTCGCACGCCTTCCACCGCGCGCTGCGCGGCAACGTCCAGGTCGGCTCGGGCACCTTCTGGACCTGGCGGGACACCATGTACCGCTTCGCCGGAGCCCTCGACCCGGACAGCTACCTGGAGCTCGCCACCGCGGTCTACGCCGAGATGGCGCTGGCCGGCATCACCGCGGTGGGGGAGTTCCACTACGTGCACCACGCCCCCGGCGGCGGCCGCTACTCCGACGCCAACGCCATGGGGTCGGCGCTGATCGAGGCAGCGGCACGGGCGGGGATCCGGATCACCCTGCTCGACACCTGCTACCTCTCCTCGGGCTTCGGCGCCGAGCCGACCAAGCCGCAGCTGCGCTTCACCGACGGTGACGCGGACGGCTGGGCGGCCCGCGCCTCCGAGCTCAAGGAGAACGAGCACGCCCGGATCGGCGCGGCCATCCACTCCGTCCGCGCCGTACCCGCCGACCAGCTGGGCACCGTCGCGCACTGGGCGTCGATGCGCAAGGCACCCCTGCACGTCCACCTCTCGGAGCAGACGGCCGAGAACGACGCCTGCCTCACCGCCCACGGCGTCACCCCGACCCGGCTGCTCGCCGACCACGGCGTGCTCGGCCCCCGTACGTCGGCCGTCCATGCGACGCACCTGACGGACGAGGACATCCGGCTGCTCTCGGACTCGTCCACCAACATCTGCATGTGCCCGACCACCGAACGGGACCTCGCCGACGGCATAGGGCCCGCCCGCCGCCTCGCCAGTGCGGGCTGCCCGATCACCCTCGGCAGTGACAGCCATGCGGTGATCGACCCGTTCGAGGAGGCCCGCGCGCTGGAGCTGGACGAGCGCCTGCACACCCGCACCCGCGGCCACTGGACGGCGAACGCCCTGCTTCGGGCGGGTGGCGAGGACGGCCATGCCTCGCTCGGCTGGCCCGAGGCCGGACGGATCGAGGCCGGGGCGCTGGCCGACTTCACCGTGGTGGCGCTGGACTCCGTCCGCACGGCCGGGCCGAGGCCCGCGCTCGGCGCCGAGACGGCCGTCTTCGCCGCCTCGGCGGCCGACGTACGGCACGTGGTGGTCGGCGGCCGGCAGATCGTCACGGACGGCGTCCACCAACTGGTCGCCGACGTCCCGGCAGCCCTCCGCGACTCCATCGCCGCCCTGCAGTCCTAGGGCCCGATGGGGTTGATCAACGCAATCGGGTTATTCAGGGGCGCGGGGAACTGGCGAAACCGGAAGCCCCCGATCCCGCACCTGATCCGAACCCAGGTGGCACTGCCCGCCGTAACCGGTTGAACGTCGCCGCCTCCCGCCTCGCGCAGTTCCCCGCGCCCCTGGGGTGCCCCTGCCTCGGAAGGCCCCCGCGCCCCTGGAGTACCCCTACTTCGAAAGGCTTCCGTTGAGCACATTGATCACCGACATCGGCTGCCTGGTCACCAACGACCCCGCCCACGGGACCGGCCCGCTCGGACTGCTGGCCGACGCCGCCGTGGTGGTCGAGGCCGGCCGGATCGCCTGGGTCGGTCACGCCGCGTCCGCCCCGGCCGCCGACGAGCACTACGACGCCGACGACCGCACCCTGATCCCCGGTTTCGTCGACTCGCACGCCCACCTGGTCTTCGCAGGCGACCGCACCGCCGAGTTCAACGCCCGGATGTCCGGCCAGGCCTACACCGCGGGCGGCATCCGCACCACCGTCGCCGCCACCCGCGCCGCCACCGACGCGGAGCTCGACACCAACCTCACCCGCTTCATCGAGGAGGCGCTCCGCCAGGGCACCACCACCATCGAGTGCAAGTCCGGCTACGGCCTGACCGTCGCCGACGAGGCGCGTGCCCTCCGCATCGCCGCCTCGCACACCCCGGAGACCACCTACCTCGGCGCGCACGTGGTCGCCCCCGAGTACGCGGACGACCCGGCGGGCTACGTCGACCTGGTCACCGGGGAGATGCTCGACGCCTGTGCCCCGCACGCCCGGTGGGTGGACGTCTTCTGCGAGAACGGTGCCTTCGACGGCGATCAGGCGCGCGCGATCCTCAAGGCCGGCCAGGAGCGCGGCCTGATCCCGCGCGTCCACGCCAACCAGCTCTCGTACGGCCCCGGTGTGCAGCTCGCCGTCGAGCTGGGTGCGGCCTCGGCCGACCACTGCACCCACCTCACGGACGCCGACGTCGCCGCTCTCGCGAGCTCCGACACCGTCGCCACCCTGCTCCCCGGCGCGGAGTTCTCCACGCGCGCCGCGTACCCGGACGCACGCCGTCTGCTCGACGCGGGCGCCACCGTCGCGCTCTCCACGGACTGCAACCCGGGCTCGAGCTTCACCACGTCGATGGCCTTCTGCATCGCCGTCGCCGTCCGCGAGATGGGCATGACCCCGGACGAGGCCGTGCACGCCGCGACCGTCGGCGGTGCTCGCGCCCTGCGCCGTACGGATGTCGGCAGCATCACCGTCGGGGCCCGCGCCGACCTCCTGCTGCTGGACGCGCCCTCGCACGTCCACCTCGCCTACCGGCCGGGTGTACCGCTCACCGCCGCGGTCTGGCGTGCGGGCGTGCGCGAGGTCTGAGAGAACGCGAAAGGGGCCGCCGGGTTTCGGCGGCCCCTTCAGCGTCGGTATCAGTGCACGTCGCCCATGAGCCGGACGACCTTCTTGCGGTACATCGCCAGCGCGATGCCCGCGATGATCGCCATGACGCCCTGGAACGCGAAGTACCAGGTGCTGCCGGTGGCGTCGCCGAGGCCGAGCTGGATGATGGCCGCGACGCAGTCGCCCGCCGTGACGGCGAGGAACCAGACACCCATCATCTGGCTGGCGTACTTGGCCGGAGCCAGCTTGGTGGTGACGGAGAGGCCGACCGGGGAGAGGGTGAGCTCACCGACGGTCTGGACCAGGTAGACCATGGCCAGCCAGAGCGGCGTGACCTTGACGCCACCCGCGGAGGCGGCCATCGCCAGCATCATCACCAGGAAGGAGCCGCCGATCATCAGCAGGCCGAAGGCGAACTTCATGGTGGTGCTGGGGTTCTTCGCACGCCGCGACAGCGCGACCCACATCCAGGCGAAGACCGGGGCCAGCGCCATGATGTAGAGCGGGTTCAGCGACTGGAACCAGCTGGACGGGAAGTCGATCCCGAACAGCGTGGAGGCGGTGTTCTCGTCGGCGAAGACGCTCAGCGTGGAGCCGGACTGGTCGTAGATCATCCAGAACACGGCGGCCGCGACGAAGAACCAGATGTAGCCGCTCATCTTGGACTTCTCGTCCGAGCTGAGGTCCTTGTCCCGCTTCACCTTGGCGAAGACGAAGACCGGGATCGCGATGCCCGCGATCGACAGCGGCCAGATCGCCCAGTCGATGGTGAAGTGGCCGGTCAGGACGACGGTGCCGTAGAAGACGACGGCCGCGGCCAGCCAGAGGGCGGCCTTGCGGAAGATGACGCGCTTCTCGGCGGCCGAGATCGGCGAGGTCACCACGTCGCTCTTGGCGCTCAGGTGGCGGGTGCCCAGCAGGAACTGGGACAGGCCCAGCGCCATGCCGATGCCGGCGAGGGCGAAGCCGAGGTGCCAGTTGACGCTCTGGCCGACGGTGCCGATGACCAGCGGGGCGGCGAAGGCACCGAGGTTGATGCCCATGTAGAAGACCGTGAAGCCACCGTCGCGGCGCGGGTCGTTCGGGCCGTCGTAGAGGTGGCCGACCATCGTGGAGATGTTGGCCTTGAGCAGACCGGAACCGACGGCGATGAAGACCAGGCCGACGAAGAAGGACACCTCGGCCGGCACGGCCAGCAGGAAGTGGCCGATCATGATGATCACGCCGCCGAGCGCGACGGTCTTGCGGGCGCCGAGGAAGCGGTCCGCGATCCAGCCGCCGGGCAGCGCCAGCAGGTAGACCATCGCGGTGTACACGCTGTAGACGGCGGTCGCGACGGCGACCTTCATGCCGAGGCCGCCATCGGTGACGGCGGCGGTCATGTAGAGCACCAGCAGGGCACGCATGCCGTAGTAGCTGAAGCGCTCCCACATCTCGCTCATGAAGAGTGTGGCGAGTCCACGGGGGTGCCCGAGGAAGGTCTTGCCGCTGGGAGAGGCCGACTGTACGTCGGCTTCCAGGGTGGTAGACGCCATGAGTTAGTGGTTCCTTGCCTGACTTCGCCCGCCTAGGGGGTGGCAGCGGACGGGGACCAGGCCACTGTACGTGGCGCTTTTGGGTGACATGGCGGGACAAAGCCGCAGATATACGTATTGCCCAGGTAAAGGAACGGGCCGGACGGGCGCGCAAATCCATGGTAACCCTGAAATATTTCCTTCGAACCCAAGGTCGTCTGGCGGAATCTTCGGCGAACGCGCGATCGGGCCTGGCGCGATCGGCGGTGTGACAACCTTCGAGTAACGATCACTCTCTGTGAACTACTTCACAGCGCCCGCCGCCCGCCGCGCGGTGGCGAATCCGACCGGTGCACTGGCCTGATCGCCGGATGTTCGGCGGACTACCATCGCCCCATGACCTGTGTGCTGCTGGCCGAGGACGACCCGGCAATCTCCGAACCGCTGGCCCGTGCGCTGCGACGTGAGGGGTACGAGGTGCTCGTCCGGGAGGACGGCCCGGCCGCCCTCAGCGCGGGGCTCAACGAGGAGGTCGACCTGGTCGTCCTCGATCTGGGCCTGCCCGAGATGGACGGCCTGGAGGTCTGCCGCCGGCTTCGCGCCGACGGCAGGAGCTGCCCCGTCCTGGTACTCACCGCCCGCGCCGACGAGGTGGACACCGTGGTCGGCCTGGACGCCGGTGCGGACGACTACGTCACCAAGCCGTTCCGGCTGGCCGAGCTGCTGGCGCGGGTCCGGGCGCTGCTCCGGCGCGGCAACGTCGACCAGCTCACCACCGGCGCGCACGGCGTGAAGATCGACATCGAGTCGCACCGCGCCTGGCTCGGCGAGGAGGAGCTCACCCTCTCCGCGAAGGAGTTCGAGCTGCTCAGGGTCCTGGTGCGGGACGCCGGCCGGGTGGTCACCCGCGAGGAGATCATGCGGCAGGTCTGGGACACCACCTGGTGGACCTCGACCAAGACCCTCGACATGCACATCTCCTGGCTGCGCAAGAAGCTCGGCGACGACGCGGCCAACCCGCGCTTCATCGCCACCGTGCGCGGCGTGGGCTTCCGCTTCGAGAAGAACTGACCTTCGAGAAGAACCGACGGTCGAGACCGTGACTTCGTGACCGTGACCTCGTGACCGTGACCTCGTGACCGTGACCTCGTGACCGTGACTTCGAGACCTTGAGAAGAGCAGCAGCAGCGTGAAGCGCCGGATGATCAACTCGCTGCTGGGCGTGGTCCTGGTGGTGGTGGCGGTGTTCTGCGTACCGCTCGCCGTGATCGAGAAGCAGAGCATCGTCAACGCCGCCAACGACCGGGTCGACGCCGCCGCCGTCCGGGTGCTCGGGCTGGTGGAGAGCCGGCTGGCGGCGGGTGAGCCGGTCACGGGGGAGAAGTTCGCCGCCCAGGTGACGGAGGGCTCGTTCGTCACGGTCGACATCCCCGGTGAGCCGCTGATCGCGGCCGGCCGGCCGGTCACCGGAGCGGCGCTGACCGCCTCCGAGACCGGTGCGAGCGGGGAGACCGTCACTGTCGTCCAGTCACGGGCCGACGTGGACCACGAGATCGGCAACATGCTGCTGCTGCTCGGCGTAGTCGCTCTGCTGGCCGTGCAGGCGGCCGTGGCACTCGCCGTCTGGCAGGCCAAGCGCCTCGCCCGCCCGCTGATAGACCTCGCCGAGACGGCGGAGCGGCTCGGCTCCGGCGACCCGCGCCCACGGGACCGCCGCTACGGTGTGCCGGAACTCGACCGGGTCGCCGAGGTGCTGGACGCCAGCGCCGAGCGGATCGCCCGGATGCTCACGGCCGAGCGCCGGCTCGCGGCCGACGCCTCGCACCAGCTGCGCACCCCGCTGACCGCGCTCTCCATGCGGCTGGAGGAGATCACCGCCCTCGCCGAGGACCCCGAGACGGTCAAGGAGGAGGCGACCATCGCACTCCAGCAGGTCGAGCGGCTCACCGACGTCGTGCAGCGTCTGCTGACCAACCAGCGCGACCCGCACAGCCCGACTGCGGGCAGCTTCGACCTGGACGACGTGATCAAGCAGCAGGTGGAGGAGTGGGGCCCCTCGCTGCGCGAGACGGGGCGGAGCCTGCGGATCGAGGGCCTGCGCGGGGTCTCGGCGACGGGTACGCAGGGGACGGTCGCCCAGGTGCTCGCCACCCTGATCGAGAACTCGCTGATGCACGGCGCCGGCACCATCACCCTCCGGGTGCGGCCCTCGGGCAGCTCGGTGGTGGCCGAGGTCCAGGACGAGGGCGCCGGGGTGCCGCCCGAGCTGGGCAACCGCGTCTTCGAACGAGCCGTCAGCGGCCGCAACTCCACCGGTATCGGCCTGGCCGTCGCCCGCGACCTCGCCGAGGCGGACGGCGGGCGGCTGGAACTGCTGTCACTGCAGCCGCCGGTGTTCGCCCTCTTCCTGGGGCGGAGCCTCAGGAACGACTAGAGGGGTCTGGGGCGGAGCCTCAGGAACGACTAGAGGGGTCTGGGGCGGAGCCTCAGGAACGACTAGAGGGGTCTGGGGCGGAGCCTCAGGAATGACTAGAGGGGTTCCGGGCGGAGCCTCAGGAATGACTAGAGGGGTTCCGGGCGGAGCCTCAGGAACGACTAGCCGGTCCGTCTGATCCTGGGCAGACGCTCAGCCATGTACGGCCCAGGGGCGCGAGGAACTGCGCGACCAGCCCTCGACGGAGGTGCGGCGTTGCCGTCCGCGGAGCGGCGGACCAGCGGGACTACTTCACGTACTGGGGCTCCTCGGCCGCCAGCAGCAGCTCGGCCTCCGCGACGACCTTGGGCTCCGGCTTCGACTCCGGCTCCGGCGTCGGCTCCGCGAGCTCGGGCAGGGCCTTGAAGACCCAGGTGCGGTACGAGAAGAAGCGGAACACCGTGCCGGCCGCGAGACCCACCACGTTCTTGGCGACCAGCTGGCTGGTCGGCGAGGTGTAGTCGAGCACGTGCACGGAGAAGGCCAGGATGCCGTTCTCGATCAGCATGCCGATGCCGCTGAAGATCAGGAAGAGGGTGATCTCGCGCTTGCGCGAGGCCGCGTCCCGCTCCCGGTACAGCCAGTACCGGTAGCCGAGGTAGTTGGTCCCGATCGCGACGGCCGTGGCTATGAAGCCGGCCAGCGAGTGGATGAGACCGTCGCCCTTGAGGCAGACCCAGAACACGCCCGCGTTGACGGCGACACCCACCAGGCCGATGACGCCGAACTTGACGACTTCACCTGAGAGCCCGCGCAGCCGCTGGATCAGCGAGGGGCTGGTGTCGGCGCTCGTGGTCATACCCGGCTGTCTCCTGTGCTCGCGTACGCGGGAACTGCGGTGCTCGCGCAGGGTGCAGCGCGAAGGGGCCCCTTGTACACGCACATGATCCGATGTGCTTCCCGGGGTCCGGCCATCCAGGCTACTCGCTCCCGAACGGCCCACCGGTGCCGAGGGTCACACCGGAGCTCCCCCGCACGCGGCGGTGCACCGGCCCTCACCGGCCCGGATATCCTGGGCAGCGTGACTTTCGCGGGCAATGCAAATTTTCCAATGGTCGGCATGATCGGCGGCGGGCAGCTTGCCCGTATGACGCACGACGCGGGCATCCCGCTCGGCATCAGGTTCAAGCTCCTCGCCGACACCCCGCAGGACTCCGCCGCGCAGGTGGTCAACGAGGTCGTGCTCGGTGACTACCGCGACCTCGACACCCTGCGCCGCTTCGCGGCCGGCTGCGACGTCATCACCTTCGACCACGAGCACGTGCCCACCGAGCACCTGGGCACCCTGCTCGCCGAGGGCATCGCCGTCCGTCCGGGCCCGGAGTCCCTGGTGAACGCCCAGGACAAGGGCGTGATGCGGGCCAAGCTGGACTCCATCGACGTCCCCTGCCCGCGCCACCGGCTGGTTGCCGACCCGGCCGATGTCACCGCCTTCGCTCGCGAAGGTGACGGCTACCCCGTCGTCCTGAAGACCGTCCGGGGCGGTTACGACGGCAAGGGCGTCTGGGTCGTCGACAACGAGCAGGAGGCTCAGGCCCCCTTCCTGGCCGGGGTGCCCGTGCTGGCCGAGGAGAAGGTCGACTTCGTCCGCGAGCTCGCGGCCAACGTGGTCCGCTCGCCCAGCGGCCAGGCCGTCGCCTACCCGGTGGTCGAGAGCCTCCAGGAGAACGGCGTCTGCGCCGAGGTCACCGCGCCCGCGCCCGAGCTGGACCCGTCCCTGGCGGCCGAGGCACAGGCCCTCGCCCTGCGGATCGCCGGCGAGCTGGGCATCACCGGCCACCTGGCCGTCGAGCTGTTCCAGACCCGCGACGGCCGGATCCTGGTCAACGAGCTGGCCATGCGGCCGCACAACTCCGGCCACTGGTCCATCGACGGTGCCGTCACCTCGCAGTTCGAGAACCACCTCCGCGCCGTCCTCGACCTGCCGCTGGGCGACCCGCGCCCGCGCGCGAAGTGGACGGTCATGGTCAACGTCCTGGGCGGCGACTACCCGGACATGTACCACGCCTTCCTGCACTGCATGGCCCGCGACCCGGGCCTGCGGATCCACATGTACGGCAAGGACGTGAAGCCCGGCCGCAAGGTCGGACACGTCACCGTCTTCGGGGACGACCTCGACGACGTTCGCGAGCGCGCCCGCCACGCGGCCGCCTACCTGCGAGGGACCATCACCGAATGAGTACTTCTGCCACCCCGCTCGTCGGCATCGTCATGGGCTCGGACTCCGACTGGCCGGTGATGGAGGCCGCCGCGCAGGCCCTGGACGAGTTCGAGATCCCGTACGAGGTCGACGTCGTCTCCGCTCACCGCATGCCGCGCGAGATGGTCGCGTACGGCGAGCAGGCGCACGAGCGCGGGCTCAAGGCGATCATCGCGGGCGCCGGCGGTGCCGCGCACCTGCCGGGCATGCTCGCCTCCGTCACCCCGCTGCCGGTGATCGGCGTCCCGGTGCCGCTGCGGTACCTGGACGGCATGGACAGCCTGATGTCGATCGTTCAGATGCCGGCCGGCGTCCCCGTCGCCACCGTCTCCGTCGCGGGCGCCCGCAACGCCGGTCTCCTGGCCGTCCGGATGCTGGCCGCCTTCGACCCCGAACTCACCGAGCGCATGGTCGAGTTCCAGGTCGAGCTGAACAACCAGGCCACCGAGAAGGGCAAGAAGCTCCGCGCCAAGGTGGCGGGTTCCAACGCATTCGGCTTCGGGAAGTAAGCCGCAGGTTAGAACTGTGGCATGAGTTCTGAGCTGATCGACCGCGCCCGGGCCATCCTCCGCGACACCCCCGTGGTGGACGGCCACAACGACCTCCCATGGGCGATGCGCGCGCAGGTCGGCTACGACCTCGACGCCCTCGACCTGGCGGCCGACCAGAGCGCCCGGCTCCACACCGACCTCGCCCGGCTCCGTACGGGCGGGGTCGGCGCGCAGTTCTGGTCGGTCTACGTCCGCTCCGACCTCGCGGGCGACCGCGCCGTCAGCGCCACCCTGGAGCAGATCGACTTCGTCCGCGCGCTGACCGACCGCTACCCGGACCAGCTGCGGCTCGCGCTGGGCGCGGACGACATGGAGGCGGCGCGGACGGAGGGGCGGATCGCCTCGCTGATGGGCGCCGAGGGCGGCCACAGCATCGACTGCTCACTCGCCACCCTGCGGGCCCTGCACCAGCTCGGCGTGCGGTATCTGACGCTCACCCACAACGACAACCTGCCGTGGGCCGACTCCGCGACCGACAAGCCGGTGGCGGGCGGGCTGACCCGCTTCGGCGAGGAGGTCGTCCGGGAGATGAACCGGCTCGGCATGCTGGTCGACCTCTCCCACGTCTCCGCCGACACCATGCGGGACGCGCTTCGCGTCACCGAGGCGCCGGTGATCTTCTCGCACTCCTCGGCGCGCGCCGTCTGCGACCACCCCCGCAACATCCCGGACGACGTGCTGGCGCAGCTGCCCGCCAACGGCGGCGTGGCGATGGCCACCTTCGTACCGAAGTTCATCCTGCCCGCCGCGATCGAGTGGACCCTCGCCGCCGACGAGAACATGCGCGCGCACGGCTTCCACCACTTGGAGACCACCCCGGAGGCGATGGACCGCCAGCGGGCCTTCGAGGCCGCCCACCCGCGCCCGGCCGCCACCGCCGCGACCGTCGCGGACCACCTGGACCACATGCGCGAGGTGGCGGGCATCGACCACATAGGCATCGGCGGCGACTTCGACGGCACCGCGTTCGTCCCGTCCGACCTGGCGGACGTCTCCGGCTACCCCAACCTGATCGCCGAACTCCTCGGCCGTGGCTGGTCCGAGGCCGACCTCGGGAAGCTGACCTGGCACAACGCCGTCCGGGTGCTCCGCGACGCCGAGGGCGTGGCGCGCGAGCTGCAGCGCACCAGGAAGCCCTCGATCGCCACGATCGCCCAGCTGGACGGCTGATCGCACGAGGGGTCGAACCCCGCCCGGACGGAGCACCGCACCGGGCGGGGCGGTCGCGCCGCGCCGAGACTGAGCAGGAGAGAACACACCCTCGAACCTGCGGAGCCCGCCGTGACCGGACGCGCCGGCAAGTACCGGAACATCTTCCTGGTGTGGCTGATCTGGCCGCTGATCACCCTCGGGATCTACCACTTCGTCTGGTACTACAAGATCAACCGCGAGGCCAAGGAGTTCGACGCCCGGATCAAGTCCGACCCGCTGATCTCCCTGCTGGCGATCACCGTCGGCTGGCTGGTGATCGTGCCGCCGTACATCTCGGTCTTCAACACCGGGAAGCGCATCGCGCAGATGCAGCGCGGCGCCGGGATGCCGGGCAGCTGCAATCCCTGGATCGGGCTGCTCCTGAGCTTCGTCCTCGGCCTGCACGCGCTGTACTACCAGGCCGAGCTCAACTCGATCTGGGCGCACTACGGCGACCCCGCCGAGGGCGAGGAGGTCAAGCTCGCGCCGGTGGTGGCAGCCGCCGGCAACTGATCAGGACCTGTGGGTCGCCTGACCGGCCGCGCTCACAGCAGCGGCAGCTCGATCGCCGGGCAGCGGTCCATGACCATGTCGAGGCCGGCGGCGGTGGTGCGCTCGTAGGCCGCCTCGTCGACCACGTCGAGCTGGAACCAGACCGCCTTGGCTCCCGCCGCCACGGCCTGGTCGGCGACCTCGCCCGCCAGGTGGGAGTTGACGAACACGTCCACCACGTCCACCGGGAACGGGATGTCGGCGAGGGTCGGGTACCCCTGCTCGCCCAGCACCGTCTCCGCCTTCGGGTGCACCGGCACCACCCGCTTGCCCGCCCGCTGCAGCACCCGGGCCACCCCGTAGGCGGCCCGGCGGGTGTTGGTGGACAGGCCGACCACCGCCCAGGTGTCGCCCGTCTCCTTGAGGATCCGTCGGACCGTCGCGTCGTCTCCGTACGTCATGACAGCCACAACCGGGCCGGGGGCGGTGTCATTCCGCCGTGGCGCGGCCCATCGCCCGGTACGTCCAGCCGGCGGCCCGCCAGCGGTCGGCGTCCAGCACGTTCCGCCCGTCGAGCAGGCGGCGCTCGGCGACCACCGCGCCCACCTCGGCCGGGTCCAGCTCGCGGAACTCCTGCCACTCCGTCAGGTGCAGTACCACGTGGGCGCCCTCGACGGCCTCCAGCGGCGTGGTCGCGTACGCCAGGCCGGGGAACATCTTCCGGGCGTTGTCCATCGCCTTGGGGTCGTACACCGTGACCTGGGCGCCCTGGAGCTGGATCTGGGCGGCGACGTTGAGCGCGGGGGAGTCCCGGATGTCGTCCGAGTTGGGCTTGAAGGCGGCGCCGAGCACCGCGACCCGGCGGCCGAGGAAGCCGCCGCCGCACTGCTCACGGGCGAGCTCGACCATCCGGCTGCGGCGCCGCATGTTGATCGAGTCCACCTCGCGCAGGAAGGTCAGCGCCTGGTCGGCGCCGAGCTCCCCGGCGCGGGCCATGAAGGCACGGATGTCCTTGGGCAGGCAGCCGCCGCCGAAGCCGAGCCCGGCGTTGAGGAACTTGCCGCCGATCCGCTCGTCGTAGGAGAGCGCCTTGCTGAGCTGGCTGACGTCCGCGCCCGCGCTCTCGCAGACCTCGGCCATCGCGTTGATGAAGGAGATCTTGGTGGCCAGGAAGGAGTTGGCGGCCGCCTTGACCAGCTCGGCGGTGGGGAAGTCGGTGACCACGAACGGCACGCCCTCGGCGACCGGCGTGGCGTACACCTCGCGCAGCAGCTGCTCGGCCCGCTCGCTGCGGACGCCGACCACCAGCCGGTCGGGGTGCAGGGTGTCGCCGACGGCGTAGCCCTCGCGCAGGAACTCCGGGTTCCAGGCCAGCTCGGCGGCCTCCCCGACGGGGGCGAGCTCGGCCAGCCTGATCGCCAGGCGGTTCGCGCTGCCGACCGGGACGGTGGACTTGCCGACCACCAGGGTCGGGCGGGTCAGGTGGGGGGCGAGGGAGTCCACCGCGGCGTCGACGTACGACATGTCGGCCGCGAACTCGCCCTTCTTCTGCGGGGTGTTGACGCAGATGAAGTGCACGTCGCCGAACTCGGCGACCTCCTGGTAGGAGGAGGTGAAGCGCAGCCGGCCGGTCGAGCCCTCGTGCCCGGGGACGTGCTTGACCAGCAGCTCGGCCAGCCCGGGCTCGTACATCGGCACCTGGCCGGCGGCCAGCATGGCGATCTTCTCCGGGTCGATGTCCAGGCCGAGGACCTCGAAGCCGAGCTCCGCCATGCAGGCGGCGTGCGTCGCGCCGAGGTAACCGGTACCGATCACCGTGATGCGGAGGGCCACGCGCTTCTCCTTGGTCAGATTGCCGGGCGGTGCGGACTGCGGGTCGGCCGCAGGCACCGATGGTATCCGGCGGCGGGTGGGCTGCGAAGCCGCTCGCCCGAGGCGCCTCTTGGTAACGATGTAGTGCCTGCCTGATTGCGGACCGGTCGGAACTGCCGTCCCGATGCCGGTGGGCAGTGCGACGAACGGCACAATGCCCGTCATGGATTCGAAGGACGACACGCAGTACGAGCCGGCCGAGGGTGCGCCGCACCCGGCATCCCTGAGCCTCTTCGAGGACCGGTCCGGCACCGAGGAGGCCGACGGATCCGGATCGTCGGGGGACGCGGATGAGGCGGCCGAGGCTGCGAAGGGCGCGGGCCGCCGCAAGCGCCGTACCCGCCGGGTGCTGATCTGGTCACTCGTCGCGCTGCTGCTGGTCGCCGGCGGCTGCGCCGGCGCCGTGTACTGGACGGCGGACCACTACGCCTCCTCCGTGGACCGCATCCCGGACGCCTTCCCGACGGTCCCCGAGTCCGCACAGCCCAAGCCCGTGCCGCACAGCGGCATGACCTTCCTGCTGGTCGGCCTGGACGCCCGCTCGGACGTCGCCACCACCGGTACCGACGCCAAGGCCCCGGCCTGGAAGGTCGGCGCGGCCCGCAGCGACACCATGATGCTGCTGCACATCTCGGCCGACCGGAAGAGCGCCTCGGTGGTCTCGATAGCCCGGGACACGTGGGTCGACATCCCGGGTCACGGCAAGGCGAAGATCAACGCCGCGTACTCCTGGGGCGGCCCGGCGCTGATGATCGAAACGGTGCAGAACCTCACCAACATCCGGATCGACCACATCGCGGTGATCGACTGGAACGGCTTCCGCTCGCTCACCGACGCGGTCGGCGGCGTGGACATCACCATCCCGAAGACCATCGAGGCCCGCGGCGACGCCCGCCAGTGGGACGCCGGCGCCCACCACATGGACGGTCAGGAGGCGCTGCTCTACGTCCGCGAGCGCCACGGCCTGCCCAACGGCGACCTGGACCGGACGAAGCGTCAGCAGAACTTCCTGCGTGCCCTGATGAAGCAGACCCTCAGCTCCGGCACGCTCTCCAGCCCCGGCCGGCTCGGCGGCCTGCTGCAGAACGTCGGCGACGTGGTGAGCGTCGACAGCAAGCTGAGCAACACCGACCTGTACGACCTCGGCTGGAGCCTGCGCGGGCTGCGCGCGGACGACGTGCGGTTCATGAACGCGCCGTTCGGCGGCTTCGACACCATCAGCGGCCAGTCCGTGGTGCTCATGGACAAGGCGGCGGCCACCCCGCTCTGGGAGGCCATGCGCAACGACCGGATGGACCAGTACTTCGCCGAGCACAGGACGACCAGCGACACCCTGGGCGAGAACGTCCGGTAGTCGCCCGGTCGCTCAGGTGTCGCGCATGTCACGTACGGGGTAGGCAGGGGGAAACCCTAGAATTAGGATCTACTTAACGGTAATTAACTGAGCGATTCTTGGCGATTAGGGGCGAGCATCATGGCGGGCACCTCAGGAGCGGACTTCGATCTCTTCCGGCTCAGCGAGGAGCACGACATGCTCCGTGAGGCGGTGCGGTCGCTCGCCGAGGCGAAGATCGCTCCGTACGCGGCCGAGGTGGACGAGCAGGGCCGCTTCCCGTCCGAGGCGCTGGAGGCGCTGCAGGCCAACGACCTGCACGCGGTGCACGTCCCGGAGGAGTACGGCGGCGCGGGTGCGGACGCGCTGGCGACGGTGATCGTGATCGAGGAGGTCGCGCGGGTGTGCGCGTCCTCCTCGCTGATCCCGGCGGTCAACAAGCTGGGCTCGCTGCCGGTGCAGCTGTCCGGCTCGGAGGCGCTGAAGCAGAAGTACCTGGGTGCGCTGGCGCGCGGTGAGGGCATGTTCTCGTACTGCCTGTCGGAGCCGGACGCCGGTTCGGACGCGGCCGGGATGAAGACCCGAGCGGTGCGCGACGGTGACTTCTGGGTACTCAACGGCGTGAAGCGCTGGATCACCAACGCCGGCGTGTCGGAGTTCTACACGGTGATGGCCGTGACCGACCCGGAGAAGCGCTCGAAGGGCATCTCGGCGTTCGTGGTGGAGAAGGGCGACGAGGGCGTGTCCTTCGGCGCGCCGGAGAAGAAGCTCGGCATCAAGGGCTCGCCGACCCGCGAGGTCTACCTCGACAACGTCCGGATCCCGGCCGACCGCATGATCGGCGAGGAGGGCACCGGCTTCGCCACCGCGATGAAGACGCTGGACCACACCCGCGTCACCATCGCCGCCCAGGCGCTGGGCATCGCCCAGGGCGCCCTGGACTACGCGGCCGGGTACGTCAAGGAGCGCAAGCAGTTCGGCAAGCCGATCGGCGACTTCCAGGGCGTCCAGTTCATGCTGGCCGACATGGCGATGAAGCTGGAGGCCGCCCGCCAGCTCACCTACGCGGCCGCCGCCAAGTCCCAGCGCACCGACGCCGACCTGACCTTCTTCGGCGCCGCGGCCAAGTGCTTCGCCTCGGACGCCGCCATGGAGATCACCACCGACGCCGTCCAGCTCCTCGGCGGCTACGGCTACACCCGCGACTACCCGCTCGAGCGGATGATGCGCGACGCCAAGATCACCCAGATCTACGAGGGCACCAACCAGATCCAGCGCATCGTCATGGCCCGCAACCTGCCGTAACGCGTCGTCAGAATCCGCTGAAGCCCCCGGCGTCACCGCCGGGGGCTTCAGTCGTCTCGAGCTACTTGAAGTCGGGTACGGCCGTGTCGTTCTTGAGGGCGTCGAAGACCTGCTTGGACTTGGCCGCGTCCCACTTCACCGCCGACTCGCCGGTCGGGGTGCGGAAGTCCGCGTTGCCGATCGGGACGGTGATGCTCTTGCCGTCGCCACCGGAGACCGACTTCATCGCCAGGAAGAGCGAGCCCAGGTCGGTCAGGCCGGCGTCGTCGTCCACGATCAAGGTGCCCAGGCCCGAGCTGACCATCGGGTAGAAGGTGAACGGGTTGAGCAGGGTGGCCGGGGAGGCCGCCTGCTTGGCCAGCGCGCTCAGGAACTTCTGCTGGTTGCGCATCCGGCCCAGGTCCTGGTCGGCCATCTGGTGCCGCTGCCGGACGAAGGCCAGCGACTGGGTGCCGGTCAGGGTCTGGCAGCCCGCGTTGAGGTTGAGGCCGGAGTCCTTGTCGGAGATGGCCTTGTCGATGCACATGTCGACCCCGCCGACCGAGTCGACGATGCCCACGAAACCGGCGAAGCCGATCTCGGCATAGTGGTCGATGTGGATGCCGGTGTTGGTCTCGACGGTCTGGACCAGCAGCTTGCCGCCGCCCTTGGCGAAGGCCGCGTTGATCTTCGAGGTGGACGCCGGGACGGTCTGGCCGTTGCCGTTGGTGTTCAGGTGCGCGGGGATCTGCACCCAGGAGTCGCGCGGGATGCTCATCAGGGTGTTCCCGCCGTCACCGACGTGCAGGACCATCATCGAGTCGCTGCGCTTGCCCTCGGCGGAGCCGGTGTGCAGCGAGTCCTCCTGGGCGTCCGAGAGGCCTACACGGCTGTCCGAGCCGACGATCAGCCAGTTGGTGCCCTTCCCGGCGGCGGGCCGGCCCTGGTACGAGGTGAGCACGTTCTCGTGGTTGAGCTTGGAGTCGGCCCAGAAGTACGTGCCGATGCCCGTCACCAGCAGCGCACCGACCACCGTGAGCGCGGCCATCTTGATCTTCCGGCGGCGCGGCCAGCGCGAGCGCGCCGGCCCGGCCGGTCCGGCGGGAGGTACGGGCGCGCCCGGCCCGCCGGGGCCGGCCGGGGTCGCGGGCGGCGGGACCCGGCCGGGCTGCTGCTGCGGGTACCCGGGCTGCGCCGGCTGCGGGTACCCCGGCTGCGGCGCGTAGCCGCCCTGCGCCGTCGGCTCGGACGGCCGGCGCGGTGCGGGCGCCCCCGGCCCGCGCGGGTTGAGCTCGGGCGGCAGCGGCGGCTCGGCGGCTGCGCCGCTGCGGTACCCGCCGTTGCCCTGACCGTACGAGCTGCCGCCGCCCGGGCGGTCCTCCTGCCACGTGTTCATGTGGGGAAGGATGCCCGAAACCGGCGGCCCGCAGTACCGCGGGGGCCCTCACCAGGGGCCTTGTAGCAGATTTGATGCACGGGTCGGATGGTTCAGCCGTATGTTCACTGCTTGGAACGAACCTTGACCCGTCCGAACGCTGCGTGTTTGATGACTCGCATGGAGCAGCGAAGGATTCTCACGCGTCGGCGGCACGTCGATCTGCTGCGCGTGTCCTGCTCGCTGTGTTGTGGCTGACCGCTCGCCACCGTTCAACCCTCTCTCCCGCTGAGCCCGTGCCCGGGCCCACCCCACTTCCTCGGGGCCCGGCCGCCGCCCGCTTCCCTGCCCCGGTGCCCCTGCCCGCACCGCCCTGTCCTGAGGTGAACTCCATGGCCGTCGTCCTGTCCGTCTCCGGTTCTCCGTCCCGTACCTCCCGCACCACCCGCCTCCTGCGCCACGTCGACGCCCGCCTCACCGAGTTCGGCCACGAGGTGGTCCCCTTCGAGGTGCGCAGCCTCCCGGCCGAGGCGCTCCTCGCCGGTGACACCTCCCACCCCGAGCTGGCCCGCGCACTGGAGCTGTTCGCCCGGGCGGACGGTGTGGTGATCGGCACACCCGTCTACAAGGCCGCGTACTCGGGACTGCTGAAGACCCTGCTCGACGTGCTCCCGCAGTACGCACTGACCGGAAAGGCCGTGCTGCCGCTGGCCACCGGAGGATCCACGGCGCACGTGCTCGCGGTGGACTACGCGCTGCGCCCGGTGCTCTCCTCCATGGGGGCCGGCCACATCACCCAGGGCTGGTTCGTCCTGGACCGTCACATCGGCGTCCGGGAGGACGGCAGCACCTCCATCGAGCGCGAGACGGACGTGCTGCTCACCCCGGTCGTGGACGCCTTCGCGGCGGCGCTGGTGCGGCGCGGCGAGCGGCACGAGGAGCTGGCCGTCGCGCGCTGAACCGCCGGTCTCCGGCACCGACCCCGAGACGGATGACGGGGACCCCTAGGGGGAGGGCCCTGAACCCCGTACATCCAGAGTTGGTCGGGTTCCTCCCGGCGGATGACGATCCGTTCCCGGAGGCCTCCTAACGTGGTTCTTGCCTCACCGCGCCCGATCACCGGCGCACCGCATGGTGGGGCTGGCACCAGGTAGAAGACGGAAGTCTGCACCATGTCGGCAGACAGGTGGCTTCCGTCAGTCTTGGTGCACGGGTGGACCACAGACCTAGGAGACTCCAGTGACGACGGCAGCGACAGCCGTGCATGACCCCCAGCTTCCCGGCGGCGAGTCCGCCATCGCCGCCTCCGCTCGGCAGGTGACCAAGGCCTATGGCGCCGGGGAGACCCGGGTCACGGCGCTCGACGCCGTCGACGTCGACATCCAGCGCGGCCGGTTCACGGCGATCATGGGGCCGTCGGGCTCCGGCAAGTCGACCCTGATGCACTGCCTGGCCGGCCTCGACACGGTCTCCGAGGGCCGGATCTGGATCGGCGACACCGAGATCACCGGCCTGAAGGACAAGCAGCTGACCAAGCTGCGCCGCGACAAGATCGGCTTCATCTTCCAGGCCTTCAACCTGCTCCCCACGCTCAACGCGCTGGAGAACATCACCCTGCCGATGGACATCGCGGGCCGCAAGCCCGATGCAGCCTGGCTGGACCAGGTGGTCTCCACGGTCGGCCTGGCCGACCGGCTCAAGCACCGCCCCACGCAGCTCTCCGGCGGCCAGCAGCAGCGCGTCGCGGTGGCCCGGGCGCTGGCCGCCCGCCCCGAGATCATCTTCGGCGACGAGCCGACGGGTAACCTCGACTCCCGCTCCGGCGCCGAGGTGCTGACCTTCCTGCGCCGCTCGGTGGACGAGCTGGGCCAGACGATCGTCATGGTCACCCACGACCCGGTCGCCGCCTCGTACGCCGACCGCGTGCTCTTCCTCGCGGACGGCGTGATCGTCGACGAGATGCACGCACCGACCGCCGATTCCGTCCTCGAGCGCATGCGCCGTTTCGACGGCAAGCGCACCAGCTGAGACGGAGTCGGAAACCGATGCTGCTCAAGACCTCACTACGGAGCTTCTTCGCCCACAAGGGGCGGATGGCGCTCTCGCTGATAGCGGTTGTGCTGTCAGTCGCCTTCGTCTCCGGCACTCTGGTGTTCTCGAACACCGCCACCAGCACCTTCGACAAGCTCTTCGCCTCCACCGCCTCCGACATCTCCGTCCAGCAGGAGAAGCCCAAGATCGGCGGTGACGACGACAACCGCCAGCAGGGCAAGGCCGCCACCATCCCGGTCGCCACGGCCCAGAAGATGGCCACCCAGCCCGGCGTGAAGACGGCGGTGGGCGAGGTCTTCGTCCAGAACGCCGTCCTGGTCAACCCGGCCACCAACAAGCAGGTCGGGCCGACCACCGGCGCCCCGGTCATCACCGGGAACTGGGTGGAGACCCCGCGCAACTCGCTGGAGATCACCTCGGGCCACGTCCCGCAGGGCCCCGACCAGATCGTGCTGGACGCCGACACCGCGAAGAAGTCGGGCCTCGGCCTCGGCAGCGGCCTGCGGGTGATCACCCCCGGCGGCAGGTACGACTTCACCATCGCCGGTATCGCCACCTTCAAGACCACCAACCCCGGCGCGGCGCTCGCCTTCGTGGACACCGCCACCGCGCAGAAGGACCTGATCGGGGAGACCGCCTACACCTCCGTCGAGGTCTACGGCGACGGCACCAGGAGCAACGACGAGCTCAAGGCGCAGGCCCTGAGCACGCTCGGCAGCGGGTACCAGGTGAAGACCGCCGAGGAGCAGAAGGCCGAGGGCAACAAGGACGTCGGCTCCTTCCTCAACTTCATGAAGTACGCCATGCTCGGCTTCGCCGGCATCTCGTTGCTGGTCGGCGGCTTCCTGATCATCAACACCTTCTCCATGCTGGTCGCCCAGCGCACCCGCGAGATCGGGCTGCTGCGCGCCATCGGCGGCAGCCGCCGGCAGGTCAACCGGTCGGTGCTGGTCGAGGCCCTGATCCTCGGCGTGCTCGGATCCACCCTCGGCCTCGGCGCCGGGCTCGGTCTCGCCATGGGGCTGATCCAGCTGATGAAGGCCGTCGGGATGAACCTCTCCGCCACCGAGCTGCAGATCGGGGCGAACGTCCCGATCGCCGCGTACTCGGTCGGCGTCGTGATCACCGTCCTGGCCGCCTGGATCCCGGCCCGCCGGGCCAGCCGGATCTCGCCGATGGCCGCCCTGCGCGACCACGGCACGCCCAGCGAGGCCAAGGCCAACCGCATCCGCGCCGCGATCGGGATCGTGCTGACGGGCGGCGGGGCGGCTCTGCTGGTCGCCGCGGCCAACGCGGCGAAGGCCGGCACCGGCGGGCAGCTGCTGGGCCTGGGCGTGCTGCTCACCCTGGTCGGCTTCGTGGTCGTCGGCCCGCTGCTGGCCACCACCGTGGTCCGGGTGCTCGGTGCGCTGCTCCCGGCGCTGTTCGGCCCGTCCGGCAGGCTCGCCCAGCGCAACGCCATGCGGAACCCGCGCCGTACTGGAGCCACCGCGGCCGCGCTGATGATCGGCCTGGCGCTGGTGATCGGGGCCTCGGTCTTCACCTCGTCCACGATCGGCTCGACCAACGCCCAGATCGACAAGTCGGTCGGCGCGGACTACATCGTCGCCGGAGGCCGTACCGGCCTCACCCAGGAGATGGTGAACGCCGCGAAGTCCACCCCGGGCCTGGCCCACGTCACCGAGCAGAAGTTCGTCCCGGCCGTCCTCACCACGCCGGACGGCAAGACCACCGAGGCCGGGGTCACGGCCGTGTCGCCGACCTTCGTGGACGACTTCCGGCTGCCCGTCACGGCGGGCAAGGCCGAGTCGGTCAACCAGGGCTCGATCTCGGTCGGCCAGGACTTCGCCAAGGACCACAACCTCTCGGTCGGCGACAAGATCGCCGTCGACTACGGGCGGGGTCACCAGCAGTCCCTCCCGATCGGCGTGATCACCACCAAGGGGAACTCGCTCTTCGACGGCAACTACTTCACCGGGATCGACACGGTCTCCAAGGCCGTCCCGGCGGCGGACCTGCCGCTCGACGCGGCGGTGTTCGGCAAGGCCTCGCCCGGTGCGGACGTCGCCAAGACCCTCACCTCGCTGCAGGACTCCCTCAAGGAGTACCCGCAGCTGACGGTGAAGGACCAGGCCGGTTACAAGGACCTCGTGCAGAGCCAGGTCAACACCCTGCTCTACATGATCTACGGCCTGCTCGGCCTGGCGATCGTGGTCGCGGTGCTCGGTGTGGTCAACACCCTGGCGCTGTCGGTGGTCGAGCGCACCCGGGAGATCGGGCTGCTGCGGGCGATCGGCCTGTCGCGCCGTCAGCTGCGGCGCATGATCCGGCTCGAGTCCGTGGTCATCGCTCTCTTCGGCGCCATCCTCGGCACCGGCCTGGGCCTGGCCTGGGGCGTGACCGGGCAGCGGGTGCTGGCGAGCCAGGGCCTGGACACCCTGTCCATCCCGACCGGGACGATCATCACCACCCTGGTGGCCTCGGTGGTCATCGGACTGCTGGCGGCCCTCCTCCCGGCCTTCCGGGCCGGCCGGATGAACGTCCTCGCCGCCATCGCGACGGACTGACCCAGCAGCACCACGGAGGGGGCCGGGCGCACAGTGCGCCCGGCCCCCTCCGTGCTGTCACGGGCAGCTGATCTCCTCGCCCGTGGCGGCCGTGACAGCGGGGGCGGGGGTGGCGGAGACCGAGGCGGAGGCCGAGGGGGCAGTGGGGGCAGTGGCCGAAGGCGCCGGGCTCGTGGCCTGGACCGCCGTCACCCCGAGGTAGTCGCTGCCGGCGATCACCTGCATGGTCGCGCCCAGTCCCGGCAGCTGGACCACCTCCGCGCCCGGCAGCGCGGCCGCCAGGGTCTTGACCGACTCGTCCCAGCGAGGGTCGTAGCGGATGACCGTACGGGCGGTGCTGCTTCCCCCCGCGTTGGACGGCGTACCGGTGGTGGCGAACCCGGCCTTGCGCAGGTCACCGTCCACCCTGGCCCCCAGACCGACCGTGCCGGCACCGTTGAGCACCTGCACATGGATCTGCCCCGGCGGTACGGAGCCGGTCGGCGCCGCAGACCCCGACGCCGAGGCGGACGCGCCGGCCGGGCCGGCTGTGCCCGGCGGGTGGCCGGTGAGCGGGCGGCCCGCCCGTACGGCGTCGAAGAGCGCCTTGGCGCCGCGCTCGTCCCAGCGCACGGTGGAGCCCCATCCGCTGACCTGGTAGTCGACGTCGGAGATGGGGACGGTGGCGAAGTCGGCGTTGGCTGCCGAGAGGTCCTTCATCCGGGTGGCCAGCGTGACCAGGTCGTCGGTGGACAGCTCCTTGTCGGCCTTGACCGACTTCAGCACGCTGTCGAGGACCTTGCTGAGCCTGGCGGGGTTGAGCAGGGTGCCGCTGCCGGTCGCCTGGTGCAGCAGCTGGGCGAGGAACTTCTGCTGGCGGTGCATCCGGCCGAGGTCCGAGCTGGCGTCCACATGCCGGGCCCGGACGTACCTGAGCGCACCGGCGCCGTCGAGCTTGGTGGTGCCGGCCGGCAGATCGAGGCCCGAGTAGTCGTCCTTGAGCGGCCTGCTGGTGCAGACCTCGACGCCGCCCAGGGCGTCCACGGTGGAGACGAAGCTGAGGAAGTTGACCTGGAGGTAGTGGTCGATCCGCAGGCCGGTGTTCTGCTCCACGGTGCGGACGGTCAGCGGGGCGCCGCCCATCCCGTAGGCCGCGTTGATCTTGCCCTTGGCGGCCGGGACCTGCCTGCGGGTGGCCGGGTCC
Source organism: Kitasatospora atroaurantiaca (assembly GCF_007828955.1). Lineage (NCBI taxonomy): Bacteria > Bacillati > Actinomycetota > Actinomycetes > Kitasatosporales > Streptomycetaceae > Kitasatospora > Kitasatospora atroaurantiaca. Next base: position 2,844,983 of record NZ_VIVR01000001.1, on the reverse strand, counting down.
TGGTGGGCCGGGATGGTCACATAGGAGTCGCGCGGGATGCTGACCACGCTCGCCCGGCCGCCGTCCTTGGCGAGCTGGATGATCATCATGGTGTCGGTGCAGTGGCAGGACTCGCCGCCCGCGTGCAGCACGTTCTTGAGGGTGTCCTCCGGGATGCCCTCGCGGTCGTCCGTCCCGACCACCAGGAAGGTGGTCACCCCGTCGTCGGCCGGGCGGTCGCGCCCGTCGCCGAAGGCGTCGACCCGGTCGATCGAGTCGCCGACGCCGTTGAGCACCACCCAGCCGCCGCACGAGGTGGCAAGGATCGACAGCGAGACGGCGCCGGCCAGCCACAGACCCCAGCGGCGGCGAGGTCCTGGAGCGACTGGGCGCTTGGCGGAGGAGGGCATCTCTCGGATGGTAAGCGCGCCACAGGGCGGCCGGGCGAGGGCGCGCCGTGGTGGGCGCCGGGTCGCCGAATCGTTCCTCCAGGGCTGCGGCACCGGCCCGCAGCGCTTGCGGCAGGCACCCGCAGCGGCTGCGGCGGGGACGCTCAGCGGCTGCCGCCGGGACCCGAACCTGACAACGGGCGGCGGCCGCCGGTACGGTTGGCCCCGATGAACACCAAGGCTGCTGAGGAGCTGCCGGCGGTCTCCGTGATCATGCCGGTGCTCAACGAGGAACGTCACCTTCGCACCGCCGTCCGGCACATCCTGGAACAGGAGTACGCGGGCGGTCTGGAGGTGGTGATCGCGCTCGGCCCCTCCACCGACCGGACCGACGAGATCGCCGCCGAGCTGGTCGCCGAGGACCCCCGGGTCCGTACGGTGCCCAATCCGACCGGCCGCACCCCGGCAGGCCTGAACGCGGCGATCCGCGGCTCCAGTCACCCGATAGTGGTACGGGTCGACGGCCACGGCCTGCTCACCCCCGGCTACATCACGACGGCCGTCCGGCTGCTCAGCGAGATGGAGGCGGCCAACGTCGGCGGCATCATGCACGCCGAGGGCGAGACCGAGTGGGAGCACGCGGTCGCGGCCGCGATGACCTCCAAGATCGGCGTCGGCAACGCGGCCTTCCACACCGGCGGTCTGGCCGGCCCGGCGGAGACGGTGTACCTCGGCGTGTTCCGCCGCGAGGTGCTGGAGAAGCAGGGCGGCTACAACGAGGAGTTCATCCGCGCCCAGGACTGGGAGCTGAACTACCGCATCCGCCAGGACGGCGGCCTGATCTGGTTCACCCCGCAGCTCAAGGTGACCTACCGGCCCCGGCCCAGCGTGCGGGCGCTTGCGAAGCAGTACAAGGACTACGGCCGCTGGCGCCGGGTCGTCACCCGCTACCACCGCGGCTCGGTCAACCTGCGCTACCTGGCCCCGCCGGCCGCGCTGCTCGGCGTCCTGGCCGGTCTGGTGCTGGGCGCCGTGGTGCACCCTGCCTTCCTCGTGCTGCCCGGTGGCTACCTGCTCGGCATCCTCGGCGGTTCGGTGGTCGAGGGCCGCTCGCTGTCGGCCAAGGCCCGCGTCCAGCTGCCGCTGGTACTCGCCACCATGCACCTGAGCTGGGGATTCGGCTTCCTGACCTCGCCGCGCTCGCTTGCTCGCCGGGTGATCAACAGCACCGCTCCGGCACCGATGACCCAGGCGGCGGAGACCAACTAGCCCGTAAGGCACCGCACCCGGGGCCTCCGCCGCTATCTTCGGCGCCATGGGGATTCCTGAGGGGGCATCAGTGCGGTCCGGCGTCCGGATCGAGCCGAGCGCCGATGTGGACGAACGGGCCGTGATCGGCCGCGGCAGCACGGTCTGGCACCTCGCCCAGGTGCGCGAGGGCGCAGAGGTCGGCGCCGAGTGCATCATCGGGCGCGGCGCGTACGTCGGGCCGGGCGTGCGCATCGGCGACCGAGTGAAGGTGCAGAACCACGCGCTGGTGTACGAGCCGGCGGTGGTCGAGGACGGGGTCTTCATCGGCCCGGCGGCCGTGCTGACCAACGACCTCTACCCGCGCTCGGTCGATGTGGACGGCAAGCTCAAGCGTGGCGAGGACTGGCACGCCCAGGGGGTGACGCTCCGTCAGGGCTGCTCGATCGGCGGCCGGGCGGTGCTGGTGGCGGGGGTGACGGTGGGCCGCTGGGCGCTGGTCGCGGCCGGAGCGGTGGTCCACCGGGACGTCCCCGACTTCGCGCTGGTGGCCGGCGTCCCCGCCCGGCGGATCAAGTGGGTCGGCCGGGCCGGCGAGCCCCTGGAGGACGCCGGTGGCGGGTGCTGGCGCTGCCCGCGCACGGGTGAGGAGTACGTCGAGTCCGACGGCCTCCTGTCCCCGGCTCGGTAGGCAGGCAACCGATCAGTTCTGGGCATCCCAGGGGCGTGGGGAACTGCGCGAGTTCGGAAGGCAACGACCTGCGCCCTTCCGGTTTCGCGCAGTTCTCCCCCAGCCTTCGGCCGGGAGGTGCCCCCACGCGCCCCTGTTGTGGTTGCTCGCCTGCCTGGGACTCAGTAGGTGTATATCCGGCCCTGCGGGTTGACCGTCATGCAGCTGTGCTCGTTGTCCGCGGTGTCGGCCTCGGCGGACTTGGGCAGCCCGGTCGGCGCGCTCGAGGCACCGTCCGAGGCGGTGCCCGCACCGGTGAAGGTGGTGCCGCTGGTCCAGTCGGCGCCGATCACCAGGGTCAGCGTCTTGCCGGTGCCGGACTGCTTGAGCGCACTGCTCGGCAGCTTCAGCGCGGCGGCCACCGCCTGCGCCTGGACGAGCTGGCCGCTGCCGTACGTCAGCTGGGTGGTGTCGCGGGTGCCGCCACCGGCGATGGCCTTGGCCTGGGTGAAGCCGGCGGTGACCAGCGCGTCCGCGACCTCGGTCGCCCGCTTCTCGGCGCCGGAGCCGTTCTGGACGGTGATGGCGATCGCGTCCTTGGCCAGCTCCCGGATCGGCGCGGCTGCCGTCGTGGCGCCGCCCGACGGGGTGGCGGCGGCGGACGCGGAGGCCGAGGCGCCGGCCGCGGGCTTGGCGCCCTTGCCGTCCAGCGGGGTGTCGGCCAGCAGCATCTTCCAGATCTGGTCGGTGTCGGGCTGCTTGAGGACCAGTCGGTTCTCGTCCTTGGGGGCGGTCAGCACCGGGACGGTGAGCGTGGTGGTCCGCTCGGTGGGCACCTTGCGCAGGTCGCCGCCGAGGTCGTAGAGCTTCTTGATGTCGGCGATCGGCTTGTCCACGCTGAGGGACTTGGTCGCGGCCTCGGCCAGCGTCATCAGCTTTCCGGGGTCGGAGAGCGAGCCGTTGCTCTTCAGCTGACGGATCATCGCGCTGAGGTACATGTGCTGGGCCTGGGTGCGTCCGAGGTCCGAGCCCCAGGCGTCGCGCATCCGCAGCCACTTGAGGGCGTCCTCGCCCTTCACGTACGTGGTGCCCTTGGGCAGCTTGAGGTTGGTGCCGCCGTGCCCCGGCTGGTACCGGTCGTACATGTTCATGTTGACGCAGACCGGGACCCCGCCGACCGCGTCGGCCATGTTCACCACGCCGGCGAAGTCGACCATCATGTAGTGGTCGATCTCCAGGCCGGTCAGCTTGATCCAGGTGCCGACGACGCAGCCGGGGCCGCCGTGGGTGAGGGCCTCGTTGATCATGACGTTGTGGCCGGCCGGGAAGGTCTGCTTGCCGTCCTCGCTGCGGCAGGCCGGGATGTCGACCAGGGTGTCACGCGGGATGCTGATCATGGAGGCGTTGCTGCGGTCCGCCGAGACGTGCAGCAGCATCTGAACATCTGCCAGCCCCGGCCGGTTGGCGTCGTCCGCGGCCCCGCCGAGGGCGATGTTGGCGGCCGAGCCGCGGCTGTCGGTGCCGATCATCAGGATGTTCAGCGGGGTCTGGCCCGCCGCGTTGGGCTCGGTACGGGCACCCTTGGCGTCGCTCAGGTTCTTCGAACCGGACTGGATGTTGCCGTTCAGGTGTTGGTAGTACAGGTATGCCGCACCGCAACCGGCCACCATGGTGAGCCCGAGGGTGATGGCGATCGGTGCCACCCAGCGGCGCCAGCCGGTCTTGCGCTTACGGCGGCCGCCGCCGCGCCGGGCCTCCTGCCGGGCTGCGGCGCGGCCGCCGGGTATCGGTTCGGCACCGGTCGCGGTCATGCTGCCGGGTATCGGCTCGACATCGGTCATGGCTGGTCCCCCGCCTCTCGTGATCGGGCCCCCGTCGGCCACCTGTTCGGGAACCTACCTGAGATCACGGCCTGAACCAGAATTTGTTACGTAACCAGAACGGTTATGGAAAGGAAGTTTGACGCCCTGTCGACCATTCGGTTACTTGGCGCACAGATCGGTGTCGTCCGCCTGGACCCGCTGGAGATCCTTCGGCGGCTCGGTCGGTACGGCCGACGGGGTTCCGGAGCCCGTGAAGTCCTTGCCGAGCACCACCACCAACGAGTCCTTCGACCCGAGCTGGGAGCTCTCCTGCGCGGCACTCGCCGGGAGGCCGAGCGCCGCCGCGAGCGCGGCCGCCTGGTCGGCGTGGCCGGCCGGGTACGAGATCGAGCTGGTGGCCGCCTGTTCGGCATCGCGGCCGGGAGTGGCCCGGGTGAAGCCCTTGCCCTGCAGCGCGGTGGTGGCCTTGGCTGCCTGCCCGCTGCTCCCGGTGCCGTTGCGGACGGTCACGCGGACGTCCTTCGGCTCTATCTGCGGGGCGCTGGGGGAGGGCGTCGGCGTGGGCGTCGGCGCCGCCGCCGTCGGGGCGTCGGACGGAGTCGCCACCGCGGTCAGCGACTTGTCGCCGGCGATCATCGCGAACAGCTGGGCCGCGTCGGTCGGCTTGAGGATCAGCCGGTCCTTGTCCTTGGGATCGTCCAGCACCGGCACGGTGGTGAAGGTGATGTTCTTGGTGTTGACCTTGCTCAGGTCCAGCGCCAGGTCCTTGAGCTTGTCAGGGCTCTTGATCTTGGAGTCCACCGTGAGCGCCTTGGTGGCCGCATCGGCCAGCTTCCAGAGCTTGGTCGGGCTGGTCAGGGTGTCGCTGCTCTTCATCTTGCGGATCATCGAGCTGATGAACTGCTGCTGCAGCGGGATGCGGGTCAGGTCGCCGCCGAAGCCCACCGCGTGGCGCGTCCGGACGAAGGCCAGTGCCTCGTCGCCCTGCACCAGGTGCTTGCCCTTGCTCATGTTCAGATGGGAGTCGGGGTCGTGGATTTCGTGGGCCGCGCAGACCTCCACGCCCCCGACCGCCGCCGAAAGGGTCTTCACCGCCTCGAAGTTGACCATCATGAAGTGGTCGATGTGAACCTTCGTCATGGCCTCGACGGTGAGCCAGGTGCAGCCGGGGTCGCGGCCGTCCTGGCCGAGGCTGGTGTTGAACATCGCCCGGGCCTGGCCGGGGATCTTCTTGGTGCCGGTCGTGCACTCCGGGATCGGCACCATCAGGTCACGCGGGATGCTCATCACCGTCGCGTTGCTGCGGTCCTTGGCGATGTGGAACAGGAGGGTGGTGTCGGCGTGCCCGACGCTGCCCTCGTCGCCGTACTCGCGGCCGAGGCCGGCCCGGCTGTCGGTACCGATCACCAGGATGTTCATCGCGCCGGCCACGGCCTGCGGTCGGTTCGCGTCATCGCCGACGTTCACGTCGACGGAGGAGATGTTCCCGCTGAAGTGCTGGTAGACGTAGTACGCACCGCCGCAGGTGGCGACCAGCAGCACGGCGGCCGAGCCGGCGGTCCACTTGAGGGCCCGCCGACGGCCTCCGCCCTTGGTCCGCACGCTGCGGCGGCGGGCGGCGCGTCCCCCGGACGGCGCCGGTGCGGGTTCGGCCGCCCTGGGGCGGGGCACCGCAGGCCGCTGCTCCGGGTCCAGGTCCAGTCGGAACTCCCCGGTCGCGGGGTCGAGCACCCACTGGTCGGCCGGGTCGACCTCCTGCGGGGTCTCGTTCGAGACGCTGCTCCTGTGCCGATGTCCGCTGTTCACCCCGGACACCCTAGACGAGCTTCCGTGATGCTCCGGCAATGTTGTGACCGGAGCCACGGTGACAGTCCATGGCAAAGCCGGGCAAATCCAGCGCCCCGTCTTCACGGAATGCGCGCATCGTACGAGGGGGCAGGCGGTCCCGCTCCGCTCTCAGTGCATGGTCCCGCTCCGCTCTCAGTGCATGGTGCAGACGTCCTGGTTCGCGGTGCGGCCCTCCAGGGTCGGCCCTGCCGCGGGGATCCCGCTGCCGGCGGGCGACGGTGAGAGCGAGGGCGACGGAGAGGGGCTCGCGGTCGAGGCATCGGGGGCGTCCGTCGCGTCGTCCGCCGCCCGTGTGGCGCTCGCGCCCGCTTCCACCGCGCCGCCGGGAGGGCGGCTCGGCGACGTGGAGGCGGAGGCAGCGGCGGAGGCAGAGGCTGAAGCGGTCCCGTACGGCTGGACCGTCACCGTCCGGTCCGCGCGCAGTGCGGCGAAGAGCTGGTCGGTCTGCGGTTGGACCAGCTGGTCGCGGTCCCAGTTCCCCGGGTACGGGCGGCGCGGCGTGGTGAGGAAGGCCACGTTCTCGGACGGCATCGAGCGCAGGTCCTGGGCCAGGTCGTACAGGGCGCCGAGGCTGCTCAGGCCTGCGTCGGCCGTGATCGAGGAGGTCGCGGCGTTCAGCAGCGGCCACAGCCTGGCGGGGTTGAGCAGCACCCCTTGCGACTGCACCTTGCGGATCAGCGAGGCCAGGAACTGCTGCTGACGCCCCATCCGATCGGTGTCGCTGCCGTTCCCGAGCGTCTCGCGGACCCGGACGTACCCGAGTGCCTGCTCGCCGGTCAGGTTCTGCCGCCCGGCGGGCAGGTCGAGCCGGGCGTCCTTGTCGTGGATCGCCTGGGGCACGCAGACCTCCACACCGTCCACCGCGTCCACCATCCTCTTGAAGCCGGTGAAGTCCAGGATCAGGTGGTGGTCGACCCGGATCCCGCTGAGCTTCTCCACGGTGCGGATGGTGCAGGCCGGGCCGGCCAGCTCGAAGGCCCAGTTGAACTGGACGAACCGGGCCTGCGAGCGGGTGCCGTCCGGCAGTTGGCAGGGCGGCACGTTGACCATCGCGTCGCGCGGGATGCTCACCGCCGTGGCGTGCCGTCGGTCGCCCGCCAGGTGGAGCAGGATCGTGGTGTCCGAACGCCGGCCGCTCGCATAGCCGTACGCGCCGTTGGCGCCGCTGCGGTCGTCGCTGCCGATCAGCAGGATGTTCTCGGCGTTCTGCGTGCCGGGGGTCCGGCCCGGCCGGTCCGACTCGTCGTGCTGCAGCAGGGCGCCCGTCGTGGTGTCGGTCTCGAGGTTGCCGTCCAGCTTGCGGTACGCGACCCAGGCCAGCACACCCCCGGTGAGCAGGAAGAAGGCCAGGACGCCCGCCGTCACCAGCAGGAAGCGGCGGCGCCCCCCGCCTCGGGAGGTCGGGGGGCGCGCGCTGTCGTCGTCGTCCTCGGCCATGACGGGGATTCCTACCCGTCCGGACGCCCGGGCCTGGTCAGCCGAGGCGCAGAGTCACCCGTTCGGAGTCGATCCGCTTCTCCCACTGATCGGCCGTCAGCTCGCCGGAGTTCCGGCAGAGCACCACCGAGGCGCCGGCCGCCAGCGGGGCCAGCAGCCCGGCCTCCAGACCGGTCCAGTCGTCGTACGAGAGCGTGCTCAGCACGCGGCTGCCGGTGTCGAGCCCGAGTCGCAGCGCGCCCTCGCGGGCCAGCTGGACGGTCTGCTCGCCCGTCAGCTTGAGCGGCAGCCCGTCCACCGTGGTCTCCAGTGCCGGGGACTGCGGGTCGACGGGGGAGTAGGGCGCGAAGCGGTCGCCCTGGCCGGGCACCTCGGCCGCGTAGTCCAGGAAGCCCTCCGGGCGCTGCGGGAAGCGGCCGCCCAGCGGGCGCAGTGCGAGGGCCACCCGTTCGCCGGAGCAGGCCTGAGCGGCCTCGAGGCCGTCCGGGCCGCTGATCACGAGATCGGCCTCGGCCGGATCGCCGCCCGGTACCGCCGTCACGCCCACCGACCAGCAGGCCAGTAGCCAGACGGCGCTCTGCCAGTGCGCGGGGAGGAGGAGGGCGGCCCGGTCGTCGGGGCCGGCGTTGAGCTCGTCCTGCAGCAGATTGGCGGTCTTGGCGACCCAGTTGTCGAAGGTCTTGGCGGAGAGTTCGACTCTCTCGCCGGTCGCGTCGTCGTAGAACGTGATCAGGGGACGTGAGGGATCCGCATCGGGAGCCCCGGCGCGCAGGTATGCGTGCAGCAGCTCAGCGGGGGTGCGGGCGTCGGCAGCGAATGGCGCAGTCATGGTGCGGTCCAGCCTACGACCTTCGGACCGGCCCCCGGGAGGGGAGGCGGCACCTCGGTAGCTGGCGTGGCGTCAGAAACGATTTGCCCGCAATATCCTATTTATGCGCTTCTCCCATCTCGCCGCCCTGGGGGCGGGTTCAGCCCTCGTCCTTCTCCTCCAGCCTGTCGCCGCCGGTACCGCGGCCACCCGGTCGCAGACGGGGGGTGTCACCACCCTGCCGTTGGCTGCGACCCAGCGTGGCCCGGCACTCCAGCGCGATCTCGCGCCGCGTGCCACCACCCCGTTCGCCCTGGTGGGCGTGAGCTGGGACGACCCCCTGGCGGACCTGTCCGGCACGGTGGAGGTACGGACCCGCAGCTCGGCCACCGGTCGGTGGAGCGAGTGGCGCGAGCTCGGCGCGGAGAGGGACGACCGCCCGGACGCGCCATCGGACGTGGCTGCGCCCGAGCGCGCGGGCCGGGGCGCCACGGCCCCGCTGTGGGTCGGAGCGAGCGACGGTGTCGCCGTCCGGGTGGCCTCCTCCGGGCGGCCGTTGCCTGCCGGGCTGCGCGCCGAACTGGTGGACCCCGGCGAGGGACCGGCCGCCCGTTCGCTGCCGGCCGGGGACAGGGCTCCGCGCCCCGGCGTGGTCACCCGCTCGGGCTGGGGGGCCGACGAGTCCCTGCGCGCTCGGGACTTCATCTACACCGGCGCGGTCCGTGTGGTGTTCGTCCACCACACCGACACCACGAACGACTACGACTGCGCCGACGCTCCCAAGATCATCAGGTCGATCTACCGGTACCACGTGAAGAGCAGCGGCTGGCGGGACATCGGCTACAACTTCCTCGTCGACAAGTGCGGCACCATCTACGAGGGCAGGGCGGGCGGAGTCGCCGAACCCGTCCTGGGCGCCCACACCCTGGGGTTCAACACCGACTCGGCGGGCGTCGCCGCGATCGGCACCTATGTCTCCACGGCCGTCCCGCAGGCCCAGGTGGAAGGCATCGCCAAGATCGCCGCCTGGAAGCTCGGCCTGACCGGACGTGACGCGACCGGCACCACGACCCTGGTCTCCGCTTCCGACGGCAGCCGCTACAAGAAGGGGACACAGGCGAACTTCGGCGCGATCTCGGGCCACCGCGACGCCTTCAACACCCAGTGCCCCGGCGCGCGCCTCTTCGACCGCCTCGGCGACATCCGCTCCCTGGCGGCCCGGCTCCAGGGCCGCTGACCGGCGGCCGCCGTGCCGCGTATCGTTCAGATGCGCCACTCCTGAACCGGGGGCGCAGCGGACGGAGGCGGTGAGAGCGGATGCCAGGCATCGTGCGGCGGTGGCGGCCGGACTTCCCGCTCGACCTGCCCCGCACTCTGCTCCCGCTGCGGCGTGGCCCGGCCGATCCCTCGTACCGGACCAGCGGCGACGGCGCGATCTGGCGGGCCTCGCGGACGCCCGCCGGGCCCGGCACCCTGCGCGTCCTCGCGCGCCCGGGCTCGGATTCCGGTTCGGGCTTGGGCTCCGGTTCGGGCGAGATCGAGGCGCAGGCCTGGGGGCCGGGTGCGCAGTGGCTGCTGGACCGGGTGCCCGCCCTGCTCGGGGCGGATGACGACCCGTCAGGCCTGGTGCTGCCCCCGGGCCCGCTGCGAGAGGCCCAGCGCGCCCACGGCGGAGTACGGCTGTGCCGGACCGGCCTGGTGCTGGAGTCCCTGCTGCCCGCGATTCTGGAGCAGAAGGTCACCACCGACGAGGCGTACCGCGCCTGGCGCACCCTGCTGCGCGACTTCGGCACGCCGGCGCCGGGGCCGGCCGAGGGCATGCGGGTGGCGCCGTCCGCCCGGGAGTGGGCGCTCATCCCGAGTTGGGAGTGGCACCGCGCAGGGGTGGACCCGAAACGCTCGGCGACCATCGTCCGGGCCGCCCGCCTCGCACCCCGGCTGGAGGAGGCCTCCGCACTGCCGCACGAGGAGGCGTACGCCCGGCTGACCACCGTGCCCGGGATCGGTGTCTGGACGGCGGCCGAGACCCTGCAGCGCAGCAACGGTGACCCCGACGCGGTGTCGGTCGGCGACTACCACCTGCCCAACCTGGTCGGCTGGGGCCTGGCCGGCCGCCCGCGCAGCGACGACGACCAGATGCTCGCCCTCCTCGCCCCGTACGCAGGCCATCGTCATCGCGTGTGCCGCCTGATCGCCCTCACCGGCGCCCGCGCCCCGCGCTACGGCCCCCGCCTGGCCCCGAACGACCACCGTCATCGCTGACGACGTGTGAGAACCGCACCATCCCTCATCCGGTGAGCGGAATTGATTGTTCGTGAGCGCAAACGGATCGGTAACCAGAACCGCACCGCCGTCCGGCCCACCCGGCCGCAGGTCTCGTCGCTCAACTGGCAGCAGGGCGAGACCGTCCCGAACCTCGTCCAGGCCCGGTCTAGCGCACGGTGATGAAGGCGTCCGCCGTCCGGGCAGGGCGCTCCCTGGGGGACTCCGCCGGGCGGCCGACGGCGATCGCGCCCATCGGGTCCCAGGTGTCCGGCAGTTCCAGCACGCCGCGCACGGTGTCCCGGCAGAACATCGTCGAGGACACCCACGCCGAGCCGTAGCCCTCGCCGGCCAGCGTGACCAGCAGGTTCTGCACGGCAGCCCCGATCGCGACGGTGAACATCTCGCGCTCGGCGGCCGCGCGCCGCTCGTCCGGGTAGTCGTGCGAACCGTCCATCACCAGGCAGGGGACCACCAGGTACGGGGCGTCCCGCAGCACGTTCCCCCGTGCGGTCCGGCGGGCGATCTTCGCCTCGTCCCAGCCGTCGAGCCCGGCGAGGTCGCGCTGCCAGGCCGCGAGCATCGCGTCGAGCAGCCGTTCCCGGACGTCCGCCGCCTCCAGCAGCACGAAGCGCCACGGCGTGGTGTGGTGCGGGGCGGGCGCGGTGACGGCCGCGGCCACCGCGCGGCGTACGGCCGCCGGGTCGACCGGCTCGGCGGTGAAGGAACGGATGGTCCGGCGGAGCGTCACGGCCTCGCGGACCGCCTCCGAGGTCCCGAGCCGGAACATGTCGTCGGTGGCCGCGCGGATCAGCGGCCGGGTGCCGTCACCGTCCTCGGGGGTGACCAGCTGCGCCAGGCCCCGGACCACGGCCACGGGGGTGCCGGTGGCCTTGCCCTTGACCAGGTCGGCCGCCGCCGCGAGTTCGTCGGCCGTCGCGGTGACGGTCATCGCCAGCTCGTTGCCGTGGCTGTCCGTACGCCCCCGGTGGTCCTCCAGCACCGGCAGCCCGGCGGCGCCGATGGCGACGTCGGTCAGCCCGTTCCGCCAGGGGCGGCCGAAGGTATCCGTGATGATCACGGCGAGCCGGCGTCCCGTCAGCTGCTGCAGCCGTTCCCGCAGTGCGCGCGCCGAGGCGTCCGGGTCCTCGGGCAGCAGCAGGACGGTCCCCGGCGCGGTGTTGGAGGCGTCCACCCCGGCCGCGGCCATCACCAGCCCGTTGCGGTTCTCCACGATCCGCACGGGACCGCGCCGCGCGACCACCCGTACGGTCTCCGCATCGATCGCGGCCTCCCGGTCGGCGGCGTGCAGCACACGGCCCTCCGCCTTGCTGACGATCTTCGAGGTGACCAGCAGGATGTCGCCGTCCTCGAACTCGCCCGCCTTGGCGATCAGCGCGCCCAGGTCCGAGTCCGCGTCGATCTCCGGCAGCCCCTCGACCGGTAGCACCTGGATCACGAACGCACCTGCTCCGCCAGCTCCAGCGCCGCCCGGGCCATCGCGGCCGTGGCGTCGGCGTCCGTCATCAGCAGCGGAACCGCCCGGCAGGGAATGCCCGCCGCCTCCACCGCCGCGACCGCACCGGCGTCCTGCGTGTCCACCAGCCACCCGTCCAGCAGATCGGCGCCGTAGTGAAGCGCGACCGCATCGGCGGTGGCGGCGACCCCGACCGCGGCGAGCACCTTGTCGGCCATGCCGCGCACCGGCGCGCCGCCGATGATCGGCGAGAGCCCGACCACCGGGGCGGCCGCCGCGCTGACGGCCTGCCGGATGCCGGGGACGGCGAGGATGGTGCCGATGCTCACCACCGGGTTGGACGGCGGGAAGAGGATCACGTCCGCCGCCGCGATGGCCTCCAGCACTCCGGGAGCGGGCTTGGCGGTGTCCGCACCGACGGGGATGATCGCCTCGGCGTCCACCGCGGCGTGCAGCCGGACCCAGTACTCCTGGAAGTGCACCGCGCGCGTTCCCTCGGAGTCCGTGATCCGGACGTGCGTCTCGACCCGGTCGTCGCTCATCGGCAGCAGCCGGACACCCGGCTTCCAGCGGACGCACAGTGCCTCGGTGACCTGGCTCAGCGAGTAGCCGGCGGTCAGCATCTGGCTGCGCACGATGTGCGTGGCGAAGTCCTTGTCGCCGAGCCCGAACCACTCGGGCCCGACGCCGTACGCCTTCATCTCGGCCTTGACCGACCAGGTCTCGTCCGCCCGGCCCCAGCCCTGCTCCTCGTGGATGCCCCCGCCGAGGGTGTACATCACGGTGTCCAGGTCCGGGCAGACCTTGAGTCCGAAGAGGTGGATGTCGTCGCCGGTGTTCCCGATGACGGTGATCTCGTCCTCCGGGGTGACCACGTCCTTGAGTCCGCGCAGGAAGCGCGCTCCGCCGATCCCGCCTGCCAGTGCCACGATGCGCATGGGGTCATCCTGCCAGGCGGGACGCTTGTCAGCGGGCCTCGGGCTGCATCTCGACGGCGCTTTCCGGAACGACACCGGCCGCACCGTACTGGTTCATCTCGACCAGGCCGGGGGAGTAGAGGTGGATGCTGACGGCCGGTTCGAGGGCGGCGTTGACGACCTCGTGCAGGTAGCCGGAGGAGAAGACCCGCTGCCCGCCGGGGCGCAGGGTGCGCGAGCCCTCGCCGGCCTGCGAGAGCGAGCGCTCGACGAGCTCGCCCTGAACGACCGTCATCACACCCGAGGACTGGCCGTGGTCGTGGAAGCCGCTGCTCTGGCCCGGCAGCCAGCTGAGCAGCCAGACCTCGTAGCCGGGGCCGGTCTCCAGCCGGGCGTACCAGCGGGTGAGGGCGTCGTACCTGACCAGCGGTGCCCAGCGGTCGCGGTCGGCGGCGATCTCCCGGACGAGCTGCGCGTACCCGGCCACGGTGGTCGGATGGTGCGGGACGTCGGTGCGGGCGAGGTGCGGGAAGGCCAGCGGGTCGCCGGCGATGCTGACGTCGCTCAGGCCGTCGGTCCAGGGGTGCCGGGGCGCGGCGATGTGGACGGTCTCAGCCACGCGGCGGGCGAGCTTGTTGCGGTCTCTGTTGCGCTTGCGGATGCGGGTCATTCGCATGGAAGGGTCCTCGGAGCGGCTGGTTCGGGGAGGGGATCAGCCGGATCCGCGGAGATTCAGGGGGGACTGTCGCGCGGGCGGCCTCGTTGTTCCTGGGCGGCGCGCGGTGGGACAGCGGGCGCCTAGATACAGCAGGAACAGAGGCGACAACAGAGCGAGCTCGCGGCACGACGGAGCACGGCCTGGCGGCTCCGGTGGGTGGCGAACTCTGACATGAGAGCAAGGAGACCGCAAGAGGGGCGGCGGTGTCAACTCGGTCGACCGGACATTCGGGTCAGACCGACCCTCAACCACCCGATGGGGTGATAAATCACCCTCTAGGTTTCGATGCGAAGATCGCCGGGAAGGCAGGCGATGATCCGGCAACCGGACCGCTGCCGTCGGCGTCCCCCCGTTTGGGGGGTGGTCAGATTCGGGGCGGTCCGTGTTGACTGCAAGTCAGCCGGTGGGTGGTTCCGGACGGTTGATGGTGATCAGGCCGGTAAGTCCTGAATGTCCGGATATGTACACTTATCGTAATGCCTTGGTTCCGGGGAGTGAATCCTCGACCCAATACCAGAGCTCGGCTTGACTGGGCCAGAGTGACGCACATGTAATTTCACTCGTGTCGTTCCGCCGCTCCAGGCAACGGCAACACCACGGGGACGCCACAAGGGGCAGAGGAGGCGCGCCAAATGAGCGAGCTCTTTGAGCTGTTGATCGGTGAGGGCATCGAGGAGGACGAAGAGGAGCTCGGTTGGCAGGAGCGCGCGCTGTGCGCCCAGACCGACCCCGAGTCCTTCTTCCCGGAGAAGGGCGGCTCCACCCGCGAGGCCAAGAAGGTCTGCCTCGCCTGTGAGGTCCGCTCCGAGTGTCTCGAGTACGCCCTCGCCAACGACGAGCGCTTCGGAATCTGGGGCGGTCTCTCCGAGCGCGAGCGCCGGCGCCTGAAGAAGAGCGCGGTCTGACCAGCCGCCGACAAAATCGGTCCACCCACACAGCAGCTGTGCCAGCGCCTCACCGGGACGGTGGGGCGCTTTCGCATTCCCGCACATCCGCAGGACCGACTCCGGAGGCACCGTCGCCATCCGGAGCCGTTAGTGTGGTGCGCCATCTGCCGTCCACCGGCTGCATCCACCGGCTGCATCCATTTCAGACCTGGGGCCAGCGCACTCGATGACTGTCTACAGCCACCAGAGCGGCTTCTCAGCTGCGAGGCCGCCCGCGTACCCGCGCCACCTGGTCACCGCCGTGATCGTCTCGCACGACGGTGCCCGCTGGCTCCCGCAGGCGCTGGCCGGCCTGCTCGGCCAGGACCGGCAGGTGCAGCGGATCCTCGCCGTCGACACCGGCTCCACCGACACCTCCCCGCAGCTGCTGGAGGACACCCTCGGTGACTGGCTGCCCGAGAGCGGCCCGCTGATCCTCGGCCGCCGCTCCGGCTTCGGCACCGCCGTCGCCCAGGCCGTCTTCAACAGCCCGCCGCTGCGCCCCGAGGACCTCCCGTACAGCCTCGACCCCTCCGGGTACGACCCCGTCACCGGTGGCTGGGACGACTTCGGCGACCCGCTCGGCGCCGAGGACGAGCTCGGCCGCGGCGGCCCGCGCGAGACGCAGCCCATCGAGTGGCTCTGGCTGCTGCACGACGACTGCGAACCGCAGACCGACGCCCTGCGCCGACTGCTCCAGGTGGCCGACTCCACCCCGTCCGCCGCCGTCGTCGGCCCCAAGCTGCGCAGCTGGTACGACCGCAGGCAGCTGCTCGAGGTCGGCGTCACCATCGCCCGCTCCGGCCGCCGCTGGACCGGACTCGACCGCCGCGAGCAGGACCAGGGCCAGCACGACCAGGTCCGCCCGGTGCTCGCCGTCTCGACCGCCGGCATGCTGGTCCGCCGCGACGTCTTCGAGGAGCTCGGCGGCTTCGACAAGGCGCTGCCGCTGATGCGCGACGACACCGACTTCTGCTGGCGGGTCAACGCCGCGGGGTACCGGGTCGTCGTCGCCCCCGATGCCGTGCTCCGGCACGCCGAGGCCGCCAGCCGCGAGCGCCGCGCCATCGACTGCGGCGCCGCCCACCCGCACCGCGTCGACAAGGCCGGCGCCGTCTACACCCTGCTCGCCAACTCCAAGGGCGTGCTCTTCCCGTACGTCCTGCTCCGGCTCGTGCTGGGCACCCTGCTGCGCGTCATCGCCAACCTGGTCGGCAAGGACCCGAAGCAGGCCTTCGACGAGCTGGCCGGCCTCGGCCACGAGCTGATCCGCCTGCCCCGCCTGCTGCTCGCCCGCAAACGCCGGGCCAGGACGCGGGTCGCCGACGGGCTCGACGACCGCACGCTCTTCCCGGCCCCCGGCGCCACCGCCCGCCTCGCCGTCGAACAGGCCATCAGCGCCCTCGGCATCGGCGGCAGCGACGACTCGGGCGCCGGCCGCCACGGCTCGGTCGAGTCCGGCCCCGGCGACGAGGACGCCGACGACCTGGTGGTCGAGCAGTTCGCCCTGCTCAAGAAGATCGCCAGGCGCCCGGCCCCGCTGCTCTTCATCGGCCTGCTGCTCTTCGCCCTGGCCGCCTGCCGCAACCTGATCGGCAGCGGCAGCCTGCTCGGCGGCGCCCTGCTGCCCGTCTCCGACGGCGCGGCGGGCCTGTGGAACATGTACGCGGGCAGCTGGCACCCCGTCGGCACCGGCTCCACAGCCACCGCACCGCCGTACCTGGCCGTGCTCTCGGTGCTCTCCTGGCTGCTGTTCGACCACGCGGACTTCGCGATCACCCTGCTCGTGGTGCTCTCCATCCCGCTCGCCGCCGTCAGCGCCTACCTGGTCTCCCGCCCGCTGATCGAGTCCAAGCTGGTCCGCGCCTGGGCCAGCGCCACGTACGCCCTGCTGCCCGCGGCCACCGGCGCGCTCGCCCAGGGCCGGATCGGCACCGCCGTCCTCGCCGTGCTGCTCCCGCCGCTGGCCCGCGCCGCCGCCATCACCGCGGGCCTCGGCATCCGTACCGAGACCGCCGCCAAGGGCGCCCGCCCCGGCTGGCGCAGCGCCTGGATGACCGTGCTGATGCTCACCATCAGCACCGCCTTCGTCCCGCTGACCTGGGCCATCGCCGTACCGCTCAGCCTCGCCGCACTGGTCTACGCCGTGCTGCGCGGCGGCGCCTTCGGCTCCGGCGGGGAGGCGCTGCGCCTGCTCGGCCTGCGGGTGGTGGTCATCCTCGGCGTACCGGTCCTGGTCCTCGCCCCGTGGTCGCTCCAGGTGCTCATGCACCCCTCCCGGCTGCTCCTCGAGGCCGGGCTGCCCGGTTTCAACGGCTCCGCCGCGAACCCGCTCGGCCTGATCCTGGTGAACCCCGGCGGCTCCGGCGTCCCGCCGATCTGGCTCTCCGCCGGTGTCGTGCTCACCGCCCTCGCCGCCCTGCTGCGCGCCGACCGCCGCCGCGCGGTGCTGGCCGCCTGGGGCGCCGCCGGGGCCGGGCTGCTGTTCACCGTCGCGGTGGCCGGCACCAGCGTCACCCCGGCCTCCGGCGGACAGGCCGTGGCCGCCTGGGCCGGGCCCGCGACCCTGCTCACCGGCGTCGCCCTGCTGGCCGCCGCCGCGATCGGCGCCGACGGCGCCAACGCCCGCGTCGCCGGGATCGCCTTCGGCTGGCGCCAGCCGGTCGCCGCGCTGGTGGTCGCCTCCGCCGTGCTCGCCCCGCTCGGCACCGCCGTCTGGTGGGCCGTCACCGGAGCCGACGGCCCGCTGCGGCGCACCGAGGCCGCCCAGGTCCCCGCCTTCGTCGCGGAGGAGGCCGGCACCACCGACCGCTCCCGCACCCTCGTCCTCACCGGCGACGCCGGCGCCTCGGGCGTCCGCTACGCCCTGGTCCGCGGCGCCGGCCTGACCCTCGGCCAGGCCGAGGGCACCGTGGACGCCGGCAGCAGCGGTGATCTGACCACGCTGGTCGGCCGCCTGCTCGCGGGCTCCGGCGGAGAGCAGGCGAAGTCCCTGGCCGGCTACGGCGTCGGCTACCTCGAGGTCAAGGACCCGATGATCGCCAAGGTCGAGGACGTCCTGGACACCACCCCCGGCCTGACCAAGCTCAGCCAGGAGAACGGCATCGCCCTCTGGCAGGTCAGCGGCGCCCCCGCGACCCGGGCCGTGATCACCAGCCCGAAGGGCGCCCCCGTGTCCGTCCCGGCGGGTGTCCACGACATCGACACCACGATCCCGGCCGGTCCGGCGGGCCGCGTCCTGCGCCTCGCGGAGCAGGCCGACCCCAAGTGGCAGGCCACCCTGGACGGCACCGCCCTGGAGTCCGTCACCGTCGACGGCTGGGCACAGGGCTTCAAGCTCCCCGCCGACGGCGGCCGGCTCGAGCTCACCCGTGACTCCAGCCTGCTGCACACCGGCTGGATCTGGGCGCAGCTGCTGCTCGCCACCACCGTCCTGGTGCTCGCCCTGCCCGGCCGCCGCAACCACAACGACGACGACCTGCCCGAGGAGGTGGTCGCCGCCGCCGCGCTGGCCGCCGCCGCCCAGGCACAGGCCCCCCTCCCGGGTAGCCGCCGGGCCCGCCGGATGGCCGAGCGCGGCGAGGGTGAGGGCGCCGAGCCCGACACCGGCGTGTACGCGGCCGGGATCCCGCAGCAGGGCGCCGGCGAGCCCGAGGCCGAGCCCGCCCACCCCGCGGCGGACCCGTACCAGGAGCAGTACCAGCAGGCCGACCCGTACGGCTGGGACCCGTACGCGGCCCAGCAGCCCGCAGGCGGGCAGTACGGCCAGCAGCAGTACGCGGAGCCGTACCCGCAGCAGCAGTACCCGGACCAGTACGCCGACCAGTACGAGCAGCAGCAGTACGGCTACGACCAGTACGCGGGCTACGCCACCCCCGAGCAGCAGCCCTGGGCGCCCGGCCAGCCGCAGCCCGAGACGTACTACGACCCGAACGACCCCTACGGCAACGGCGGTCACCCGCACCACAACGGAACGGGGAGCTGACCCACCGTCATGAAGAAGCCCAACCTCAAGGCCCCGAACATCAAGGCCCCCAACCTGAAGGCGCCCAGCCTCAAGTCCCTCAACCCGGCCGCGCTGGCCGGCGGCAGCCGCACCGGCACCTCGCTGCTGGCCGCCGCAGCGGTGCTCGCCGTGGGCCTCGGGATCGCCGAGCTGCGCCCGCCGGTCACCCCGGCCGCCGCCGACGGCAGCGGCGCGGTGACCACGGCGCAGGTCGAGCGCACCTCGCTGGTCTGCCCCCAGCCGCTGCAGGGCCTCACCGGCAGCACCAACCTCACCCTGCTCACCCCGGCGGGCGGCTCGGCCACCGGCGGCTCGGCCTCGCTCTCGGACGTGACCCCGCAGGCCGTGGCACCGGCCGCCCCCGCCCCGTCAACGGCCCCGTCGGCCTCCGCGTCCGGAGCGGCCGCCGCCGCGCCCAGCGACGCCCGGCTCGCCCTCACCAAGGTCGGCGTCCCCGTCACCGGCCCGGCCTTCACCGGCGACATCGCCCCCGGTGCCCTCGCCGTCGCCACCGGTGCGTACGCGCCCGGCTTCACCGTCACCCAGACCACCACCGTGACCGACCAGCGCGGCCTCGGCATGTCCGGGATCAACTGCGCCCCGTCCGGCACGAACTTCTGGTTCGCGGGCGCCAGCACGGCGGGCGACCGGGTCGACTACGTGAGCCTGGTCAACGCCGACACCGTCCCGGCGGTGGTGGACCTCAAGCTGTACGGCGACAAGGGCCCGATCGACAACGACGCCACCACCGGCATCACCGTCGCCCCCGGCGCCTCGCAGGCCGTCCTGCTGCTGCCGAACCTGACCAAGGGGCCGGTCAACGACCTGGCCGTGCAGGTGATCGCCCGCAGCGGGCGGGTCGGGGCCGCCGTGCACACCGCCGACGGTTCCAAGGGCGCCGACTGGATCCCCGCCTCGGCGGACCCGGCGGCCTCGGTGGTCATGCCCGGCCTCCCGGCGGACACCGCGACAGCGCATCTGGTGGTCGCCGTCCCCGGTGACGACGATGCGGACCTGAAGATCCAGATCTCCGGGAAGAACGGCTGGTTCACCCCGGCCGGTCACGAGACCATCCACGTCAAGGCGGGCATGGTCGCGATCGCAGACCTGGGCACCGGCACCCGCGGCGAGGGCTTCACCCGCGGCGAGGTCGGCGCGCTGCGGCTCACCCCGACCGACCCCGCGCACCAGACCCCGATCGTGGCCTCGCTGCGCGTCGACCGCACCAAGGACGGCAAGTCGGACGCGGCCTGGATCACCGGCAGCATCCCCGTCGGCAAGCGGGCGAGCATCGCCGAGAACCGCGGCGGCGGCGCCTCGACGCTCTACCTCACCTCGACCGGCGCGGCCTCCAAGGTCAAGCTGACCTCGTCGGCGGGCAGCGGCGGCGGCACCCCGGCCACCAAGGAGGTCGACGTTCCGGCCGGCGCGACGGTCGGCATGCCGGTCCCCGAGCCCGGCGGGCTGAACGGCGTCTTCGGCCTCACCGTGGAGACCGTCTCCGGTGGCCCCGTGGTGGCCGCCCGGATGCTCGCGGTGGACGGCAAGGGCGTCCCGATGTTCACGATCCAGGCGCTGCGCGACGACCACAGCACCGTACGAGTGCCGCAGGCGGACCAGGAGCCGGGCCTGCTGGTCCGGCCCTGACCGGGGCTCAGTCCTCGTCGTAGCGGGGGTCGATCGCATCGGGCGAGAGCCCGAGCAGATCGGCCACCTGCTCGATCAGGATCTCGTGGACGAGCGCCGCCCGGTCCTCGCGCCCCTTGGCGCGGATCTCGACCGGGCGGCGGTAGACCACGATCCGGCTCTTGTGACCCTGCTTGGCGGGGATCAGGCGCCCGAGCGGCACGGCGTCCGGGTCGGGCGTGCCCTGCTCCGGCAGCGGCACCTCCTGGACGGCGAACTCCACGTCGACCAGCTGCGGCCACCTGCGCTCCAGCCGTTCGACCGACTCGCGCACATAGTCGTCGAACAGCTCGGAGCGGGTCAGCGAGATCGGCACCTGAGGCGGTGCCAGCGGCCCGCGCAGGCCGCGGCCGTGCCGGTCACGGTGCCTGCGGCGCCGGGACGGGTCGGCCGGTGATTGGGATGCGGAGCTGTCCATATCAGTGTCGAGCGTAGTCCTTGGACGCCCGGAAGTGGACCACCGCGACCGGTCTGCGCGGCGACACGGTGCACTCGGCAGGGGGCGGGTCTTCGCGGGCAGGACGGGAGTGCGGTACCGTCCACCCTCGTGAGCTCTGTACGTCGTTGTTCGCGGACCGCGTGCGGCCGACCGGCCGTCGCCACGCTGACGTACGTCTACGCGGACTCAACCGCCGTTCTCGGCCCGCTCGCCACCTATGCCGAGCCGCACTGCTACGACCTCTGCGCCGAGCACGCCGAGCGCCTCACCGCCCCGCGCGGCTGGGAGGTCGTCCGGCTGGCCGCCGACGTCGGCCCGCTCCGCCGCACCAGCGACGACCTGGAGGCCCTGGCCAACGCCGTGCGCGAGGCCGCCCGCCCGCAGGAGCGCACACCCCGTCAGAGCGGCACCTCCCTGGGCGACCCCGGCGAGGCGGGCCGCCGCGGCCACCTGCGGGTGCTGCGCTCGCCGGAGAACTGAGACCGCCCCCGATCGCCGGCCGGTCCGCGTTCACCGAGGCCTCACGGCCGCCGGGTACGCTGCCCTACGTCTGAGTACCCAACATCTTGGTGGAGCCAGCAGTGCGGGACCTGAAGCAGTTGGTGAAGGCGTACGACGTCCGGGGTGTGGTGCCGGATCAGTGGGACGAGTCGTTGGCTCGGGCGTTCGGTGCGGCGTTCGTGCGGGTGGTGGGTGCGTCGGCGATCGTGGTGGGGCATGACATGCGTCCGTCGTCGCCGTCGCTGTCGCGGGCGTTCGCGGAGGGCGCCGCCGCGTACGGCGCGGACGTGGTGGAGATCGGGCTGTGCTCCACCGACCAGCTGTACTACGCGTCCGGGAAGCTGGACCTGCCCGGGGCGATGTTCACCGCCTCGCACAACCCCGCGCAGTACAACGGCATCAAGCTCTGCCGTGCCGGCGCGGCGCCGGTCGGCCAGGACACCGGGCTGTCCCAGGTCCGGGAGCTGGTGGAGTCCTGGACCGCCGCGGACGACACCGTGACCATCCCGCCGGTGGACGTGAAGCCGGGCTCGCTCTCCTCCCAGGACACCCTGCGCGGCTACGCCGACCACCTGCTGGGCCTGGTGGACCTGTCCGCGATCCGGCCGCTGAAGGTCGTCGTCGACGCCGGCAACGGCATGGGCGGGCACACCGTGCCGACCGTGTTCGACGGGCTGCCGATCGACCTGGTCGACCTGTACTTCGAGCTGGACGGCACGTTCCCCAACCACGAGGCCAACCCGCTGGACCCGGCCAACCTGGTCGACCTGCAGGCCAAGGTCGTCGAGACCGGCGCGGACATCGGCCTGGCCTTCGACGGCGACGCCGACCGCTGCTTCGTCGTCGACGAGCGCGGCGAACCGGTCTCCCCCTCCGCGATCACCGCCCTGGTCGCCGCCCGGGAGATCGCCCGCGCCAAGGCCGCCGGCGAGCACAACCCCACCATCATCCACAACCTGATCACCTCCTGGACCGTCCCCGAGGTGGTCCGCGAACTCGGCGCCACCCCGGTGCGCACCCGCGTCGGCCACTCCTTCATCAAGCAGGAGATGGCCACCACGGACGCCGTCTTCGGCGGCGAACACTCCGCCCACTACTACTTCCGCGACTTCTGGCGCGCCGACACCGGCATGCTCGCCGCCCTCCACGTCCTCGCCGCCCTCGGCGGCCAGACCGGCACCCTGTCCGCCCTCACCGCCGAGTACGACCGCTACGCCGCCTCCGGCGAGATCAACAGCACCGTCGCCGACCAGGCCGACCGCACCGCCGCCGTCCGCACCACCTACGCCTCGCTCGAGGACGTCACCGTCGACGAACTGGACGGCCTGACCATCGCCGGCAAGGACTGGTGGTTCAACCTCCGCGCCTCCAACACCGAACCGCTGCTCCGCCTGAACGTCGAGGCCCGCGACCCCGGGAAGATGGCCGAGGTCCGCGACGCCGTCCTCGCCCTCGTCCGCGCCTGAGCAGGGCACGCCTCTGACTTCAGCGGTGCCCCGGCCGGTAGGGTTGCTACTGGCCGGGGCACCGTCGTAACAGCCCCCCACACGAACCTTGGAGCCTGACGTCCATGAGCCTGCCGCCCTTCCTGCTGGAGATCCTGGTCTGCCCCCAGTGCCACTCCGCCCTCGCCGAGTCCGGCCAGGACGACGAGCGTGAGCTGCGCTGCACCGGGGACAGCTGCGGCCTGATCTACCCGGTGCGCGACGGCATCCCCGTGCTCCTCGTGGACGAGGCCCGCCGCCCCTCCTGACCCGTCCGTCGTGAGGCCGTTGGAGGCCAGCCGCATGCTCGACGACACCCTGCTCGACGACCCGGCCGCCCTCCAGCGTGCCGACCGCGACCACGCCCTGCTCGCCCTCGCCGGCGCGGGCGCCCGGATCCGGACCGCCCTGCGGCTCGCCGACGCGGCCGGCCTGTCGGCCCTGCGGCCGGACGGCCGGCCCCGTACGGTCCTGGTCGCCGGACACGGCAGCACCCTGACGGCCGGCGCGGCGCTGGCCGCCATGGCCGTCACCAGCTGCCAGGTCCTCCCCCTGGCCCCCTCCGGCGTCTCCTTCGTCCCGCGCGGCGAGCTCGGCACCCCGGCCCTCACGGTGGGTCTCTCCTGGCAGCTGCCGGGTTGGGCCGGCCCGCTCGACCTGCTGGTCATCGCCTCCGCCGACGGCGGTGAGCGCGGCCTGATCACGCTCGCCGAGCAGGCGTACGCGCGCGGCTGCGCCATCGCCGTGATCGCGCCCACCGCGAGCCCGCTCGCCGAGGCGGCCCTGCAGGTCCGCGGCCTCCCGCTGCCGTACGTCCCGCCGGCGCCCGCCGACACCGAGGACGACACCCGCCACCGGCCGGACGAGCCCGACCTCCCGCCAGAGGACCCGGGCGCCCTCTGGGCCGTCCTGGCCCCGCTGCTCGCCCTCGCGGAGCGGATCGAGGTCACCCAGCTGCCCCCGGGCGCGCTGCAGGCCACCGCGGACCAGCTGGACGAGGTCGCCGTACGCTGCCGCCCGGACGCCGCCGCGTACCTCAACCCGGCCAAGGGTCTGGCCGCCCAGCTCTCCGGCACCGTCCCGCTGCTC
Source organism: Kitasatospora atroaurantiaca (assembly GCF_007828955.1). Lineage (NCBI taxonomy): Bacteria > Bacillati > Actinomycetota > Actinomycetes > Kitasatosporales > Streptomycetaceae > Kitasatospora > Kitasatospora atroaurantiaca. Next base: position 2,821,276 of record NZ_VIVR01000001.1, on the reverse strand, counting down.
TGGGCGGAGGGCCCGGTGGCCGGGGTGGTGGTCGAACGGTTCGCCGCGATGCTCGCCGCCCGGGCCGGCCGCCCCGCCCTGACCGGCCTGCTGCCGCAGGTGCTCACCACCCACCGGGGCATGTTCGTCGGCCAGCTCGGCTCGGGCTCCGACCCGGACGACTTCTTCCGCGACCGGATCGACGAGCCCGACCCGCTGCTGCTCCAGGTGCTGTTGCTGCGTCAGGCCGCCGAGGCGGGCGACGAGGAACAGGACCCCGGCTACGCCGTGGCCCGGGCCCGCCGCCTCGCCACCGCACACGACATCCGGCTCACCGAGTACACCGGCAGCCCGGTGGACCCGCTGCAGGCCCTGGCGGAGCTGACCGGTCTGACCGACTTCGCGGCGGTCTACCTCGGCCTGGCGGCGGCTCAGGAGTGACCACCCACTGACCGGCGCTCAGGCCTGCCCGCTCCTCGGGATACTGTGTGCGATCGGCAGACTGAGCGAAGGCCGGACCACCGGCCCGTCGGAGGGACCAAACCCGAGCATGAGCACCGAAGGCGGTACCAAGGCACTCGTCGCGGCACTGTCCGCGAACCTGGCGATCGCGGCAGGCAAGTTCATGGCCTTCGCCTTCACCGGCTCGTCGTCCATGCTCGCCGAAGGTGTGCACTCGGTGGCTGACTCCGGGAACCAGGTGCTGCTGCTGGTCGGCGGCAAGCGCGCGGCCCGTGAGGCGGACGAGCAGCACCCGTTCGGCTACGGTCGCGAGCGCTATGTCTACGGCTTCCTGGTCTCCATCGTGCTGTTCACCGTCGGCGGCCTGTTCGCGATCTTCGAGGGCTACGAGAAGATCAAGGAACCGCACGAGCTGCACGGCTGGTACTGGGCCGTCGGTGTGCTGGTCTTCGCCATCGCCATGGAGGGCTGGTCCTTCCTGACGGCGTACCGGGAGGCCGCCAAGGACAAGGGCGGGCGCAGCTGGGTCGAGTACATCCGCCGCGCCAAGGCCCCCGAGCTGCCCATCGTGCTGCTGGAGGACACCGGCGCGCTGATCGGTCTGGTGCTCGCGCTGCTCGGCGTCAGCCTCACCGTGATCACCGGTGACGGCATCTGGGACGGCATCGGCACGCTCTGCATCGGCATCCTGCTGGTGGTCATCGCGGTCGTGCTGGTGCTGGAGACCAAGTCGCTGCTGATCGGCGAGTCCGCGGACAAGGAGGTCGTGGCGCAGATCCGCGACGCCCTGGTCGACCACGACTCGGTCACCGACGTGATCCACATGCGCACCCTGCACGTCGGGCCCGAGGAGCTGCTGGTCGCCGCGAAGATCGGCGTCAACGCGGAGGACAACGCCGCCCAGGTCGCGCAGGCGATCGACCTGGCCGAGGCCCGGGTCCGCAGGGTGGTCCCGATCGCCCGCGCCATCTACCTGGAGCCGGACATCTACAGCGCCGAGAAGGCCGCGGCCGGCCCCGACCCCGCCGCCACCCCCGGCGGCCCGGGCCCGAGCGCCCACTGACGGCACGCCCGCGGCCGAAACCACCCGTACTACGTCTGTGCCAACTGGCCGCCGGTGTAGATTCGTCCCCAGAGCCAAACGTCGCTGCTGATGGCGGTCGATCGGTGGCGCCTTGGTGCGCACCGGTCGAGGGAGAGAGGTCCTCCGACGGATTGTGCCGCAGCAGGGCGCCGCACCGTCGGGCACTCTGCCGCCAAGCACACCCGGAACCTGGCCCAACCCCACGCAGCGAGGAGCAAGACGCATGTCGTCGAACATCACCGGTGACTTCAAGGTCGCCGACCTCTCCCTGGCCCCGTTCGGCCGCAAGGAGATCCAGCTCGCCGAGCACGAGATGCCCGGCCTGATGTCGATCCGCAAGGAGTTCGCGGCCTCCCAGCCGCTGGCCGGCGCCCGCATCACCGGCTCGCTGCACATGACCGTGCAGACCGCCGTGCTGATCGAGACCCTCACCGCCCTCGGTGCCGAGGTCCGCTGGTGCTCCTGCAACATCTTCTCGACCCAGGACCACGCCGCCGCCGCCATCGCGGTCGGCCCGGAGGGCACCGTCGAGAACCCCTCCGGCGTCCCGGTCTTCGCCTGGAAGGGCGAGACCCTGGACGAGTACTGGTGGTGCACCGAGCAGGCGCTCACCTGGCCGAACGGCCAGACCCCGAACATGATCCTGGACGACGGCGGCGACGCCACCCTCCTGATCCACAAGGGCGTCGAGTTCGAGAAGGCCGGCGAGGCCCCGGACCCGTCCACCGCCGACAACGACGAGTACCGGATCATCCTCGAGCTGCTCAACCGCACGCTCACCGAGTCGCCGAGCAAGTGGACCGAGGTCGCCGCCACCATCAAGGGCGTCACCGAGGAGACCACCACCGGCGTCCACCGCCTGTACGAGATGCACCGCGACGGCAAGCTGCTGTTCCCGGCCATCAACGTCAACGACGCCGTCACCAAGTCGAAGTTCGACAACAAGTACGGCTGCCGCCACTCGCTGATCGACGGCATCAACCGCGCCACCGACGTCCTGATCGGCGGCAAGGTCGCCGTCGTCGCCGGCTACGGCGACGTGGGCAAGGGCTGCGCCGAGTCGCTCCGCGGCCAGGGCGCCCGCGTCATCATCACCGAGATCGACCCGATCTGCGCCCTGCAGGCCGCCATGGACGGCTACCAGGTCACCACCCTGGACGAGGTCGTCTCGACCGCCGACATTTTCATCACCACCACGGGCAACAAGGACATCATCCTTGCCTCGCACATGGAGAAGATGAAGCACCAGGCGATCGTCGGCAACATCGGCCACTTCGACAACGAGATCGACATCGCCGGTCTGGCGAAGCTCCCGGGCATCGTGAAGACCGAGGTCAAGCCGCAGGTCCACGAGTGGCGCTTCGCGGACGGCCACACCATCATCATGCTGTCCGAGGGCCGCCTGCTGAACCTGGGCAACGCGACCGGTCACCCGTCCTTCGTGATGTCCAACTCCTTCGCGAACCAGACCATCGCGCAGATCGAGCTCTTCACCAAGACCGAGGAGTACCCGATCGGCGTCTACGTGCTCCCGAAGCACCTGGACGAGAAGGTCGCCCGCCTCCACCTGGACGCGCTGGGCGTCAAGCTCACCGTCCTGACCAAGGACCAGGCCGACTACATCGGCGTCCCGGTCGAGGGCCCGTACAAGCCGGAGCAGTACCGCTACTGATCCCGTGACACGAACGTGAGCCCGGTGCCCCCCGGCACCGGGCTCACGCCTGTTCCACCGTCAGCCGAGCACCTCGGTGGTCCACGCGCTCTGATCCGTGCCGAGCAGGGTGAGCTGCTTCAGCCAGGCCTGCACCCCGCCGACGGAGTCGAGCACCGCGGGCTTCCCGAGCGAGACACATGCGCGGAGGCCGTTGGCTGTGGTGCAGTCCTGCTGATTGGTCGGCGCCGCGACCGGTTGCACCGTGAGGCTGAAGTACGAGTCAGCGGTCGAGAAGCTGGCCGAGGCCATCCAGTCCGCCGGGTCCTTGCCGGATTCCAGCTCTGCCCCCGACGCTCTGGCACCCTCCGGCAGCCGGTTCACCTTGAACGGCAGCGGGATCTGCTGCGGCAGCACGACCACTCCGCCTGCGACCCGCAGCGGCACGCTCTGCCGGTCGTCACCCTTCAGATTCTGCGAATCCAACTCGGCCCACCGGCCGTCCGGCGTCCGCCAGCGGAGGGTGTTGGTCGCCTCCCGGTAGGCCGGGTCGTCCGACGACACCCAGTACGCCTCGCGGCCCCGGATCGGCGGAGCATCGACCCGCAGCATCTTCGCGCCCTGCGGAAACGTGCCGAGCTCCGGTGTCACCCCCGCCGGGTAGAGCTTGGCTCGGAACAAGGGGGCATTGTCGAACGTCCTCCCGCCGGCCCGCACGGTCATGCCGTCGAACTGCAGCGAGTACGCGACCGGCGATGCCGGGTCCGGCAGCCAGCCGAATGCCAGCTCGGCCGTCAGTGGGTCCCGCCCTTCGAACGAGGCCGTGGTCTGCGACGAGGACGGAACGCCCGAGGGTAGTGCCGGCAGCCGCCTCGCCCCGGTCGACGTCGGGCTGGGCGTCAGCGAGGGATGCCCGGAGGGTGTCGTCGCAGGCGCCACAACCACGGTCGAACCGCCTCCCGGCAGCGCCGAAGCCAGCGTTGCCGCCCCGACCGCCACCGCCGTCACCGTGCCCAGCACCGCGAAGCGGCGCCGCAGCAGCCGTGACCGTCCGACCCGCCGCGCCTCGTTCACATCCACGGTGCTCGCCGGTGCTGCAGTGTTCGCCAGCGCGGTGAGCCCCTCGCTCAGCCCGTTGGCAGCCATGTCCCTGTCCCGAGTGCTCATGCCTGCGCCCCTTCCACCGATCGGCCCGAGAGATTGCGGCGCAGACTGTCCAGCCCGCGAGAGGTCTGGCTCTTGACGTTCCCTGTCGAGCAGCCGAGCGCGTGAGCGGTCTGATCGACCGTCATGTCGCAGTAGTAGCGCAGCACCACGGTCGCCCGCTGACGCGGCGGCAGCGCGGCCAGGGCATCCCGCAGGTCGATCGAGGTGTCCAGGTCGGAGTGATTCCAGATCACATCAGCCTCGGCCACCTCGGCGCCCGTCCTCGCCCGGCGCCACCAGGGTGACCGCTGCTCGGCCAGGAAGGTGTTGACCAACACCGTCCGGGCATAGCCGTCCCGGTTCTCCACCCGGCCGGCCCGGTGCCAGTTGGTGTAGAGCTTGGTGATGCTCTCCTGGACCAGATCGTCCGCCCGGTGCCAGTCCGAGCACAGCAGGTACGCGACCTTCCGCAACCACCCACCCCGTGAGGCCACGTACTCGGTGAACTCGGCGTCGCGTGACTGCTTCGCCACGAGCTCCCCCCTTCTTCTCACTCCCCGGCGGCGCGGAGACGCACCACCCGCCTCCCTAATGCGCGCAGAGCACCGAAAGGTTGCACGTAGGCTTTCGAGTCATGCCGAACGGCCGCTATTCGCTCCATGACACTCACGACCACGTCCTGCTGGGCGAGGAGCGCTTCAGCTGCGCCCCCGGCCCGGCCGGCTGGCGGTACGTCTCCAAGACCTACGGCCCGGACGGCAGCACGCTGGGCACCACCGACCTGACCCTCGACTCCCGCAGCCGACCGCTCCGCCTCGAACTGCGCGCCGGGGGCTGGCAGGTCCGCGGGGGAGCGGTGGACGGGGTCGCCTGGGTGCGTACGGACGCGGCCGACCCGGCGGGCGAGCACGCCGCCGAAGGGCACGACCGGGCGCACGGCTTCACCGGCAGCTCCCCGGCCTTCCTGATCGCCACGGCCCGCCTGCTCCGCTTGGAACCGGGTGCGAAGGCGCGAGTGCGGCTGGTGGCCTTCACCGAACCCGTGCTGGCGCCGCGGACCCTCGACCAGGGCTGGCTGCTCGAGACGGTGGCGACGCACGAGACCGACAGCGGGCCGCTGCTGGTCGAGCAGTACCAGGTCGCCGACCTGGAGACCGGCGAGCAGCAGATCGTCCATCTCGCCGGGGACGTGGTGCTGTCGGCAGCCGGCATCGAACTGGAGGAGCTGGCCTCGCCGCCGAACCAGTGGCCGACGGAGTACTACGGCTGAGCTGCCCTTGTCGGGGGGCGGCTGTCAGGCGGGCGGCGCGAAGCCGGTCGGCGGGGTCACCGGCGGCTCGGGCTGAGGCCTGGGCTGGGACTGTGGCTGCGCCGGAGCGGCGGGTGCCGGTGCCTGGGGCTCAGGCTGCGGCTGCTGTTGGGCCGCCTGTGCCGCCCACGCCGCGTTGATCCGCACCGGAGCACCCGGCCTCTGCGTTCCCGGCTGCGGCACTCCCGCGTACGACATGGGCGGGTACGACATCGGCGCGTGCGGCGTGGCTGCGTACGGCACAGCCGTCCGCTGCTGGGCCTCGGCCGCCCTGGCCCACTCGCGCCGCTGCCGCTCCGCCAGCACCGCGCCCAGGTAGGCGGCCGGGTGCACTCCGTACGGCGCGGCATGACCGGTGTGCGCGACGACGTCCCCGACCAGCCGCTGCGCCATACCGTGGGCGACCGCCGGATCGAGCTCGTCGAGTCGCCCGAGGTACTGGCGGATCGCCAGCCACAGCCCGTCCGGCACCGCCGACAGGTCCAGTGCCATCAGCTCCCCGCCGAGGGCCTGCATCAAGGCCGGCGGCAGCGACGGCAGAGCCTCCCGGCCCCGGCCCGCGCCGGGCACCCGCTCGCGGACCACCAAGGTCCCCGCGAAGACGTCGCCGAGCCGCCGCCCCTGGGTGGAGACGAGCGAGGAGATCACCGCAGGGACCCCGAGCAGCAGGATGATCTCCGCGAATGCGACCAGCCCACGCACCAGCGAGTGCCGGAACCGCACCGGGCCGCCGTCATTGCGGACCACCCGAAGTCCGAAGGCCAGCTTGCCCAGCGAGCGCCCCCGGGACAGCGTCTCTATGAGCACGGGCAGCGCCACCAGGAAGAAGACCGTGAGCCCGAGCGTCAGGGCTGCGCCCGCCGCGTCGTCGATCCCGGGCGAGGCCAGAGCAAGCACCACGCTGGTGACCAGCAGGCCGACGAACTGCGCCGTGAGGTCGAGGGCCATCGCCAACGCCCGGCTCGGCAGTTTCGCGGCCCGCAGCCCCAGGACGACCGCCTCGCCGGTCACAAGCTCGCTCACAACACCCCGCCCGTTCCATCTGTGGTCCGCCTGTGGGGTCCGCCCACACAGCAGGGCGCCGGCCAAGACGGCTCAGCCCCCGTGATCTCCAGCCGCAAACATACGGTGACGCCGAACGGCCCGGAAGACCGGTCCGGTATCCGATGCCTGGGCACCTACGCCCTCTGGCAAGCTAGCTCCCCTCGGGCCACGCTCTGGCTCTGCCGTATCTTCCGACCGCCCCGCCCTGTCTTCGCCTGCCCGCCTTCCGCCCGTCGCATCTGGAGTGAGCCGCATGGACCTGGACGTCTTCGTCACCGCCCACCAGGCGGAGTGGCATCGTCTGGAGGTCCTCAGCTCGCGGCGCCGCCTGAGCGGTGAGGAGGCCGACGAGCTCGTCACTCTGTACCAGCGCGCCACCAGCCACCTCGCCCAGGTCCAGGCCGCCGCTCCCGACCCGACCCTGGAGGGCCGGCTCACCACCCTGGTCGCCCGGGGCCGGAGCGCCGTGACCGGCAGCCGCAACTCGTCCTGGCGCGACGCGGGCCGGTACTTCACGGTCAGCTTCCCGGCCGCCCTCTACCGCTCGCGGCGCTGGTGGATCCCGATCGCGGTGATCTCCCTGCTCGCCTCGGCCCTCGTGGCCTGGTGGGTCACCACCCATCCCGAGGTCCGGGACAGCCTCGCCGCCCCCGAGCAGATCCGCGAGATGACCAGGCCGGGCGGCCAGTACGAGACCTACTACTCCGACCACCCGGCCAGCTCCTTCGCTGCCCAGGTGTGGACCAACAACGCGTGGATAGCCGCTCAGTGCCTGGTGTTCGGGGTCGTCCTCGGCGTGCCCGTCCTGTGGGTGCTGTTCGAGAACGTCCTGAACCTGGGCCTCGCCCTCGGCCTGATGGCCTCCGCCGGCCGCCTGGATCTCTTCCTCGGCTTGCTCCTCCCGCACGGCCTGCTGGAACTCACCGCGGTCTTCGTGGCCGGAGGCATGGGGCTCCGCCTCGGCTGGACGATCATCGATCCCGGCCCCCGCACCCGCCTCACGGCCCTAGCCGAGGAGGGCCGCGCCACCATCGGCATGGCCCTGGGCCTGACCGCCGTCCTCTTCGTGAGCGGCATCCTCGAAGCCTTCGTGACCCCGTCCGGCCTGCCGACCTGGGCCCGTATCGGCATCGGCGTCCTCGCCGAGGTGCTCTTCCTGCTCTACGCACTGGTGCTGGGCCGCCGTGCGGCTGCAGCGGGCGAGTTCGGTGACGTCGACGAGTCCGACCGCACCGACCTGAACCCGGTCGCCGCCTGAGGCGGGTGTGCTGACCAGGCCTCTGACCTGGTAGTCTCATGATCAACCCGCCGGACCATTGACGTGGCACCGGCGAGCTAGTAGGTTTGAACGGTTGGAGCGACTGGACAACAGTCTGCTCCAGGCGTTAGTGTCTAAGACACAGCCAAGTCGAGGCAGTAGGCATCCACGGATGCGTGCCCGGTCAGGCAAATCCCGGAACTGAGCACACCAAAGCTTTTGATAAGCTTCGGAGCGAAGTTGAAGGAAACCCCTCCAGCGGGAATTCAGAGAAACGAAAGCCGGTAAAACGGCCGGAAAACATCTGATAAGCTGGAAACAAGAAAGAACGAAGCGCACAGAGGGTCCGCTTGATAAGCGACTCGAAGGAAGCGTCCGTTCCTTGAGAACTCAACAGCGTGCCAAAAGTCAACGCCAGATATGTTGACATCCCCGGCCTGGACCGTTCGGTCCGGGTTGGAGATTCCTTTTGAAGTAAAAACACAGCGAGGACGCAGTGCGCGGGATCACCCTATTCCGGTGGTTGCCGTGCCGCTCAACGCGAGTGTCTCACCCGATTACGGGTAAACATTCACGGAGAGTTTGATCCTGGCTCAGGACGAACGCTGGCGGCGTGCTTAACACATGCAAGTCGAACGATGAAGCTCTTCGGAGTGGATTAGTGGCGAACGGGTGAGTAACACGTGGGAAATCTGCCCTGCACTCTGGGACAAGCCTTGGAAACGAGGTCTAATACCGGATATGACCTGCCTCCGCATGGGGGTGGGTGGAAAGCTCCGGCGGTGCAGGATGATCCCGCGGCCTATCAGCTTGTTGGTGGGGTAACGGCCCACCAAGGCGACGACGGGTAGCCGGCCTGAGAGGGCGACCGGCCACACTGGGACTGAGACACGGCCCAGACTCCTACGGGAGGCAGCAGTGGGGAATATTGCACAATGGGCGAAAGCCTGATGCAGCGACGCCGCGTGAGGGATGACGGCCTTCGGGTTGTAAACCTCTTTCAGCAGGGAAGAAGCGCAAGTGACGGTACCTGCAGAAGAAGCACCGGCTAACTACGTGCCAGCAGCCGCGGTAATACGTAGGGTGCGAGCGTTGTCCGGAATTATTGGGCGTAAAGAGCTCGTAGGCGGCCTGTCGCGTCGGATGTGAAAGCCCGGGGCTTAACCCCGGGTCTGCATTCGATACGGGCAGGCTGGAGTGTGGTAGGGGAGATCGGAATTCCTGGTGTAGCGGTGAAATGCGCAGATATCAGGAGGAACACCGGTGGCGAAGGCGGATCTCTGGGCCATTACTGACGCTGAGGAGCGAAAGCGTGGGGAGCGAACAGGATTAGATACCCTGGTAGTCCACGCCGTAAACGTTGGGAACTAGGTGTTGGCGACATTCCACGTCGTCGGTGCCGCAGCTAACGCATTAAGTTCCCCGCCTGGGGAGTACGGCCGCAAGGCTAAAACTCAAAGGAATTGACGGGGGCCCGCACAAGCAGCGGAGCATGTGGCTTAATTCGACGCAACGCGAAGAACCTTACCAAGGCTTGACATATACCGGAAACGGCTAGAGATAGTCGCCCCCTTGTGGTCGGTATACAGGTGGTGCATGGTTGTCGTCAGCTCGTGTCGTGAGATGTTGGGTTAAGTCCCGCAACGAGCGCAACCCTTGTTCTGTGTTGCCAGCATGCCTTTCGGGGTGATGGGGACTCACAGGAGACTGCCGGGGTCAACTCGGAGGAAGGTGGGGACGACGTCAAATCATCATGCCCCTTATGTCTTGGGCTGCACACGTGCTACAATGGTCGGTACAAAGGGCTGCGATGCCGCGAGGCGGAGCGAATCCCAAAAAGCCGGCCTCAGTTCGGATTGGGGTCTGCAACTCGACCCCATGAAGTTGGAGTTGCTAGTAATCGCAGATCAGCATGCTGCGGTGAATACGTTCCCGGGCCTTGTACACACCGCCCGTCACGTCACGAAAGTCGGTAACACCCGAAGCCGGTGGCCTAACCCGTAAGGGGAGGAGCCGTCGAAGGTGGGACCAGCGATTGGGACGAAGTCGTAACAAGGTAGCCGTACCGGAAGGTGCGGCTGGATCACCTCCTTTCTAAGGAGCAATAGCCGGTTGCGAGCGAATGTCTCGCACGGTTGCTCATGGGTGGAACGTTGACTATTCGGCACGCTTGGTTATGAGTGTGAGTACTGCTTCGGCGTGGAAAGCACATCATCAGTCAGGCGTGTCGGGCACGTTGTTGGGTCCTGAGGGAACGGCCGTATGGTCGTTGCTTCAGAGATGCCGGTCCTACTTGAGATGCGCGTGTGCGTGTTGATGGTGGGTGACTGGTCGTTGTTTGAGAACTGCACAGTGGACGCGAGCATCTGTGGCCAAGTTTTTAAGGGCGCACGGTGGATGCCTTGGCACCAGGAACCGATGAAGGACGTGGGAGGCCACGATAGTCCCCGGGGAGCCGTCAACCAGGCTTTGATCCGGGGGTTTCCGAATGGGGAAACCCGGCAGTCGTCATGGGCTGTCACCCATACCTGAACACATAGGGTATGTGGAGGGAACGCGGGGAAGTGAAACATCTCAGTACCCGCAGGAAGAGAAAACAACCGTGATTCCGGGAGTAGTGGCGAGCGAAACCGGATGAGGCTAAACCGAGATGGTGTGAGACCCGGCAGGGGTTGCCGTTTCGGGGTCGTGGGAGTGAGCTTGATCGGTCTGCCGGCCGGTCGGCGAGTCAGAAACCGTTGGTGTAGTCGAAGGACATGCGAAAGGTCCGGCGTAGAGGGTAAGACCCCCGTAGACGAAACATCAGCGGCTTGCTTGCTCATTTCCCAAGTAGCACGGGGCCCGAGAAATCCCGTGTGAATCTGGCGGGACCACCCGCTAAGCCTAAATATTCCCTGGTGACCGATAGCGGATAGTACCGTGAGGGAATGGTGAAAAGTACCGCGGGAGCGGAGTGAAATAGTACCTGAAACCGTGTGCCTACAAGCCGTGGGAGCGTCGGACATGCAGTTTACTGTGTGTCTCGTGACTGCGTGCCTTTTGAAGAATGAGCCTGCGAGTTTGCGGTGTGTAGCGAGGTTAACCCGTGTGGGGTAGCCGTAGCGAAAGCGAGTCCGAATAGGGCGTTTGAGTTGCATGCCCAAGACCCGAAGCGGAGTGATCTAGCCATGGGCAGGTTGAAGCGCGGGTAAGACCGTGTGGAGGACCGAACCCACCAGGGTTGAAAACCTGGGGGATGACCTGTGGTTAGGGGTGAAAGGCCAATCAAACTCCGTGATAGCTGGTTCTCCCCGAAATGCATTTAGGTGCAGCGTCACGTGTTTCTTGCCGGAGGTAGAGCACTGGATAGGCGATGGGCCTCACCGGGTTACTGACCTTAGCCAAACTCCGAATGCCGGTAAGTGAGAGCGTGGCAGTGAGACTGTGGGGGATAAGCTCCATGGTCGAGAGGGAAACAGCCCAGAACACCGACTAAGGTCCCTAAGCGTGTGCTAAGTGGGAAAGGATGTGGAGTCGCAGAGACAACCAGGAGGTTGGCTTAGAAGCAGCCACCCTTGAAAGAGTGCGTAATAGCTCACTGGTCAAGTGATTCCGCGCCGACAATGTAGCGGGGCTCAAGCACACCACCGAAGTCGTGTCATTGCAGCAATAGGGCCAACGCCTGCTGTGATGGGTAGGGGAGCGTCGTGTGCCGGGTGAAGCAGCGGTGGAAACCAGTTGTGGACGGTACACGAGTGAGAATGCAGGCATGAGTAGCGATACAAGAGTGGGAAACTCTTGCGCCGATTGACCAAGGGTTCCTGGGTCAAGCTGATCTGCCCAGGGTAAGTCGGGACCTAAGGCGAGGCCGACAGGCGTAGTCGATGGACAACGGGTTGATATTCCCGTACCCGCTTTGAAGCGCCAACGCTGAACCTCTTGATGCTAAGCCCGCAAAGCCGCCCCGGAGTCTTCGGACAAAGGGGAGTGGTGGAGCCGGTGACCCAACGGGGTAGTAGGTGAGCGATGGGGTGACGCAGGAAGGTAGTCCAGCCCGGGCGGTGGTTGTCCCGGGGTAAGGGTGTAGGACGTCGTGTAGGCAAATCCGCACGACATATAGTCTGAGACCTGATGCCGAGCCGATTGTGGTGAAGTGGATGATCCTATGCTGTCGAGAAAAGCCTCTAGCGAGTTTCATGGCGGCCCGTACCCCAAACCGACTCAGGTGGTCAGGTAGAGAATACCGAGGCGTTCGGGTGAACTATGGTTAAGGAACTCGGCAAAATGCCCCCGTAACTTCGGGAGAAGGGGGGCCGGATCTGGTGAGGGAACTTGCTTCCTGAGCTGGGGCCGGCCGCAGAGACCAGCGAGAAGCGACTGTTTACTAAAAACACAGGTCCGTGCGAAGCCGTAAGGCGATGTATACGGACTGACGCCTGCCCGGTGCTGGAACGTTAAGGGGACCGGTTAGTCCGATTTCGGTCGGGCGAAGCTGAGAACTTAAGCGCCAGTAAACGGCGGTGGTAACTATAACCATCCTAAGGTAGCGAAATTCCTTGTCGGGTAAGTTCCGACCTGCACGAATGGCGTAACGACTTCTCGACTGTCTCAACCATAGGCCCGGTGAAATTGCATTACGAGTAAAGATGCTCGTTTCGCGCAGCAGGACGGAAAGACCCCGGGACCTTTACTATAGCTTGATATTGGTGTTCGGTTCGGCTTGTGTAGGATAGGTGGGAGACTTTGAAGCCCAAACGCCAGTTTGGGTGGAGTCGTCGTTGAAATACCACTCTGGTCGTGCTGGATGTCTAACCTGGGTCCGTGATCCGGATCAGGGACAGTGTCTGGTGGGTAGTTTAACTGGGGCGGTTGCCTCCTAAAGAGTAACGGAGGCGCCCAAAGGTTCCCTCAGCCTGGTTGGCAATCAGGTGTTGAGTGTAAGTGCACAAGGGAGCTTGACTGTGAGACCGACGGGTCGAGCAGGTGCGAAAGCAGGGACTAGTGATCCGGCGGTGGCTTGTGGAAGCGCCGTCGCTCAACGGATAAAAGGTACCCCGGGGATAACAGGCTGATCTTCCCCAAGAGTCCATATCGACGGGATGGTTTGGCACCTCGATGTCGGCTCGTCGCATCCTGGGGCTGGAGTAGGTCCCAAGGGTTGGGCTGTTCGCCCATTAAAGCGGTACGCGAGCTGGGTTTAGAACGTCGTGAGACAGTTCGGTCCCTATCCGCTGTGCGCGTAGGAGTGTTGAGAAGGGCTGTCCCTAGTACGAGAGGACCGGGACGGACGAACCTCTGGTGTGCCAGTTGTCCTGCCAAGGGCATGGCTGGTTGGCTACGTTCGGGAGGGATAACCGCTGAAAGCATCTAAGCGGGAAGCCTGCTTCGAGATGAGCACTCCCACCTCCTTGAGAGGGTAAGGCTCCCAGTAGACGACTGGGTTGATAGGCCGGATGTGGAAGCCCTGTAAGGGGTGGAGCTGACCGGTACTAATAGGCCGAGGGCTTGTCCTCAGTTGCTCGCGTCCACTGTGTTGTTCTGAAACAACGACCCCACACCAGGTCACGGTGTGGTGCGGCGAAAAGTTTCATAGTGTTTCGGTGGTCATAGCGTGAGGGAAACGCCCGGTTACATTCCGAACCCGGAAGCTAAGCCTCGTAGCGCCGATGGTACTGCAGGGGGGACCCTGTGGGAGAGTAGGACGCCGCCGAACAATCATTCCAGAGAACCCCTCTTCCTTCGGGAAGGGGGGTTCTCTGCGTTTCCGGGGCGGTTGCGGGAGTTTCGTGGTCGGGTAACGCGGCCACATCGGGCATCGGGGCTGACGAAACTCCCGCTACCCGCCGGTGAAGGGGTACTGCCCGCCCCGCCCAACCGACCCCAGCTGCCCGGCGCACGTGGGTGAGCTGTCCCTGCTGACCGACGGGCAGTGGCTGCGGTAGCCTCCTGCCTCGCCCATGACGTCGAACGCCACCACGTCGCGCTCGACCCCAGGCGCATTGAGCACGCGCAGAGACGCGACTGGTTCCCGCAGCTCGGTCTCCAAGACGTGCCGAGCTCGCGTGTGGCCTCAGAGCTGGCCGGCGGCCTTGAGGGCGAGGTAGGTGTCGGCGAGGGCCGGTGGGAGGGCTGCCGGCGGGGCGTCGAGGACGGTGACGCCGTGGCGGGTCAGGCGGTCCGCTGTGCGCCGGCGGTCGGCGCGGGTCTGCTCGGCGGCTGCGGCGCCGTACACGTCCTGGACGGTGCCGCGGGCGGTGGCCAGTTCGTCGAGGCGGGGGTCGGCGACGGAGGCCAGGACGACCTTGTGGCGCTTGGTGAGCAGGGGGAGGTTCGGGAGCAGGCCCTCCTCGATCGGGCGGGCGTCCAGGCCGGTGAGCAGCACGATCAGGGAGCGGTGCGGGGCCATGCGCAGCACGGTCGAGGTGAGCCCCCGCATGTCCGTCTCCAGCAGTGCCGGCTCGACGGTGGCCATGGCGTTGGTGAAGGCCGGAAGAACCTCGGACGGGGAGCGGCCGACGACGCTGCCGCGCTTACGCAGATCGTGGGCCAGCAGGTCGACTCGGTCGCCGGCCCTGGTGGCCAGCGCGGTGAGCAGCAGGGCCGCGTCCAGGGCGGCGTCCAGGCGGGGGGCGTCGCCGACTCGGCCCGCCGAGGTGCGGCCGGTGTCGAGGACGATCAGGATGTGCCGGTCCCGCTCGGGCCGCCAGGTCCGCACGGCGACGGTGTTGCGGCGCGCGCTGGCCCGCCAGTCGATCGAGCGGACGTCGTCGCCGGGCAGGTACTCGCGCAGGGCGTCGAACTCGGTGCCCTGACCGCGGGTCAGTACCGAGGTACGGCCGTCGAGTTCGCGCAGCCGCGCGAGCCGGGAAGGCAGGTGCTTGCGGCTGGTGAAGGGCGGCAGCGCCCTTACCGTCCAGGGGACTTGGTGAGATCCCTGACGGCCTGCCAGGCCGAGCGGGCCCATCGAGCGTACGGTGACGCGGTGCGCGTGGTGGTCGCCGCGGCGGGTGGGAGCCAGCGCGGTGGTGAGGCGGCGGCGCTCACCGCCGGGAACGGTGACGGTGTGTCGGGAGCCGTCGATCGCGGTGCCGGGGCGCCAGGCGGACGGGGGCCAGGCGTCGCGAACGCGGGCCCGAAGCGGGCGCCCGGATGGGTTGGTGACGATGAGTTCGACAATGGCGGACTCACCGAGGCGGACCGAGGTGTCGCCGCTCCGGGCGAACCGGAGGGTGCGGACCGGAGCGGCGAGGGCCAGGTCGGTGAGGACACCGAGGAGCACGGGCAGGGTGACCGCACCGACTCCCGCCCAGGAGGGCAGGAGGAGGCCCACGACGAGCGCGCCCAGCGCGGCGAGGAGGGCTGTTCGGCCGGTCAGGGCCATCGGTGTGCTCCTAAACGACGGGGCTGACGACGGGGGGAAGGACGATCAGCGCGGGGCAGGCGTCTGGGCGAGGACGGACTGGATGACGGAGTCGGCGGTGACGCCCTCCATCTCCGCCTCGGCGCGCAGCTGTATCCGGTGGCGGAGGGTCGGCAGGGCGAGCGCCTTGACGTCGTCCGGGGTGACGTAGTCGCGGCCGGCCAGCCAGGCCCAGGCGCGTGCGGTGTTCAGCAGGGCGGTCGCACCACGCGGGGAGACGCCGATCGACAGGGACGGGGACTGCCGCGTGGCGCGGCAGATGTCCACGATGTACGCCAGCACCTCGGGGGAGACGGTGAGCTTGGCGATCTCGGCCTGGGCCGCGGCGATGTCCGCCGGGCCGGCCACCGCACGGACCCCGGCGGCCGCCAGGTCACGCGGGTCGAAGCCGGAGGCGTGCCTGGCGAGGACCTGGAACTCCTGGTCACGCGAGGGCAGCGGCAGGATCAGCTTGAGCAGGAAGCGGTCGAGCTGGGCCTCGGGGAGGGGGTAGGTGCCCTCGTACTCGACCGGGTTCTGGGTGGCGGCGACCAGGAAGGGCACGGGCAGGCGGCGCGGTTCGCCGTCCACGGTGACCTGGCGCTCCTCCATGGCCTCCAGGAGGGAGGCCTGGGTCTTCGGCGGGGTGCGGTTGATCTCGTCCGCGAGCACCAGGTTGGTGAACACCGGGCCGGGCTGGAAGGAGAACTCGGCGGTGCGGGCGTCGTAGACCAGCGATCCGGTGACGTCGCCGGGCATCAGGTCGGGGGTGAACTGGATGCGCTTGGTGTCCAGGCTGAGGGCCGTGGACAGGGTGCGGACCAGAAGGGTCTTGGCGACGCCGGGGACGCCTTCGAGCAGTACATGGCCGCCGCAGAGCAGGGCGACGACCAGGCCGGTGACGGCGGCGTCCTGGCCCACCACGGCCTTGGCGATCTCGGTCCGCAGGGCGGTCAGAGCCTCCCGCGGGTCGCCCGCGTGCGCGTCGGCGACCGGCGGGCTGTCGGCGAGGGGGGCCTTGGTGAGGGACATGGAGTCCTGCTCGGTCACGGCTGTCGTACCTGCCTTTCCAGGGCATCGAGGTCGTCGGTGAGCCGCAGCAGGGCGGCGTCGTCGGTCGGAGGGGTGCCGTAGAGCAGCGACCGGACGTCGGCGGAAGGACGGTCCAGGCGGTCCGCGACGGCCGCGCAGAGTGCGGTGGGGTCGGGCTCGCCGGCGCTCAGCGGTACGCCCAGGACGGGGGCGAGACGGTGCCGGGCGGCCCGTCGCAGGGAGTCCGCGGCGTGGCCGCGGGCCTTGGCGCGCTGGTAGAGGCGGGCCCGGCCCTCGGTGGTCTCGGCGGCGCGGACCACCACGGGCAGGTTCTCGCTGACCACGGGGCCCAGTCGGCGGCCTCGCCAGAAGGCGGCGAGCAGAGTGGCGATGCCGAGCTGCAGGAGCGCCCAGGACCACCCGGACGGGATGTAGTCGGTGAGGGCCTTGCGTTCCGTGGCGGGCGCGGACCCGCTGTAGTCGGGCAGGTACCAGACCAGGTGCTGCCGGGAGCCGAGCAGGCCGAGGGCGAGCGAGGCGTTCCCGTCGTCGTCGAGCCGGTCGTTGGTCAGCAGACGGCCGCTGCCCAGGACGACCAGCTCGCGGGAGCCCGCGTCGGTGTGGCGGACCAGGGGGTACCGGCCGTGGCGCGGGTAGCAGGCGATGTCGTCCGGGCCGGGGCGGTAGAGCAGGCCGCCGAGTTCCGCCCTGCCCGCCCTGACGGCCTCGGGCAGGGGGCAGTCGGCCGGCCCGCTGAGGGAGCCGACGCTGTCAGGCAGGCCGGCGGACACGGTGGCGAGGGTGATGCCGGGGGCGAAGGCGTCGAGCGCCGCCGCCTCGGGGGAGATCAGCACGAGCCGGCTGTCGCTGCCCCGGCGTACGTCGGAGAGCGAGTCCAGCTGAGGGGTGGTCAGCAGGTCGGGCTCGGGGAGTACGACGGTGGTGCCGGGCTCGCGCAGCGCGGCGGTCAGCTCGGCCTCGGTGGCGACTGTACGGGTCGTCAGGCCCCGCTTCTCCAGCAGGTGGACGACCGCGCGGGTGCCGTCGCGGTCGGGCGAGCGCGGATCCAGCGGCGGGTACTGGCTGTTGCCGCCCAGCCCGGCGATCAGCAGCCCGGCGAGCAGCAGCACGACGGCGGAGAGCAGGAACCAGCGGGAGCGACGCCAGAGCTGACGCCGGGTCGGGGAGACGCTACTGGTGGCGGGAGCGGCCGCAGGGGCGAAGGCGGGCACAGCCTCGATGGGGGTCACGGGCTCGGTGGTGGTCATGCGGCGCCTCCGCCGACCGGGGCGAGTGTCGGCTTCGCCGCTTCCAGAGCGCGGTCGAGCTCGACCAAGGACCGGTAGGCGGCCTGGTCGGCCGTGCGTTCCCCGTACGCGACGTCGTCGAAGGTGCGAGCGGCCGCGGCGAGTGCGGCGGCGTGCGCGGGCAGGGCCCGGCCCGCCTCGGCGGCGGCCTCGTCGGCGGTGCGCCCGGGGCGTACGTCCAGCAGCGTGCGCTCCTCGAGGGCGCGGACCACGGCGCGCATCTGCTCCCGTACGGCCTCGCCCCACTCGGCGCCCGCCGCGTGGGCCGCGGCCGCGCTGCGGTGCTGGGCGGCGGTGCGGGGGCCCTCGGCCTCGAAGAGGGCGGCGGCGCTGCGGGCCTCCCGGCGCGGGGCGCCGAGCCGCCACCACAGGGCTGCGCAGATCAGGGCGGCCACGATCAGGAAGAGCACCAGGCCGGCGACCCCGTTCCCGGTGACCGAGCCGACCTCGGCCATGGCGCGGCCGAACCGCTCGCCGATCCAGTCCAGCACCCGCTGCAGGAGGCTCGGGTCGTGCCGGTGGTAGTCCGGGTTGAGCAGCTCGATGCGGGCGGCGTCGCGGGCCGGGTCGCGTGGAACGGTGACCGGGGCGCCGTCCGCGAGCGGCACCCATTCCCCCCAGGTGGGCATGTGCGTCAGATCCCCTGCGGTCCGCCCTGGCTCGGGACGGAACCCCAGCCCGGGCCCGCCCAGCCGGTGCCGCCGTACTCGGGCAGACCTGCGGCGCGGGCGAGTTCGATGTCGAGGGCCTCGCGGCGGATCCGCTGGTCGACGTAGAGCAGGACCCGGATCGAGGCGAGCACCGGGATGGTCAGGGTGGCGGCGATGGTGCCGCCGACCGCCGTGATCAGCAGGGCGAGCGGGGGAAGGCCCACCGGGCCCGCGCCGTCGCCGACCCGGAACATGTCCTCGCCGGTGACCGCGAACGCCAGCAGCGTGAACGGGGTCGAGATGGTGCCGGCGACGATGCCGACCAGGATCGAGCTGAGCAGGTTGATCCCGAACTGCCGCCACCAGGAGCCCTTGACCAGCCGGCGGGAGCGGGACATCGCGGTGAGCACGCCCTGCTTCTCCAGCATCAGAGCCGGGGCGGCGAGGCTGAGCGAGATGTAGAGCCAGACGTCGACCACGAGGCCGGCCAGCACCGGGAAGAAGCACAGGACGAACAGCTCGGGGCTCGGGTCGTCGCTGCCGATCGCCACCGCGATCATCGGGACGAACGAGAGCAGGATGACGCCGAACATGATCAGGAAGGTCAGGAAGGTCAGCCCGGTGAGCCTGCCGAGCTGCGGACGGGCGGCCGTCCACGCGGCGCCCAGGTCGGCCTTCTCGCCGAGGATGGCCTTGCTGACCACCATGGTGAGCATGCCGGTGGCGACGATGCCGAAGACGATGCTGAGCAGGTACGGAACCGCGGCCACGGCGAGGCCGGTGAGGTCACCGGGGTGGTCGTAGGCCCACCACTGGGCCAGTGCGCCCGCCGTCTGCTGCAGCGTCGCCAGGCACAGCGAGAGTCCGAGGGTGGTCCGCCAGTGCTTGCGCACGGTGGACATTGCGCCGTCCAGGATCTCGCCGACCCCGAGCGGGCGGAGCGGGATGACGCCGGGCTTCGGGCTGAGCGGCACGCCCCACCCGGGCTGCTGACCCCAGCCGGCCTGCGGACCCTGCTGGCCGCCGTAGGCAGCGCCGCCGTAAGCCCCTCCCCCGGAAGCCCCGCCCCCGTAGGCCCCGCCGCCGTACGGTCCGGGGGCGCCCCAGCCCTGGACGGGCGGGGCGGGCGGGGTGTCCTGCGGAACGGCGGTGTCCTGCGGAGCGGCGCTCGAGGGTGCTGCCGACGGCCCGGCGGCCTCGCGGGGTGGCTCGGGCGAGCTGGGCGAGGCCCAGCCCGGAGTGTCGGTCATCACTGCTCCTCGTGCGGGCTTCAGGGGTGTCGGGCTCCGCGCGGCTTCCGGCCGGTTGGGCGCGTTGTGCCGCCCATCGTGCCATGGTGAGCCTGGACACCCCAGAGGTATCCCGTTGCTGATCCACAGCGGCCTTCCCGATGCTGCTGAGCTGCGAACTTTGCGACGATATGACTGAGTTGGCAGCCGCCTTCACGCCGAAATGGCACGGCTGTGCGGCAGGTCACAATCCGGTAATGAGAGGATGGTGGGCATGAAGGGACGCGTCCTCGTCGTTGATGACGACACCGCACTGGCCGAGATGCTCGGCATTGTGCTGCGTGGTGAAGGTTTTGAACCGTTTTTCGTCGCGGATGGGGACAAGGCGCTAGCCGCGTTCCGGGAGACCAAGCCCGATCTGGTTCTCCTCGATCTGATGCTGCCGGGCCGTGATGGCATCGACGTCTGCCGGCAGATCCGGTCGGAGTCGGGAGTGCCGATCGTGATGCTCACGGCGAAGACCGACACGGTCGACATCGTGGTGGGTCTTGAGTCCGGTGCCGACGACTACGTCGTCAAGCCGTTCAAGCCCAAGGAGCTCGTCGCCCGGGTCCGCGCCCGGCTGCGCCGTGCCGAGGAGCCCACGCCCGAGCAGCTGACCATCGGCGATCTGGTGATCGACGTGGCCGGCCACTCGGTCAAGCGGGACGGCCGGGGCATCCCGCTGACCCCGCTCGAGTTCGACCTGCTGGTCGCACTCGCCCGCAAGCCCTGGCAGGTGTTCACCCGCGAGGTGCTGCTGGAGCAGGTCTGGGGCTACCGGCACGCGGCCGACACCCGGCTGGTCAACGTCCACGTCCAGCGTCTTCGCTCCAAGATCGAGAAGGATCCGGAGCGCCCCGAGATCGTGGTGACGGTGCGCGGTGTCGGCTACAAGGCCGGGCCCAGCTGAACGTGATGTACGAGACTGACGATTCCCCGTCGGGCACCACCGCCGACGGGGAGGCCGCCGTGCGCGGGGACGTGCTGAGTTCGACCACCCAGGGCCGCACGCCCCGGCGTGGTCCGGGGGCACTCCTCGCCATGGTGGCGCGTCAGTTCCGGCGTCCGGTTCACCAGGTGCTCGCGATGTACCGGCGGTCCATCCAGGTCCGGGTGGTCGCCGCCACCCTGCTTCTCTCGGTCGCCGTGGTGCTGGTCCTCGGCGTCGTCGTCGTGGCCCAGGTGCGTACCGGGCTGCTCGACGCCAAGAAGCACTCCGCGCAGGGCCAGGCCAGCGGTGGGTTCCAGATCGAGCAGGAGAAGATCAACGAGGCGATCAACCTGCAGGCCAAGGTCGGCGCCACCAACGACCCGACCCGCGACGAGATCAGCACCTGGCTGATCAAGCAGGTCTCCGACCTCGCCAGCGGCGGTACGGGCGTCTACTCGGTGATCGCCCTGGTGCCGACCACCGGGCAGGAGGAGAGCGCGCAGAGCGCCGGCCTGCGCGGAGCCTGGTACTCCGGGAACATCCTGCCCAGCAGCATCTCCCCCGAGCTGCGCAAGCAGGTCGAGGCCGATCCGTCCCGGCCGCACGAGCAGACCACCGACATCGAGCGCGGCGCCGAGAACGGCAACCCCTCGTACCAGGAGCCCGGCCTCGTCATAGGCAAGCAGTTCAGCGGGCCGGACGGCACGGGCTACCAGCTCTACTACGTCTTCTCCTTCGGCCAGGAGACCAAGACCCTCGGCCTGGTCACCGGCACCCTGGCGACCGCCGGAGTGTTCGTGGTGATACTGCTGGGCGGCATCGCCTGGCTGGTGGTCCGCCAGGTCGTCACGCCGGTACGGATGGCCGCCGGGATCTCCGAGCGGCTGGCCGCCGGGCACCTGGAAGAGCGGATGAAGGTCACCGGCACGGACGACATCGCCCGCCTCGGCGACTCGTTCAACCGGATGGCCAACGGCCTGCAGGCCCAGATCCGGCAGCTGGAGGAGCTCTCCCGGGTCCAGCGGCGCTTCGTCTCGGACGTCTCGCACGAGCTGCGCACACCGCTGACCACCGTCCGGATGGCGGCCGACCTGATCTACGACAGCCGCGACGACCTCGACCCGATGGCCGCGCGCTCCGCCGAGCTGCTCCAGGGCCAGCTGGACCGCTTCGAGTCGCTGCTCGCCGACCTGCTGGAGATCAGCCGCTTCGACGCCGGTGCCGCGATCCTGGACGCGGAGCCCGTCGACCTGCGCGACATCGTGACCCGGGTGGTCGAGGCCGCCGACCCGCTGGCGCAGGCCAAGGGCAGCGCGGTGGTCCTCCGGGGCGCGGAAGAACCGGTCGTCGCCGAGGTCGACTCCCGGCGGATCGAGCGCATCCTGCGCAACCTCGTGGTCAACGCGCTGGAGCACGGCGAGGGCCGCGACGTGGTGATCCAGCTCGGCTCGGCCGAGGGCGCCGTCGCCGTCGGGGTACGCGACTACGGCATCGGCCTCAAGCCGGGCGAGGCGTCCCGGGTCTTCCACCGCTTCTGGCGCGCGGACCCCTCCCGGGTGCGCACCACCGGCGGCACCGGCCTGGGCCTGTCCATCGCCGTCGAGGACGCCCACCTGCACGGGGGCTGGCTGCAGGCCTGGGGCGAGCCCGGTGGCGGCTCGCACTTCCGGCTCACCCTGCCGCGGACCCGCGGCGGCGAGATCAGCCGGGCGCCGTTCCGCCTGGAGCCCGAGGACTCGCGGCACAACCGCGGCCTCGGCGCGCCCGGAACGCCGTACCGCCGGGCCGTCCGCCCGGCCGGCGCCACCGCGATCACCGTCTCGGGCGAGACCACCACCGTGGTCGCGGGGACGGAGAGCCCGGAAACTCCGGAGACCGCCCCGGCGGGGTTCGGCAGCGGTCTCGGCGGTGTGCTGAGCATCGGCCCGGGGCTCGGGCGGCAGCCCTCGCCGCCCGTCTCGGACCCCTCGGACGTCCGCGCGGTGTCGGCGGGGTACGGTGCCACCGGGGCACAGGTCGTGGTGGATCGCACAGCCGTCCGCCCGCCCGTCCCGCAGGCCGCCGAGGACGGCGGAGCCGAGGACCGCAGGGCCGCGGACAGCGAGACGGAGGGGGCGCACCGTGCCAAGGACGAGCAGCAGGAAGGCTGACCCGCGTACCGGTGCCGCGTGGGCGGCCTGTGCCGTCCTGACGTCGCTGCTCGCCGCGGGCTGTGTGGCGATGCCCGCCGACGGGCCGCCGGAGCCGGTGGAGCTGCCTCAGGCGGCGGGAGCGGAGAACCTGCAGGTCCGCGTCTTCCCGGTGGCACCGCACCCGGGTGAGGACCCGCTCAACCTGCTGGCGGGCTTTCTCGACGCCTCCAACGCGGACGAGGCCAACTACGGCACGGCGCTGAAGTACCTGACCGCGGACGCCGCCAAACGCTGGCACCCGGATGCCGGCGTCGTCGTGCTGTCCAGGAACCCGGTACGGGACAGCACCCCGCCCAAGGCCGACGACATCAGCACCGAGATTACTGTGACGGGCAGTCAGGTCGCCCGGCTGGACGCCAAGCACACGTACCGGACCGTGGCGGACGAGCCGTACCGGGAGAAGTTCACCTTCGTGAAGGAGACGGAGGGCAAGGAGAAGGGGGAGTGGCGGATCGCTCAGCTGCCGGACGGGCTGATCGTCGACCAGACCAACTTCAAGAACGGCTACCGCCCCGTCCACCGCTACTTCTACGCCGCGACCGACCCCTCGGCCGAGAGCGTCCCCGCATCGGTGCTGGTCCCGGACCCGATCTACCTGCGGAGGCGAATAGACCCGCTGACCGCCGCCGCGCAGGCGCTGGCCGACGGCCCGTCCGACTGGCTCTCCAAGGCGGTGACCTCGGCCTTCGCCGGAGTGCGGATCGTGAACCCGGTGTCGGTGAACGACAACCGGGTCGCCACGGTCAAGGTCGGCGTGCCGGACCTCGGGAACCAGCAGTCGCTCTGCCGGCAGATGGCCGGCCAGCTCTTCCACACCCTGGTCGACCAGCAGGGCAAGGGCCAGATCGACCGGCTCGACCTGAGCGGGATCAAGGGCGGCTGCTCGGTCGACGCGGCGCAGGCGGCGCCGACCGCTCCCGGCAGCCTGGCGGGCGGCCTGGCCGGGATGCAGCAGTACTACCTGCTGGACAGCGGCCAGCTCATGCAGACCCAGGGCGAGGGTGAGGGCAAGCCGGTACTCGGCGCGCTGGGCCTGCCCGGCCAGCCGAGGATGAGCGCCGTCGCGGTCCGCCGGGACGGCAACGCGGCGGCCGTGATCAGCAACGACCGCCGGTCGCTGTACGTGGCCGGGCTCGGAGAGGGCGACAAGCTCGGCGACCCGGTCGTCACCGGAGGCCAGGGGCTGACCTCGCCCAGCTGGGACGGGCGGCAGGACCTCTGGGCGGTCGACCAGAACCCGGCAAACCCACGGGTCCTGATGGTGCGGGGCAAGACGGTGGTCACCGCCCAGGTGGATGGGCTGAACGGGCGGGCGGTACAGGCGCTGAAGCTCTCCTCGGACGGGGCCCGCGCGGCGCTGGTCCTGGGTGACGGCTCCGGTACCAGGGCGCTGATGGTCGGGCTGGTGGTGCACTCGGGGACGGCGGCGAGCCCGAAGGTGACGATCACGGGGCTTCGGCCGGTGGCGCCGATGCTGAGCGAGGTCGGTTCCGTCTCCTGGGCGGACACCGATGAGTTGCTGGTGCTCGGCAAGGAGCCGGGCAAGCTGCAGCAGCTGCACTACGTGGGCACGGACGGCTCGCAGAGCACGGACTCCCCGCTGCAGGTCGGTGACTCGATGGCCTCGGTCTCGGCCTCGGAGGCGCGGTCGGGTGAGACGGTGCCGCCGGTGCTGGCGGCCTCGGACAAGCAGATCTACCGCCTGCTCGGTAACCAGTGGCGCGAGGTGGCCCCGCAGCGGCGCGGCACCTCCTTCAGCTACCCGGGCTGATCCTTCGGGCAACTGGGCAACCACGGAAGGGGCGCGGGGAACTGCGCGAGGCGGTAGGGCACAGGCCGTTGCCTTCCGGATTCGCGCAGTTCCCCGCGCCCCTGTGGTTGGCCCGCTGCCTGGGTTCTTCAGGTGGGCAATCAAGGTCGGGTATCCCCGCGCCCCTGTTGTGGTTGGCCCGTTGCGTGGGCCGGCTGCGGGCTGTCATCTTCCGGTGTCGCGCAGTTCCCCGCGTCCCTGTTGTGGTTGGCCAGGTGCCCGACCTGCCGGCGGACCGGCGGGGAGGCTGCCCCGGCGGACGGTGGCTGCGACGGTGGCCGCTGCGCGGGCGGGGCAGCCGGCGGCCCGCAGCGCACGGGCGGCCTCGGCGAGGCTCGCCCCGGTGGTCACCAGGTCGTCCACCAGCACGAGCTGACGCCCTTTCAGCCGGGCGGCCAGGCGTGCCGGCACCATGAGTGCGCCGTGCAGGTTCCGGTGCCGCTCCGCCGCCGACAGGCCCGACTGGTCGGCCACGGCCCGGCCGTGCAGCAGCACGGGCGCGACCCCGGCCCGCAGTCCGCCCCGCCGCAGCTCCTTCACCGCGGCGCGCGCCATCCGCAGCGTGGGGTCGTGCCCGCGCGCCCGTACGGCCTGCCGGGCGGAGGGCATCGGTACCAGTAGGACGGGCCCGGTGGCGGGCCCGAGCGCCGAGCGGACGGCTGCGGCCAGGGCCCGGCCGAGCGGCCCGGCCAGCCGCAGCGCCCCGCGCTCCTTGTGGGCGAGCAGCAGTTGCCGTACCGGATCGGCGTACGGCGCGGCGGCGTACAGGGGTGGCAGCCCGGCCGGTGGAGGTACCGGGCCTGCGGGGCCGGCGCGGGCCCTGGAGAGGGCGGAGCGACAGGCGACGCAGAGCTGGGTGCGGCCGGTGCGACAGCCGGCGCAGCGGGCGGGCAGCAGGAGGTCGAGGAGGCTGGAGACGGGACTCGTGGCGGCAGGGGTGGTCACGACACCTCCCAGGGTGGTCACGACTCCTCCCGAGGCTCGCAGGAGCGGAGGTTGAGCCATACGGTGGGCCGTCCGGGGGGTGTTGTCCAGGTGTTTACCGCTGTTTCACTCGCAAGAGGGTAAACAGGGTGGAACAGCTGTACAGCCAGCCCCGCACCGCTACGTTGTTCGACTGGGGAGGCGAAATCCCCGCGCGAGGTGTTCGATAAGGCTCCAAGGGGTTTCAAGCGTTCCTGGTGGGGAGGAAGTGAGGTGAGGGCCAGTCGCGCTCGCCTCCTCCGGCGAAGCGGAGGGCCGGCGGCAGAAAGGCTGGTCCGGCTGGGTCTCAGTCCGATCCGGTGGTCACTCCGGATCGGCGTCAGCACGAGGGATCGGAGTTCTGCGTGGACATCGTCGTCAAGGGCCGCAAGACCGAGGTGCCCAAGAGGTTCCGCGAGCACGTGGCCGAGAAGCTGGAGAAGGTCCAGAAGTTCGACACCAAGGCGATCAGCCTGGATGTCGAGGTGTCCAAGGAGCACAACCCGCGGCAGGCCGACCGCTCCGATCGAGTGGAGATCACCCTCCGCAGCCGTGGCCCGGTGATCCGGGCCGAGGCCGCCGCCACCGACCCGTGGGCGGCGCTCGACCTGGCCTCGGCGAAGCTCGAGGCGCAGCTGCGCAAGTCCGCCGATCGGCGCCGGGTGCACAAGGGCGGCAACGGCCGCACCCCGGTCAGCGTCGCGGAGGCGACCGCCGCGCTCGCCGCGCTGCCGGAGACGGAGCGGCCGAGCGCCGCGACCAACGGCGCGGTCCGCAAGACCATGATGGGATCCCTGGAGGTGGAGGGCGACGGCCCGCTCGTCGTCCGCGAGAAGACGCACCCCGCCGCACCGATGGCGCTGGACCAGGCGCTGTACGAGATGGAGCTCGTCGGCCACGACTTCTACCTGTTCGTGGAGAAGGACAGCGGGCTGCCGAGCGTCGTCTACCGGCGGCACGGCTACCACTACGGCGTCATCCACCTGACGACCGACGGCTCGGCCGTCGGTGAGGTCGGCGGCGCCGGTGGCGCGATCGGCGGGCCGGACGAGGACTGATCCCGTCCGGCGGAGCCGTACAGCGCGCGAGCGGAGCCGCACAGCTGCACAGCCGAGGCGCACAACGGAAGAGACTGACTGATCGGGTGACCCCGGTGGCCGCGGCCACCGGGGTCACCCAGCTGGGCGGTCCGACGGCGGAGGGTGATCACAGGGCGGCCGGCCGTGGAATGATTGGCGCGACATCGACCGTCGACCGGGGGAGGAGCCGATGGGGGAGCCCAATCAGGGGATGAGGGGCAGCCTGGGGCCGGGGGCGGCCGGGGAGTCCGACTACGCCCCCCGCCGCGCCGAGCCGATCCGGGTCCTGGTGGTGGACGACCACGCGCTGTTCCGCCGCGGCCTGGAGATCGTGCTGGCCGAGGAGGAGGACATCAAGGTCATCGGCGAGGCGGGTGACGGCGCCGAGGCGGTGCTCAAGGCCGCCGACCTGCTGCCCGACATCATCCTGATGGACGTCCGGATGCCTCGCCGCAGCGGGATCGAGGCCTGCACCGCGATCAAGGACGTGGTGCCCAGCGCCAAGATCATCATGCTGACGATAAGCGACGAGGAAGCCGACCTCTACGAGGCGATCAAGGCCGGCGCCACGGGCTATCTGCTCAAGGAGATCTCCACCGACGAGGTCGCCACGGCGATCCGGGCGGTCGCCGACGGGCAGTCGCAGATCAGCCCCTCGATGGCGTCCAAGCTGCTCACCGAGTTCAAGTCGATGATTCAGCGGCGTTCGGACGACCGGGAGTTGGTGCCCGCCCCGCGGCTCACCGACCGCGAGCTGGAGGTGCTCAAGCTGGTGGCCACCGGGATGAACAACCGGGAGATCGCCAAGGAGCTCTTCATCAGTGAGAACACCGTGAAGAACCACGTCCGCAACATCCTGGAGAAGCTGCAGCTGCACTCCCGGATGGAGGCCGTGGTCTACGCGATGCGGGAGAAGATCCTCGAAATAGGCTGATCCTCAGCGGAGCAGTTTCTCCAGCGCGGGCCGCAGCGCCTCGTCGCCGAGCGCCTCGACCCGTACGGAGTCGCAGCCCACCCACTCGGCCGCCTCGCGCAGGGCCTGGGCCAGGGCTTCGACGTGCTTCGGCGCGTCCAGTGAGACCTGGCGGGCCACCAGCGTGCGCCCTTCGCGGGCCGGATCGACCCGGCCGACCAGGCGGCCGCCGGCCAGCAGCGGCATCGCGAAGTAGCCGTGCACCCGCTTGTGTTTGGGGGTGTACGCCTCCAGGCGGTGCGTCATGCCGAAGATCCGCTCGGTGCGCGGGCGGTCCCAGACCAACGAGTCGAAGGGCGAGAGCAGCGTCGTCCGGTGCCGGCCGCGCGGTTCGGTGGCCAGTGCTGCCGGATCGGCCCATGCGGGGGCGCCCCAGCCGGCCACCTGGACCGGCACCAGGCCGGAGTCGCCCAGGACGGACTCCACCTGGTCGGCCTTGAGGCGGTGATAGTCCATCAGATCCGCTCTGGTGGCCACCCCGAGTGCCGCGCCCGCCTGGGCGACCAGCCTGCGCAGGCACTCCTCGTCACTGAGCTCCTGCCCGTAGAGCTCGGCCGGGATGGCCTGCTCGGCGAGCTCGTACACCCGCTTCCAGCTGCGGCGCTCGGTGCAGACCACGTCGCCGAAGGCGAGTGCGCGCTCGACGGCGATCTTGGTGTCGGACCAGTCCCACCACTCCGAGGTCTTCTTGGCGCCGCCGAGCTCGGTCGAGGTCAGCGGGCCCTCGGTGCGGAGCTTGTCCAGCACGTGCCGGTACGTCTCCGGCGTGACCTGGTGGCCCCAGAGGTGGCCGCGGCCGCGGTACGCGCGGCGGCGGAAGGCGAACAGCGGCCACTCCTCCACCGGCAGGATGCAGGCGGCGTGCGACCAGTACTCGAAGGTGGTCTCCGAGCCCCAGTACGCCTTCTCGACCGCCGGCCGCCCGACGGCACCGAGACGCGCGTACGGGATCAGCTCGTGCGAGCGGGCCAGCACCGAGATCGTGTCGAGCTGGACGGCGCCCAGGTGCCGGAGCACCCCGCGCACCCCGGCGCGACGGTCGGGGGCGCCCAGCAGGCCCTGGGCCCGGAGGGCTGTCCGGCGGGCCTCGTCGGCGGAGAGGGTGAGGGGACTCATGTCGGGCAGGGTAGAACGCGGCACTGACAAGCGGCACCGACAAGCGGCACTGACAAGCGGGGCGGGAACCAAAGCGCGATCCCGCACGTACAACGCTGCGCGAGGAGGCGGACGGTGACCGTTTTGCCCCACCGGGTCGTGCTATCGATGCATGTGCTCTCCCGGGTGACACGGGAATACCGTGCTGACGCACCTCCCGGCGCGTTGGTCTCCTCGCATACGATGGCCCGTACGGTGGGGTAAACCCCGCCCCGCAGTCGTCCAGAGCCGATCCAGGCAAGGAGCCCGCTCAAGTGTCCGTCTTCGACAAGATCCTGCGCGCAGGCGAAGGCAAGATCCTTCGCAAGCTGCAGCGGATTGCCGCCCAGGTCAACTCCATCGAAGAGGACTTCGTCAACCTCACGGACGACGAGCTGCGCGCGCTGACCGACGAGTACAAGCAGCGTCTCTCCGACGGCGAGACCCTGGACGACATCCTCCCCGAGGCCTTCGCGACCGTCCGCGAGGCGGCGAAGCGCGTCCTCGGCCAGCGGCACTACGACGTCCAGCTGATGGGTGGCGCGGCCCTGCACTTCGGGTACGTCGCCGAGATGCGTACCGGTGAGGGCAAGACCCTGGTCGGCACGCTGCCGGCCTACCTCAACGCGCTGACCGGCAAGGGCGTTCACCTGATCACGGTCAACGACTACCTCGCCGAGCGTGACTCGGAGTGGATGGGCCGGGTGCACCGCTTCCTCGGGCTCGAGGTCGGCGTGATCCTCGGCAGCATGTCGCCCGCCGAGCGCAAGCGCCAGTACGGGATGGACATCACGTATGGCACCAACAACGAGTTCGGCTTCGACTACCTGCGCGACAACATGGCCTGGTCGCAGGACGAACTCGTCCAGCGCGGCCACAACTTCGCGATCGTCGACGAGGTCGACTCGATCCTGATCGACGAGGCCCGTACCCCGCTGATCATCTCCGGCCCGGCCGACCAGGCGACCAAGTGGTACGCCGACTTCGCCAAGCTGGTGCAGCGCCTCAAGCGCGACCGCGACTACGAGGTCGACGAGAAGAAGCGCACCGTGGGCGTGCTCGAGGAGGGTGTCACCCGGGTCGAGGACTACCTCGGCATCGACAACCTCTACGAGTCGGTCAACACGCCGCTCGTCGGGTTCCTGAACAACGCCATCAAGGCCAAGGAGCTCTACAAGAACGACAAGGACTACGTCGTGATGAACGGCGAGGTCATGATCGTTGACGAGCACACCGGCCGTATCCTCGCGGGCCGCCGCTACAACGAGGGCATGCACCAGGCGATCGAGGCCAAGGAGGGGGTGGAGGTCCAGAACGAGAACCAGACGCTGGCCACCATCACCCTGCAGAACTTCTTCCGCCTGTACGACAAGCTCTCCGGCATGACCGGTACCGCCACCACCGAGGCGGCGGAGTTCCACCAGATCTACAAGCTCGGCGTCGTCCCGATCCCGACCAACAAGACCCCGCTGCGCATCGACCAGCCCGACCTGATCTACAAGTCGGAGCCGGCCAAGTTCGCCGCCGTGGTCGAGGACATCGTCGAGAAGCACGAGAAGGGCCAGCCGGTCCTGGTCGGCACCGTCTCGGTCGAGAAGTCCGAGTACCTCTCGCAGGAGCTGCGCAAGCGCGGCGTGCCGCACGAGGTCCTCAACGCCAAGCACCACGAGCGCGAGGCGCAGATCGTCGCCCAGGCCGGCCGCAAGGGCGCCGTCACGGTCGCCACCAACATGGCCGGCCGTGGCACCGACATCATGCTCGGCGGCAACCCCGACCACCTCGCGGCGGCCGAGCTGGCCCAGCGCGGCATCACCCCGGTGGACACCCCGGAGGAGTACGAGGCGGCCTTCCCGAGCGCGCTGGAGAAGGCCAAGGCGGCCGTGAAGGCCGAGCAGATCGAGGTGCAGGAGATCGGCGGCCTCTACGTGCTGGGCACCGAGCGCCACGAGTCGCGGCGCATCGACAACCAGCTGCGCGGCCGCTCCGGCCGTCAGGGCGACCCGGGCGAGTCCCGGTTCTACCTCTCGCTCGGTGACGACCTGATGCGTCTCTTCAAGGCCGGCATGGTCGAGCGCGTGCTGTCGATGGCGAACGTCCCGGAGGACGTGCCGATCGAGTCGAAGATGGTCACGCGCGCGATCGCGTCCGCCCAGACCCAGGTCGAGCAGCAGAACTTCGAGATCCGCAAGAACGTCCTCAAGTACGACGAGGTGCTGAACCGCCAGCGCGAGGTCATCTACGGCGAGCGCCGCCGCGTCCTGGAGGGCGAGGACCTGCAGGAGCAGATCGGCCACTTCATGGACGACACCGTCGAGGCGTACGTCAGCGCCGCGACCGGTGAGGGCTTCGAGGACGACTGGGACCTCGAGAAGCTCTGGACGGCCCTCAAGCAGCTCTACCCGGTCACCCTCGACCTGGAGGACCTGGAGGAGGAGGCGGGCGGCCCGGCCGGCCTGACCTCCGAGTTCCTCAGCAAGGTGGTCCAGGAGGACATCCAGGCCCAGTACGGCGCTCGCGAGGACCAGCTCGGCTCGGAGATCATGCGCGAGCTCGAGCGCCGGGTCGTCCTCTCGGTGCTCGACCGCCGCTGGCGCGAGCACCTCTACGAGATGGACTACCTGCAGGAGGGCATCGGCCTGCGGGCCATGGCGCAGCGCGACCCGCTGGTCGAGTACCAGCGCGAGGGCTTCGACATGTTCACCGCGATGATGGAGGGCATCAAGGAGGAGTCCGTCGGCTACCTGTTCAACCTGGAGGTCCAGGTCGAGCAGCAGGTCGAGGAGGTGCCTCTCGAGGATGCCGAGGTCGTGCTGGAGAAGCTCGAGCGGGACGCCGGCCGGCCGGAGATCAAGGCCAAGGGCCTGGAGGCCCCCAAGCCGCAGCGGCTGCACTACACGGCCCCCACGGTCGACGGTGACGACACGGTGATCGAGGGCGAGTTCGAGGACCTCGGGGCGGACGAGGGCGACGGGCTCACCCGCGCCGAGCGCCGCAAGGCCGCGAAGGCGGCCAAGGGCCGCCGCCGTAAGTAGCCCGCCCGGGCAAGGGATCCACCAGGGGCGCGGGGAACTGCGCGACCAGCCCTCCACGGAGGCGCATGGACTCGCGCGCAGTTCCCTGCGCCCCTGTCTGTTCGCCCTCAGCGCGCTTCGACGGCGGCGCACTGCCACTGCTCGGTCCGCCGGTGTTGTTCAAGGCGGAAGGCGACCATGTGGTGGCGCGGCCCGAACTCCACCCGGACACACACCTCCAGCGCACCGGGCACCGGTGCCGAGTCGTAGACCCGCCCGAGCCGGTGACCGGTCACCCGGCCGCGCGGGCGCAGCGGGCCGCTCCGGACCAGGGCGGTGAGCTGCTGGTACCCGGGGACGGTGGTGTGGCGCTGGAGCTGCCCGGCCGGGCGCAGGCCGGTGAGGACCTCGACCAGGCGGTGCGCGAACCGGGTGGCGAGCTCGCCGTGGCCGCCGTGGGCCGGGGCGCAGGCGGCGCGCGGGTGCCGGGGGCGGCGGGGCTCGGCGGGCGCGGGCGCACAGGGGTGCGGGTGCGGCGTACGGGCCGGGCGGCGGGCGTGCGGGTGTCCGGTGGCGTGCACCAGGGGGCGGACGCGCGGGGCGTGCAGCGCGGTGAGGTGCCGTACGGCTGCGGTCTCGACCATGTGCGGAACCTCCTGGGTGCTGTCACCATCTGTCGGGGTCCTTGCTACCCGGGCCCGGAGGCGGCGGCAACGACCCTCTCCCCGGCGTCGGGCGGGACCGGACGTGTCACCTATCCGGGTGATGTCCGGTGGGGCTCCGGCGGCGTGGACGGTGCCGATCGGGCATCCGGTTGACGTACGTCGGCGGCCGACGGCGCACGAAGGGGGACGCACGCCGGGCAAACTTCGCGTTGCGGCCCCGTTGCGGCGACGGTCCTACCGTCCGGTAGGAAGGAGGATCGGGGGAAGACGATCCGGAGAGGCGGCAGCGGCATGGTGACTCAGGCTTCGACCCAGGCTTCGAGCGGCGAGGGCCTGCTGGCATCGCGCGACGGCGTACGGCGCGGACTGGTGCTGGGCGGGGGCGGCATGCTCGGTGCGGCCTGGACGGTCGGGGCGCTGTGCGCGGTCGAGGAGGCCACGGGATGGCAGCCGGGGGAGGCCGAGGTGATCCTCGGGACCTCGGCGGGATCGATCCTGGGCACCATGCTGGCCGCCGGTGTGCGGTCCGAGGAGTTGCGGGACCACCAGCGCGGCCTGCCGGTCGTCACCGGCCCGCTGGCCGGGGTGGAGTTCGACTACGACACCGCCGCCGGTGGTGCGCTGCCGCCCCGCCCCCGGCCCGGGATCGGCTCGCCGGGTCTGCTGAGGGACGCCGTACGGCACCCGAGCGAGTACCCCTTCCTGACCATGGTCTCCGCCGTCGTGCCGACCGGACGCGGCTCGGTCGCACCGGTCGGCGAGCTGGTGCGCGGCCTGATGGGATCGGACGGCTGGCCGGCCGGGTCCGGACTGCGGGTGGCGGCCGTGGACTACCGGACGGGCCGCCGGGTGACCTTCGGCGACCCCGAGGCGCCGGCCGCCGAGGTGGCCGAGGCGGTGATGGCCTCCTGCGCGATCCCGGGCTGGTTCGCCCCGGTGAACGTGAACGGCAGCCAGTACGTCGACGGCGGCTGCTGGTCGGCCACCAACGTGGACCTGATGGTGGGCCGTGGCCTGGACGAGGTGTACGTGCTCGCGCCGATGGCGCTGCGCCTGCACCCGGCCGGGCGGGCCGAGACGGGGCGCGGGACGGTCGCCGCACTGCGGGAGTGGCGGGCCAGGGACCGGCCGAAGGGCGTGCTGGCCCAGCTGGTCAGCCGCTACCGCCGGGCGGTGACGCGCCAGATGCTGCGCGAGGCCCGGATCCTGCGGGCGGCCGGCACCCGGGTGCAGCTGCTCGCGCCGACGCTGGAGGACCTGGCAGTGATGGGCCCCAACATGATGGACCCGGCCCGCCGTGGCGACGTCCTGGAGACGGCGCTGCGGACCAGCCGGGCCGCCCTGGCGGCCAGTCGGTGACCGGTGAGGGCCGGCCGCTGACGCGTGATGGACGGTCACGTGCGCCCTATTCTTGGGGGGAAGCGTGAAGTCCACCGATGAACCGGAGCCCCCCGATGCGCGTGTACGTGCCCACCACCTTGAACGGCCTGGCGGCGGCGCACCCGGGCGGTGTCCTGGACCAGTCGGTGGCCTACGCCGTGACACCCGCGCTGCGCGAGTGGTACGTCAGCGACGACCTGGAGGAGCTGGAGTACGCGGCGCTCAACCGGGCCGCCCAGGCCTCGCTGCGGCTGCTCGCCGAGGACCAGGCGGCTCCCCGCCGCCGGGTGGTGGTCGCGGTCGAGGTGGCGGACTCCGCGGTGGCGCCGTTCGCCGGTGACGAGTACCAGGACCAGGGCTCGCTCGGCCGGGTGGTGCTGAAGGGCCCGCTCCCGCTGGCCAAGGCCGCCGCCGTGCACGCCGACGTGGAGGACGCGGACGTGACCGGCGAGATCGCGGCCGCCGCCGAGGCGATCGCGGCCGCGGACAAGGGCGACAGCGACGCCCAGTTCACCGTGGACGGGGCGGAGGACCACGAGCTGCTCTGGTTCGCGACGCAGGAGATCCCCGCTCTCCTTGGCTGATTGTCGGTGCGGCCGGTTACCGTTCCTGGGTGCGTACTCACATCGTCTGGGACTGGAACGGCACGCTGCTGCACGACATGGAGGCAGTGGTCGCCGCGAGCAATGCCGCCTTCGCGACGCTCGGCATGGCGCCGATCACGGTCGAGCGCTACCGCGAGCTGTACTGCTTCCCGATCCCGAAGTTCTACGAGCTGCTGCTCGGCCGGGTGCCCAGCCGGAGTGAGTGGGAGGTACTCGACGCGACCTTCCAGGAGCACTACAGCGAGCTGAGCGTCTCCTGCGGTCTGACGGCGGGCGCGCGCGAGCTGCTGGCGGAGTGGGTCGCGGCGGGGCGGAGCCAGTCGCTGCTCTCGATGCACGAGCACCACAGGCTGGTCCCGCAGGTGCGCGCGCACGGGATCGAGAGGCACTTCGTCCGGGTGGACGGCCGGGTCGGCACCTCCGAGGGCGAGGGGAAGAGCGTCTACCTGCAGCGTCATCTGGAAGCCCTCGGCGCCGTGGTGGACCCGCGCCGCACCGTGCTGATCGGTGACGCCGCGGACGACGGGATGGCCGCGCTGGCCGCCGGGGCCAGGGCCGTGCTGTACACCGGCGGTTCGCACACCCGGGCGAAGCTGGAGCCGCTCGGCGTCCCCGTGGTGGACAGCCTCGCCGAGGCGGTGGAGCTCGCGGAGCAGCTCGTGGCGTGAGCCCCCTGCGGTAAGGGCGTGTCACCTCGGTCGAATCGGCGCGAACTCGTCAATCTGGGATTGACGTACGTACCGAGACAGGCCGGAGACGACATGCCCATCGACGCGGTGACACAGGTGCCGGTCCCCAGCAACGAGCCTGTGCACACGTACGCGCCCGGCAGCCCGGAACGCGAGCGGCTCGAGCGGAGGCTGGACGAGCTGGCCGCCGAACAGATCCCGCTGCCGATGACGATCGCGGGGGAGCAGCGCTTCGGCGGTGGCGAACGGGTCGACGTCGTCCAGCCGCACCACCACGCCGCCAAGCTGGGGGTCCTCGGCCATGCCACCCGCGAGGACGCCAGGCTGGCCGTGGACGCGGCGCTCGCGGCGGCACCCGGGTGGCGCTCACTCTCCTTCGACGACCGGGCGGCCGTCTTCCTCCGGGCGGCCGACCTGCTGGCGGGGCCCTGGCGGCAGACGCTGAACGCGGCCACCATGCTCGGCCAGTCCAAGACCGTCCAGCAGGCCGAGATCGACTCGGCCTGCGAGCTGATCGACTTCTGGCGCTTCAACGTGCACTTCGCCCGGCAGATCCTGGCCGACCAGCCGCAGTCCTCCCCCGGGGTGTGGAACCGCACCGACCACCGGCCGCTGGAGGGCTTCGTCTACGCGATCACGCCGTTCAACTTCACCGCGATCGCGGGGAACCTGCCGACCGCGCCGGCGCTGATGGGCAACACGGTGGTCTGGAAGCCCTCGCCCACCCAGACTCTCTCCGCCTTCTACCTGATGCGGGTGCTGGAGGCGGCCGGGCTGCCACCCGGGGTGATCAACATGGTGACCGGGGACGGGCAGCAGCTGTCCCAGGTGGCGCTGGCCGACCCGGCGCTGGCCGGTCTGCACTTCACCGGATCGACCGGGACGTTCCAGGCGCTGTGGAGGACCATCGGCGCCAACATCGGCTCCTACCGGTCGTACCCGCGGATCGTCGGCGAGACCGGCGGCAAGGACTTCCTGCTCGCGCACCGCTCGGCCGATCCGGAGATCCTGAGGACGGCCATGATCAGGGGCGCCTTCGAGTACCAGGGCCAGAAGTGCTCGGCGCTGTCCCGGGCGTACCTGCCGCGCAGCCTCTGGCAGAGGATCAGGGACGACTTCCTGGCCGAGGTCGACGCGCTCACCGTCGGCGATGTCACCGACCTCTCCAACTTCATGGGCGCGCTGATCGACGCCCGTGCCTACGCCAAGAGCACCGCCGCGATCGAACGGGCCAAGCAGGACCCGGCCGTGGAGCTGGCGGCGGGCGGCCAGTACGACGACGCCATCGGCTGGTTCGTCCGGCCGACGGTCCTGGTCTCCTCGGACCACGGCAACGAGATGTTCCGGACCGAGTACTTCGGGCCGATTCTCGCCGTCCACGTCTACGAGGACGCCGGCTGGGAGGAGGCGTTGGCCCGGGTCGACTCGGGATCGCCGTACGGGCTGACCGGCGCGGTGTTCGCGCAGGACCGCTTCGCGATCGCCCAGGCCGTCGAGCAACTCCGCTTCGCCGCGGGCAACTTCTACATCAACGACAAGCCGACCGGCGCGGTGGTCGGGCAGCAGCCCTTCGGCGGCGGGCGGGCCTCGGGGACCAACGACAAGGCGGGCGCGGCGCAGAACCTGCTGCGCTGGACCTCGGCGCGCTCGATCAAGGAGACCTTCGTGCCGCCGACCGACCACCGCTACCCGCACATGGGCTGAGATGCGACCATCCGTCGACCACCGTCGGTGACAATGCTCCGAGGGACAACCCGAGTCCATGAGGGGGGAGTTGTGCCCATGGTGGAGCGCACGGGCGAGGGCCGGCTGCTGGCCGTCAGCGACCTGCACATCTCGTACGAGGCCAACCGGGAGATCGTCCGCGAGCTGCGGCCCACGTCACCGGACGACTGGCTGCTGGTCGCGGGCGACGTGGCGGAGCGGGTGGAGGACGTCGAGTGGGCCCTGGGCCTGCTCGCCTCGCGCTTCGCCCAGGTGGTCTGGGCGCCCGGCAACCACGAGCTCTGGACCCACAACAGCGATCCGGTCCGGCTGCGCGGCGTGGCCAGGTACGAGCGGCTGGTGGAGGTCTGCCGGGGCCTGGGCGTGCTCACCCCGGAGGACCCGTACCCGGTCTGGGACGGAGTCGGCGGGCCGGTCCGGGTGGCACCGCTGTTCGTGCTGTACGACTACACCTTCCGGCCGCCGGGCACGGCCTCCAAGGAGGAGGGCCTGGCGTACGCGCAGCGCACCGGCGTGGTGTGCGCCGACGAGTTCATGCTGCACCCGGATCCGTACCCGAGCCGGGAGGCCTGGTGCGCCGCGAGGGTGGAGCTCACGGCCCGGCGGCTCGCGGAGTGCCCGCCCGGGGTGCCGCTGGTGCTGGTCAACCACTATCCGCTGGTGCGGGACCCCACCCGGGTGCTGCGCTTCCCCGAGTTCGCCCAGTGGTGCGGCACCGAGGCCACGGGGGACTGGCACCGCCGGTTCCCGGTGGCGGCGGTGGTCTACGGGCACCTGCACATCCCGCGCACCACCTGGCACGACGGTGTGCGCTTCGAGGAGGTCTCGCTCGGGTATCCGCGGGAGTGGCGCAGCCGGGCCCCCGGTCGTCCGCTGCTGCGCGAGATCCTGCCGGTCGGGGACGCCGATCCTGTCAGGAGCTGACACACTCCGACCTGCAGTTTGGACAAGGTGGACAGGACGGATCGATCTTCCTGCGGCTTTGTGCCTCCATGTCCCCTGACACCTTCGTTTCAGCCAGTTAGGCTGACTGGCGTCGTCGGGTGGCTCCGCAGGCCAAAAGTCCCTAGTACCCAGGCGAAGAGCAACTTATGCGTGGCATGAGTGCTTTTCATCCGGAATATGGGGGAGGATTGCGGACAGACCCGGCGGTGTACGCCCAAACACCACCGAGTCACGCAACGGCGCGCGACAGGAGCCTAGAAGCCATGCAGACCAAGCTGGACGCAGCCAAGGCCGAACTGCTCACGAAGGCAGCAGCAGCCGCTGAGAACAGCCAGGTGGGGGGAGCGGCGCCAGGAGAGGGTCTGAGCAACGGTGCTCTGACCGCGTACCTGCACCACTACTACCTCCACACCGCGCCCGAGGACCTGGTCGACCGCGATCCGGTCGACATCTACGGCGCGGCCGCCTCCCACTACCGGCTCGGGCTCAAGCGCCCGCAGGGCACCGCCGAGGTCCGGGTGTACACCCCGACCGTCGAGGAGAACGGCTGGGCCTGCGGTCACACCGTGGTCGAGGTCGTCACCGACGACATGCCCTTCCTGGTCGACTCGGTCACCAACGAGCTGACCCGCGAGGACCGCGGCATCCACGTCGTCATCCACCCCCAGCTGGCCGTACGCCGTGACATCACCGGCAGGCTGCTGGAGATCCTGGACCTCGACGCCTGCTCCCGCAGCCAGGCCGCCGGCACCGACTGGCCGGCCGACGCGGTGGTCGAGTCCTGGATGCACATCGAGATCGACCGTGAGACGGACCGCGAGGACCTCCACTCGATCGAGGCCAACCTGCGCCGCGTGCTCGGCGACGTCCGCGAGGTCGTCGAGGACTGGTCCAAGATGCGCGACAGCGCGCTCCGGCTCGCCGACGAGCTCGCCGAGGAGCCCCCGGCCCACCTGCCCGAGCAGGAGGTCGGCGAGGCCTGGGAGCTGATGCGCTGGCTCGCCGACGACCACTTCACCTTCCTCGGCTACCGCGAGTACGACCTGGCCGAGCACAAGGGCGAGGAGGTCCTGAAGGCCGTCCCCGGGACCGGCCTGGGCGTCCTGCGCTCCGACCCGCTCAACCACGACACCGACCACCACCCGGTCAGCGAGGCCTTCGGCCGCCTGTCCGCCCCCGTCCGGGCCAAGGCGCACGAGAAGAAGCTGCTCGTCCTGACCAAGGCCAACAGCCGCGCGACCGTGCACCGCCCGGCCTACCTGGACTACGTCGGCGTCAAGAAGTTCGACGCCAACGGCGAGCCGATCGGCGAGCGCCGCTTCCTCGGGCTGTTCTCCTCCGCCGCGTACACCGAGTCCGTCACCCGCATCCCGGTGGTCCGCCGCAAGGTCCAGGGAGTCCTGGGCGGCTCCGGCTTCAGCAGCGACAGCCACGACGGCCGCGACCTGCTGCAGATCCTGGAGACCTTCCCCCGGGACGAGATCTTCCAGACCCCGGCCGAAGAACTGCTCTCCATCGCGACCAGCGTGCTCTACCTGCAGGAGCGCCGCCGGCTGCGGCTGTTCCTGCGCCAGGACGAGTACGGGCGCTACTTCTCCGCGCTGATCTACCTGCCGCGCGACCGCTACACCACCCGCATCCGCGAGCGCCTGACGGACATCCTCAAGACGGAGCTCAACGGGGACACGATCGACTACACGATCTACTCCACCGAGTCCGTCCTGACCCGTCTGCACTTCGTCGTCCGGGTCGCCAAGGGCAGCGAGCTCCCGCAGCTCACCGAGGCCGAGATCGAGCGGATCGAGGCCAAGCTGGCCGAGGCCGCCCGGTTCTGGATGGACGGCTTCCACGACCAGCTGCACATCGAGCTGGGCGAGGAGAAGGCCGCCGAGCTCGGCCGCAAGTACGCCAACGCCTTCCCGGACGGCTACCGCGCCGACTTCACCGCCCGCACCGCCGTCTCCGACCTCAAGCAGATCGAGTCCCTGCACGGCGAGGGCGACTTCCGGCTGAACCTCTACCAGCCGGTCGGCGCCGGCGACGACGAGCGCCGCTTCAAGATCTACCGCGTCGGCGGCCCGATCTCGCTCACCGAGGTCCTGCCGGTCCTCCAGCGCCTGGGCGTCGAGGTGCTCGACGAGCACCCGTACGCGCTCACCCGCTCCGACCACACCACCGCCTGGGTGTACGACTTCGGGCTCAAGCTGCGCGAGGCCACCGGGCTGAGCGACGCGGCCCGCGAGCGCTTCCAGGAGACCTTCGCGGCCACCTGGACGGGCAAGGCCGAGAACGACCGCTTCAACGAGCTCGTCCTCACCGCCGGGCTGACCTGGCGTCAGGCCGTGGTGCTGCGCGCCTACGCCAAGTACCTCCGCCAGGCCGGGAGCACCTTCTCCCAGGACTACATGGAGGACGCGCTCCTCAACAACACCCACACCACCCGGCTGCTGGTCAACCTCTTCGAGGCCCGCCTGAGCCCCAGCCACCAGCTGGGCGCGCAGGAGCTGACCGAGGGCATCATCGAGGAGCTGTCCGGCGCGCTCGACGAGGTCGTCTCGCTGGACGAGGACCGCATCCTGCGCTCCTTCCTGCACCTGATCAAGGCCACCCTGCGGACCAACTTCTTCCAGCACGCCGGTGACGGCGAGTGGCACGACTACGTGTCGATGAAGTTCGACCCG
The DNA here is from genome assembly GCF_007828955.1 of Kitasatospora atroaurantiaca. NCBI lineage: Bacteria > Bacillati > Actinomycetota > Actinomycetes > Kitasatosporales > Streptomycetaceae > Kitasatospora > Kitasatospora atroaurantiaca. The sequence continues at coordinate 2,780,922 of NZ_VIVR01000001.1, read as the reverse complement.
CAGGCCATCCCGGACCTGCCGGCGCCGCGCCCGGCCTTCGAGATCTGGGTCTACTCGCCCCGGGTCGAGGGCGTGCACCTGCGCTTCGGCAAGGTCGCGCGTGGCGGTCTGCGCTGGTCCGACCGCCGCGAGGACTTCCGGACCGAGATCCTCGGCCTGGTCAAGGCCCAGATGGTCAAGAACACCGTCATCGTCCCGGTCGGCGCCAAGGGCGGCTTCGTCGCCAAGCAGCTCCCGGACCCGTCGGTGGACCGCGACGCGTGGCTGGCCGAGGGCATCGCCTCGTACAAGACCTTCATCTCGGCGCTGCTCGACATCACCGACAACCTGAAGGCCGGCGAGGTCGTCCACCCCGTCGACGTGGTCCGCCACGACGAGGACGACACCTACCTGGTGGTCGCCGCCGACAAGGGCACCGCGACCTTCTCGGACATCGCCAACGGCGTCGCCGAGTCGTACGGCTTCTGGCTGGGCGATGCCTTCGCCTCCGGCGGCTCCGCCGGGTACGACCACAAGGGCATGGGCATCACCGCCCGCGGCGCCTGGGAGTCCGTCAAGCGAAACTTCCGCGAGCTGGGCGTCGACACCCAGAGCGAGGACTTCAGCGTCGTCGGCATCGGCGACATGTCCGGTGACGTCTTCGGCAACGGCATGCTGCTCAGCGAGCACATCCGCCTGGTCGCCGCCTTCGACCACCGGCACATCTTCCTGGACCCGAACCCGGACGCCGCCGTCTCGTACGCCGAGCGCCGCCGGCTCTTCGACCTGCCGCGCAGCTCCTGGGACGACTACGACAAGTCGCTGATCTCGGCCGGCGGCGGGGTCTTCCCGCGCAGTGCCAAGGCGATCCAGCTCTCCCCGCAGGTGCGCGAGCGCCTCGGCATCGAGCAGTCCAAGCTCACCCCGGCCGAGCTGATGAAGGCCATCCTTCAGGCGCCCGTCGACCTGTTCTGGAACGGCGGCATCGGCACCTACGTCAAGGCCTCCACCGAGACCAACGCCGAGGTCGGCGACAAGGCCAACGACGCGATCCGCGTCGACGGCGGCCAGGTCCGCGCCCGCGTCATCGGCGAGGGCGGCAACCTCGGCTGCACCCAGCTCGGCCGCATCGAGTACGCGGCGGCGGGCGGCCCCGAGGGCACCGGCGGCTGGATCAACACCGACGCCATCGACAACTCGGCCGGCGTGGACACCTCGGACCACGAGGTGAACATCAAGATCCTGCTCAACCAGGTGGTCGCCGACGGCGACATGACGGTCAAGCAGCGCAACGCCCTGCTCGCCGAGATGACCGACGAGGTCGGACAGCTCGTCCTGCGCAACAACTACGCGCAGAACGTGGTGCTGGCCAACGCCGTCGCCCAGGCGAGCAGCATGGTCAACGTGCACGCCCGCATGATCAACCGCCTGGAGGCGGACGGGCAGCTCGACCGGGCCCTGGAGTTCCTGCCCGCCGAGAAGCAGATCCGCGAGCGTCAGCAGGCCGGGCGCGGGCTCTCCCAGCCCGAGCTGTCCGTGCTGCTCGCGTACACGAAGATCACGCTGGCCGAGGAGCTGCTCGCCACCTCGCTGCCCGACGACCCCTACTTCCGCAGCACACTGCACGAGTACTTCCCGTCGGCGCTGCGGGCGCGCTTCGCGGACGCGATCGACCGGCACCCGCTGCGCCGGGAGATCATCACCACCCTGATCGTCAACGACACGATCAACCGCGGTGGCTGCACCTTCGCCTTCCGCCTCCGCGAGGAGACCGGGGCGACGTACGAGGAGATCGCCCGCACCCACACGGCGGCCCGCGCGGTCTTCGGCCTGGAGCAGATCTGGGACGAGGTCGAGGGCCTGGACAACAAGGTGTCGGCCCGGATCCAGACCAGGATGCGGCTGCACTCCCGCCGGCTGGTCGAGCGGGCCACCCGCTGGATGCTCAACAACCGGCGCCAGCCGCTGGACATCGCCGCCACCATCGAGTTCTTCCACGACCGGGTCAACCTGGTCTGGGACAGCCTGCCCAAGCCGCTCCGCGGCGAGGACCTGGCCTGGTTCGAGTCGGTCTACCAGGAGCTCGCGGCGGCCGGAGTGCCGGACACCCTGGCCAACCGGATCGCGGGCCTCTCCTCGACCTTCCCGACCCTCGACATCGTCCAGGTCGCGGACCGCTCGGGCGGCGAGGTCACCGAGGTCGCGGAGCTGTACTACGACCTGGCCGACCGCCTGCAGATCACCCACCTGCTGGACCGGATCATCGAGCTGCCGCGCACCGACCGGTGGTCCTCGATGGCCCGCGCGGCCATCCGCGAGGACCTCTTCGCGGCCCACGCGGCGCTCACGGCCGACATCCTGGCCTGCGGCCCCGAGGGCGCCGCGCCCGAGGAGCGCTACGAGGCCTGGGCGGAGCTCAACTCCACCCTGCTCAGCCGGGCGAAGACCACCCTCGACGACATAAGAGGCTCGGACAACTACGAGCTGTCCAGCCTCTCCGTCGCGATGCGCGTGATCCGTACCCTGCTGCGGACGGGCTCGATGGGCTGAGGCTGATCGGCTGCGAGGGCGGGACCGTCTTGTACGGTCCCGCCCTCGCGTCGTTCCGGCGGGGTGACCACAGGGGCATATCCGATCCTGATCGGTTACCGGCTACTGCGCCGCCGCCCGCTGGAGGGCGCTGGCGAGGAGGGCGAGGTCGGTCGGGCCGTTGCCGAGTTCGCGGACGGGGCGGCGGGTCGGGGGCGTGCCCAGCTGGGCGGGGTCTATCGCGACGACGGTGGGGCGGAGCGTGGCCGTGCGGGGGATGCGGCCGCTGACGCGGGCGGTCTGGAAGGCCGTCACCCCGCCGTCGGGGCGGCGCAGGTAGCCGCGGCCGGGGGTGTCCTCGGCCAGCGCGGCGGCGTCGGCCAGGTGGATCAGCAGATCGGAGTCGGCCGGATCGGCGGTGCGCAGCGCGATCCGCAGCGCCGCCGCCTCGTCGATCTCGCTGCCGGCCGTCTGCTCCGGGGAGCCGGTGGCGGCCACCAGGTGCACGCCGAGCCGGCCGCCGCGCTGGGCGACGGCGGCGAGTGCCCGGGCGAGCGGGCGGCCCGCGGCGGAGGTGGGGGCCAGCAGCGCGTCGTAGTCGTCCACCACCACGACCAGCCGCGCGGGCACGGCGGTGCGGGCCTCCGGGGCCGTACGGGGGGCAGCGATCCGGATGCTCACGGGCGCGCTGCCCGCGCTGCCCGCCGTCACCAGCGAGGGCGCGTGGTTCAGCGCGCGGGCGGTGTGCCAGGACGCGAAGTCCAGCTTGCCGAAGAGCGCCTCGCGGTGCGCCAGCTCGTCCAGCAGGGACTCCGCGGCGAGCATCGCCTGCCGGGGGTCGGCCGCGGCGTCCACGTGGCCGGTGACGTGCGGGAGGTCGGTGCAGCTGCGCAGGCCCGCCTGATCGTCGGAGGTGGCGGAGCCCTCGATGACGGTGATGCCGAGCCGCTCGGGCCGGTCCGAGACGGCGAGCGAGGCGATCAGGGTGCGGAGCAGTTCGGTCTTGCCCGCGCCCTTGGCGCCGCCGACCAGCAGGTGCGGGCCGCCCGGCTCCTCGGGCGAGGTCAGGTCCGGGTCGGCGAGGTCGATGGTGCAGAGGTCGTCGCGGCTGGTGCCGAGCAGGGCCGTGGCGGTGCCGGGAGTGGTGGGCAGTGCGGCCCAGCGGGCGGAGAGCTTGGCGGGGGTGACGGTGTCCAGGCGGAGCAGGTCGAGCAGGCGCAGCGCGCCGGGCAGGGGCCCCCGGGCGGCGGGAGCGGCCTCGCAGAGCGGGGCGAGCACCCGGGCCAGCCGCTCGGCCCAGGCGGGGGAGACGGCGTCCAGCGAGACCTCGTCCACCAGCTCACGCCCGCCACCGGCCGGCCGCTCGACGGTGAGCTGGGTGGCGACCTCGCCGGTGACCAGCGCGGTGGCGCCGAGGCCGACGGGGAGATCATCGGCGTGCTCGGCCAGGCAGACCGGGAAGACGCCGAGGGCCGGGCCCTGCTGCAGCAGCAGCTCCAGGGCCTCCCGGACGGCGGGGGTGGCGGGGGTGCCGTCCACCACGAGCACGGTGGCGGGCGGGCCCGAGGCGGCGTCGGTGGCGGTCAGCTCGGCGAGCCGGGCCTGGGTCTGCTCGGGGCCGAAACCGACCAGCAGCCGGCAGTCCTGCCCGTGCGCGGGCCGTAGGTGCGGCAGCCACAGCGCCCAGGACCAGTCCACCGCCTGCTCCTCCTGTTCGCTGACCAGCACGATGCCCAGGCCGCTCGGCGGGTGCAGGGCGGCCAGCTGTGCCACCACGGCGCGGGCCAGCCCGGCGAGGCGCGCCCGGGGCCCGGCCAGGCCGAGGCTGCCCGCGATCTGCAGGTCGATGGTGACGGGAACGGCGGGCAGCACCGTGCCGGGGGCCGTACCGGGCCCGCCCGGCCGGTCGGCAGTGCCCAGGCGGAGCGTCAGCGCGTCGGGGTGGGCCGGGCCGCGCTCCCAGAGCCGTGGTCCTGAGCCGAGCGCGGTGAGCAGCACGGAGGCCAGGTCGGGCCAGCGCTCCCGCTGGGCGGCGGCCTGCCTCACCCGGGCGGCGGCGTGCTGCTGGGCCGCGCTGGGGGCCTGGTCGGCGGCGCCCGAGCGGCCGAGGGTACGGGAGAGCAGGGCCCGGGCCCTGCCGCCGGCGGCGGGCGGCTCGGGGGTGGCGGCCGGGGCGGGCGCGGCGAGCGCGGCCTTGGCCGGGGGCGCGGGGGCGAGCTGGAGGTGGCCGAGGCCGTCCGGTACGGCCTGCCTGGGCGACCCTGAGATCTCCCCGATGTCCGGACGCGCGACCAGGAGGGTGGACTCGCCGACGCGGAGCAGGCCGCCCTCGGGGAGTTCGGCGGCCTCGTCGCGCAGGAAGCGCCCGTCGAGGACGGTGCCGTTGGTCGAGCCGAGGTCACGGACCGTCACCCGGCCGTCGGGGCCCAGGTGCAGGGAGAGGTGCAGCCGGGAGACGTCCGGATCGTCGAGCGGGACGTCGGCCTCGCTGGACCGGCCGACCCGGATCTCCTCGCCGTGCAGCCGGTGGACGCCGCCCGCGTCGGGCCCGCCGACGATCCGCAGCTCGGCGGTGGCGGGGTGGACGGTGTCGTCGGCGTCCGGGTCGGGCTCGTTGAGCGAGAGGACGGCGCCGTCCAGCAGCGGGGGGTGCCCGAGCAGGGTCTGTTCGTCGACCCGACGGCTACCGGCGTACAGATGCACATGGGTGGCCGAGCGCGGGCCGCGTACGCCCACTGCGCCCGCCAGTGCGCCCGCGACCGCGCCGAGTGCCGTCCCGACCGGCGCCGTCACCAGCACGTCGGTGGACGATCCGGCCGCGGCCGGGCCGCTGCGCGGTCGGAGGACGGTCAGCCGGATCTGCATCTCGCCCGTGGTCCCTTCTGCTCGTGTCTGCCTGTGCTGACGCTGCGGTGGGAGTGACGCCAAGGGGCCACAAGAGTGGTGTCTGCCATCCTGCCACTCGGGACGGACAGTGCGCGCACGGTACCGGATTTGACGATCTTGCGATGATCGCCATGGTGGAGCCGACGGACAGTCAGGTCAACCCGGGCGTGTCGGGCCGTACGTGGACCGATCGTCCGACTCTCAGAGGCACCGCCGGTTGGTGCACCGATCAGGATGGGGCATCCCAGGGGCGCGTGGGGGTACCTCCCGGCCGAAGGCTGGGGGAGAACTGCGCGATGCGGGAGGATACAGGCCGTTGCCTTCCGATCTCGCGCAGTTCTCCGCGCCCCTGTGGTCGGCCCGCTGCCTCGCCGGCTGGCGGACGCCCTAGGGGATGCCCCTGGGCCGCCGGGTGAAGCACGCTCGCGGTTGCCTCGGAAACCTGCGCGGACACCGTTAGAGTTGCCGAAAACACGGGCCCGGCAACCCGTCGCGACAACAGGAGTGCACAGGTGCGGCCAGTCGGCAGCAAGTATCTGCTCGAGGAGACCCTCGGGCGCGGGGCCACCGGCACCGTATGGCGTGCCCAGGTGCGCGAGGACGTCAGCGTGCCCGGCATCGAGCCCGGCCGTCCCGTCGCGATCAAGGTGCTGCGCGAGGAGCTGGCGGCCGACCCCGACGTGGTGATGCGCTTCCTGCGCGAGCGCTCGGTGCTGCTGCGGCTCAACCACCCGAACATCGTCCGGGTCCGCGACCTGGTGGTCGAGGGCGAGCTGCTGGCCCTGGTGATGGACCTCGTCGAGGGCCCCGACCTGTTCCGCTACCTGCGCGGCAACGGCCCCTTCAGCCCGATCGCGGGCGCCCTGCTGATGGCCCAGATCGCCGACGCGCTCGCCGCCAGCCATGCCGACGGCGTGGTGCACCGCGACCTCAAGCCCGCGAACGTGCTGCTCGCCACGAGCACCGTGGACGGCAGCGAGCAGATGCACCCGATGCTCACCGACTTCGGCATCGCACGCCTCGCCGACTCCCCGGGCATCACCCGCACCCACGAGTTCGTCGGCACCCCCGCGTACGTCGCCCCGGAGTCCGCCGACGGCCGCCCGCAGACCTCCGCCGTGGACGTCTACGGCGCCGGGATCATGCTGTACGAGCTGGTCACCGGCCGCCCGCCGTTCCAGGGCGACAACCCGGTGGCGGTCCTGCAGGCGCACCTGCGGCAGGACCCGGAGCGCCCCCGCACCATGCCCGAGCCGGTCTGGACGGTGATCGAGCGCTGCCTGCGCAAGAACCCGGCCGAGCGGCCCGGCGCGGTCTCGCTGGCCAACGCCCTGCGGGTGGTCGCGGCGGGCATCGGCGTGCACGCCTCCCCGGCCGCGGTGGACGCGGCCCTGGAGGTCGGCGCGCTGCTGCTGCCCGACCCGCGGCCGGCCGCCGAGCCCGGACCGGTCGAGGGCTCAGCCGACCCGACCCAGGTGCTCCCGGCGGGGGCGGGGTACGCCCAGGTGTTCGGCGCCGAGGACCGTACGCAGGTGATGAGCGCCCCGCAGGGCTCGGCGGACCGCACCAGGGTCATGCCCCCGATGCCCCCCATGCCGTCGTCCGCGCCCGCCGCGCCCGCCGCCACGCCCCCGCAGCCCGAGTCGCCGCACCCGTGGCAGACCCAGCTGCGCGCCGCCCGCGACCGCAACCAGCAGACCGAGGTCGGCTACTTCGACCCGCAGGAGCTCGCGGCCCCGCAGGTCGCGCCCCGCCCGTACCAGCGGCCTCCCCAGCCCCAGCAGCCCCAGGGCCCCGCCGGCTACGCCCAGCGGCCGCCGGTCGCCCCGCCGCCGTACCAGGCGAACCAGGGCGGCCCGGCAGGCCGGCCGGCCCAGCCGCAGCCGTACGGGCAGCCGCAGTACCAGCAGCCCCAGGGCTACCCGCCGCCGCAGCCGTACCAGCAGCAGGCGGCCCCGCAGGGCTACCCGCCGCCGGCTCCGCAGCCCGTCCCGGCCCGCCGCCCCGAGCCCGCGCCCGCGCGTCGGCCCGAGCCGCCCGCCCCGCAGCAGCGGGAGCCGCAGCCCGCCCGCGAGCCGCGCCGCCGCAGCCGGAACCGGATGTACATCCCGGGTCTCGGCTGCCTCAAGGGCTGCCTGATGGTGCTGCTGATCCTGGCCGTCGCGGCGGCCGCGCTCTGGAACTTCACGGATCTGCCGGTCTACTGGGACAACGTCCGGACCTGGTTCAACAGCGTCAGCGACTGGTTCAAGAGCGTCAACGGCAGCTGACGGCGGTTCGCACGCGATTTTGGCGCTTTGTCGACACTTCGCAATTTTTCCCGTCAAGTAGCGTGCGCCGGAAGCCCTTCAGCGTCCCCCGGAGGGCTTCCGGGCGCGTAGGTTGGTCGCTGACGCACCGACCTACCGAGCGCACAGATGGCCGTGCGCTCCCGCCGCCTACGGAGCAGCAGCATTGGCACGCAAGATCGGCAGCCGGTACACCGTGCACCAGGTGATCGGCAGGGGATCCGCCGGGGCCGTGTGGCTCGGCGAGGGCCCGGACGGACCGGTGGCAGTCAAACTGCTGCGTGAGGACCTGGCGTCCGACCAGGTCCTCGTCGGCCGCTTCATCCAGGAGCGCGCGGCCCTCACCAGCCTCGACCACCCCCGGGTGGTCGGCGTGCGCGACATGGTGGTGGACGGCAGCGACCTCGCCCTGGTGATGGAGCTGGTCCAGGGCACCGACCTGCGCTCCCGCCTCGAACGCGAGGGCGTCTTCTCCCCGCAGGCGGCCGTCTCGGTGATCGCCGACGTCGCCGACGGCCTCGCCGCCGCCCACGCGGCCGGGATCGTCCACCGTGACGTCAAGCCGGAGAACGTCCTGCTCGACCTGGCCTCCACGCCCGGCCCGGGCGGCGCCCCGCGCGCCAAGCTCACGGACTTCGGCATCGCCCGCCTGGTCGACGCCCCGCGCCGCACCCGCGCCACCCGCATCATCGGCACCCCCGACTACCTCGCCCCCGAGATCATCGAGGGCCTGGAGCCCCGCGCCGCCGTCGACATCTACGCCCTCGCGACCGTGCTGTACGAGCTGCTCGCGGGCTTCACGCCGTTCGGCGGCGGGCACACCGGCGCCGTCCTGCGCCGGCACGTCACCGAGAGCGTGCCGCCCGTACCGGGCCTGCCGGACGGCCTCTGGCGGATCATCGCCGAGTGCCTCGCCAAGGCCCCCGCCTCCCGGCTGCGCGCCGCCGAGCTCGCGGACCGGCTGCGCGAGCAGCTCCCCGGGCTGACGGATCTGCCGCCCCTGGCCGTCCCGTCCCAGCGCACCCCCGCCGAGGAGGTGCTCACGCCCGGCGAGGCGGTGTACGCCGAGATCGACGCGGGCCCCGGCACCCACCGGCGCCGCCGCGGCCCGGCCGTCCCGCTGGTCCCCGGCCCGTCCCCCGACTCCACCCGCGACACCCACACCAGCCTGCGCCGCCCCTCGGCGCAGGAGCTGGCCTCGTACGCCGCCGAGTCGCAGGCCCAGCGCAGCACCGCGGGCCAGGGGGGCCACCGCAAGGGCCGCCGGGCCCTGGTCCGGCGGCGCAGGATGCTGGCCGTGCTGCTGGCCGTGCTGCTGCTGCTCGCGGGGGCGGCGGCAGCCTTCACCGCCTTCGCCGCGGACGGCTCCGCAGGCCGGGCCGCGGGCCTGCCGATTCCGTCCCGGATGCTGCACGGGCCACCGTTGTAGCCGAGTCGCTCGCCGGAGCCATTAGGCTGGTGGTGTGGCAGCCGTCGATCCTTCCGAAGAGCTCAAGAACCTCGAGACGACCATGGGGTCGATCGAGGCCGTCCTCGACCTGGACAAGATCCGGGCCGACATCGAACGCCTCGAGGAGGAGGCAGCCGCCCCCAACCTGTGGGACGACCTCGCGAACGCACAGAAGGTCACCAGCCGTCTGTCCTTCCTGCAGGGTGAGCTCCGCAAGGTGCAGACGCTGCGCGGGCGGGTCGACGACCTCGCCATCCTCTTCGAGCTGGCCGAGTCCGAGGACGACGCCGACACCCTCGCCGAGGCGCTGACCGAGCTCACCTCGGTCCAGAAGGCCGTCGAGGAGCTGGAGGTCCGTACCCTCCTCTCCGGCGAGTACGACGCCCGCGAGGCCCTGGTCAACATCCGGGCCGAGGCCGGTGGCATCGACGCCGCGGACTTCGCCGAGCAGCTGATGCGGATGTACCTCCGCTGGGCCGAGCGGCACGGCTACCCGACCGAGGTGTACGACACCTCGTACGCGGAGGAGGCCGGCATCAAGTCCGCGACCTTCTCGGTGAAGTCGCCGTACGCCTACGGCACGCTCTCGGTCGAGCAGGGCACCCACCGCCTGGTGCGCATCTCGCCCTTCGACAACCAGGGCCGCCGCCAGACCTCCTTCGCGGGTGTCGAGGTGCTCCCGGTCGTCGAGCAGAGCGACCACGTGGACATCGACGAGTCCGAGCTGCGGATCGACGTGTACCGCGCCTCCGGCCCCGGCGGCCAGGGCGTCAACACCACCGACTCGGCGGTCCGGATCACCCACCTGCCGACGGGCGTTGTGGTCTCCTGCCAGAACGAGCGCTCGCAGATCCAGAACAAGGCCTCCGCGATGAACGTCCTCCAGGCCAAGCTGCTGGAGCGGCGCCGCCAGGAGGAGCGGGCCCTGATGGACTCGCTCAAGGGCGAGGGCAGCTCCTGGGGCAACCAGATGCGCTCGTACGTGCTGCACCCGTACCAGATGGTCAAGGACCTGCGCACCGAGTACGAGGTCGGCAACCCGCAGCAGGTGCTGGACGGCGACATCGACGGCTTCATCGAGGCCGGCATCCGGTGGCGCAAGCAGAGCGAGATCGCCGCCGCCGAGTAGTCCGCACGAGTAGTCGCAGACGAGCAGGCCGCAGATGCGAGGAAGGGCCCCGGGATCGCTCCCGGGGCCCTTCTCGTGTCACGTCGTAGCTGGTCAGGCCAGCGCCTGCCGGGCGATCAGTGCCACCGCCAACAGGCCCGCGAGCAGTGCGAGCAGGGCGGCGGGGGACAGCGCGGCGAACGGACCCTGCTGCTCCTGCAGCCGGGCGCGGTTGGCGCGGCACACCGGGCATCGGCCGTCACTCACGCGGCCGTTGCAGTTGGCGCACACCAGATGGTCGCAGGTCATGCGATCTCCTCCTTGCTGCTACAACCAACGCACCGGACGGGCTTCTGGTTCCTTCCCTTGCCCTGTGCGGGGTAGCGGCCAACCTGAGCCGCTCTGCTGTTTACCACTGTGCCAGGTTCCGGGCGATCCGGCCCCCGGGCCCGGCGACCCGGCCCTTCAATCAAGGCCGGAACTGTGAAATCGCTCGTATTTTTCGGGGCAAACCGGGGCATTAACCACCATTTCCAAGCCCGCTCGGCGGGCGCAGCCTGCGAGTCGACAGGTGCTTCGCGTATGGTCCCTGGCTGGAGGAGTGGCAGACGGCCGCTCCTGCCGTCCGCTCCAGGCCTGACGCAGGGGGCGGAACCGACCGAGGAACGGCGCCGCGCGGCCGCACCTTCCGGCCTCGAAGTAACGATCGGGTCACGGAAGTTCGGCCGAGCCGGTCGCCATTCCACCTAGGATGGCCTCCGTGATGCAGCCGTGATCAGATTCGACAACGTCTCCAAGACCTATCCCAAGCAGAACCGTCCCGCCCTGTCGGACGTCTCGCTCGAGATCGAGAAGGGCGAGTTCGTCTTCCTGGTCGGCTCCTCCGGCTCGGGCAAGTCCACCTTCCTGCGACTGTGCCTGCGCGAGGAGCGGCCGAGCACCGGCGAGGTGCACGTGCTGGGCAAGGACCTCGGCAAGCTGTCCAACTGGAAGGTGCCGCACATGCGGCGCCAGCTGGGCACCGTCTTCCAGGACTTCCGCCTCCTCCCCAACAAGACCGTTGCGCAGAACGTCGCGTTCGCCCTCGAGGTGATCGGCAAGCCGAAGAGCGCCATCAACAAGGTCGTCCCCGAGGTGCTCGACCTGGTCGGCCTCGGCGGCAAGGAGGACCGGATGCCCGGCGAGCTCTCCGGTGGTGAGCAGCAGCGCGTGGCGATCGCCCGGGCCTTCGTCAACCGCCCGATGCTGCTGATCGCGGACGAGCCGACCGGAAACCTCGACCCGCAGAACTCGGTCGGCATCATGAAGCTGCTCGACCGCATCAACCGCACCGGCACGACGGTCCTGATGGCCACGCACGACCAGGCCATCGTCGACCAGATGCGCAAGCGAGTCATCGAGCTCGACAAGGGGCTGCTGGTCCGCGACCAGGCCCGCGGCGTCTACGGCTACCAGCACTGAGCTGCCCGCTGCGCCCGCCCGCCTCGTTGCCCCACCTGCATTGACCCTGGAGTGAGATAAAAGATGCGCGCCCAGTTCGTCCTGTCCGAGATCGGCGTCGGTCTCCGCCGCAACCTGACGATGACCATCGCGGTCGTCGTCAGTGTTGCGCTCTCGCTCGCCCTCGCCGGTGCCAGCCTCCTGGTCCGGGACCAGGTCAACTCGATGAAGGGTTACTGGTACGACAAGGTCGAGGTGAGCATCTACTTCTGCACCAAGTCCGATGCCACGTCCTCGGCGCAGTGCGCCCGCGGCGCGGCCACCGACCAGCAGATCCAGGACGTCAAGGTCCAGTTGGACAAGATGCCGCTGGTGCAGACCTCGACCTTCGAGAGCTCCGCGGAGGCGTACAAGCGCTGGAAGGAGACCAACCCGGACAACCCGCTGCTCGCCGCCGTCGGCGCCGAGGCGATGCCGCAGTCCTGGCGGGTGAAGCTCTCCGACCCCACCAAGTACGACGTCGTGCAGAGCGCCTTCGCGGGCAAGCCGGGCGTGAAGTCCGTCGAGGACCAACGGAAGATCCTGGAGAACCTCTTCGGTCTGCTCAACGGCCTGCAGACGGCGGCCTTCGTCATCATGGTGCTGATGCTCTTCGTTGCGCTGCTGCTGATCGTCAACACCGTCCGGGTGTCGGCCTTCAGCCGACGGCGTGAGACGGGCATCATGCGCCTGGTCGGCGCCTCGAACTTCTACGTCCAGATGCCGTTCATCGCCGAGGCCGCGTTCGCCGCGCTGCTGGGCGCGGTGATGGCCTCGGGGCTCCTTCTGGCCGGGCACTTCTTCGTGCAGAACTTCCTGGCCGAGCGGGTGCAGTTCATCCACTTCATCGGGCTCTCCTCGGTGCTGACGGTGATCCCGCTGCTGGTCGTGGTCGGTATGGGGATGGCTGCCGTCGCGGCCTTCTTCACGCTGCGCAAGTACCTGAAGGTCTGACGCCGGGCCCCATCGCAGCCCCGGACGGCACTGCGCCGTCCGGGGCTGCGGTGCGCCCGGCCCAGGCGTTTCGCCCCCGTCCGGGGGCGCGGCGCCTAGACTCCGTTGCCATGCCAGTGACTCAGCGCCGCGCACGCCAGGGGGCCACGCTCACCCTGGTGTTCGGCGCTGTGCTGATGGCCGGCGCCGCCACCGGGGCGTGGAGCGAGCCGGCCCCTGTGCCCCAACTCTCCTCCTCGGACGCGGCCGTACGGCTGGCGGCGGGGGAGGACCCGGCCGGCGCCGAGCTCTCCCGGCAGCAGGCCGAGCAGCTGCTCGCCGCCGGGGGCGACCCGTGGGCCGCGTACTACAGCCCCGAGGCCTACGCGGAGTTCACCCTCGGCCGGTACCTCGGGGTGGGGCTCTCGGTGGGCCGCGCCCAGGACGGCACCACGGCCGTCTCGCAGGTGCACCCGGCCGGGCCCGCTGCCCTCGCGGGCATCGCCGCGGGGGACCGGCTGCTGCACATCGACGGCGTCCAGGCCGACCGCCTGCCGGTCACCGAGGTGGTGGCCCGGCTGCGCGGGCGCAGCGACGGCCGGCAGGCCGGCTCGACCGTGTCGCTGACCGTCCAGCGCCAGGGCGGCCCGGTCCGCGAACTGGTGCTGCACCGGGCGGTGCTCGCAGCCCAGGAGGTGGCGGTGGAGCACCCGCGCCCCGGCGTCGCCCGGATCGCGGTCCGCGGCTTCACGAGCGGTGTCGCCGAGCAGGTACGGGCCGCCGCGAGCGGGGCGCAGGGCGTCGTACTGGACCTGCGGGGCAACTCCGGCGGGCTGGTCGAGGAGGCGGTCGCCACCGCCTCGCTGTTCCTGGACGGCGGCCCGGTCGCCTCGTACGAGTCACGCGGCGAGCGGCGCGAACTGACCGCGACCAGGGGCGGCGACACGGCGACGCCGCTGGTGGTGCTGGTCGACGGCGGCACGATGAGCGCGGCCGAACTCCTGGCCGGCGCCCTCCAGGACCGATGTCGCGCCGTCCTGGTGGGCTCGCGCACCTTCGGCAAGGGCACCGTGCAGCAGCCGAGCCGACTCGCCGACGGCTCCGTCCTGGAACTCACCGTCGGCCGCTACCGCACCCCCGCCGGCCGCTCCCCGGACGGCACCGGCCTGGCGCCGGACGTCCCCCAGCAGGCCGGGCTCTCCCCGGCCGGGGCCGTACAGCTTGCCGACACCGTCCTGTCCGGTCTCGGCCGACGCTGACCTCGTGAAGGTCCGGCTCCGGACTGTCCCGGTTGTGTGACGGGGCGTTGTTCCTGGGACGGGTGCGCTTACGATGAGCCGTCCACCCGGCCAACGTCCGCCGGGCGGTGTGGAATCTGCCACCGCTGTCCCCCACAAGCGGGCTGCCCGAGCAGGACCGCCGGGACCTGATGTCCCTGGTCAGCTGGGAACGGGCGCACAGCTCCTACCTGGGGGTCGCCACGGCCGCCGCCGTGCTCGGCGCCGGCACCGGCATCCTCAGGGCCCCGGCCCAGACCCGCGTCTGGGTCGCCGTCGGCATGGTGGCCCTGTTCGCCGTGCTGTTCGCCGTCCGCACGCTGGTCAGGAAGGCCCGCCGTGAGGGAGTCGAGCGGGCCCGTACGAAGTGGGGGCCGGGCGGCGCCGGGCCGCTGCCGACGCACCAGTTCTGACCGGCCACCGAAACTCCCGCCCGAAGAGAGCCCATGCCTGTCGCCCCCGAGTACCAGGTCGCCTTCGAACTTCCCCCGGACTTCCGGGAGATCCTGATCGGCGCCGACGATGAAGAGATCCGCACCGCCGTGCACGACCGGGTCGGTGCCGACCGGATCGAGGACGTGCCCGGGCTGCTCCTCAAGCAGATGGTGACCGAGTACCGGCGGGCCTCCTGGCAGATGGCGGCGGCCGGGGCTTTCTACTCGGCCTCCTGCTTCGGGCTCATCGAGGAGGGGCGCCCCTCCAGCGCCTCGGTGCTGCTCGCGCACCAGGAGGCGGACTGCTCGGACCCGGAGACGACGGTCGCGGGCATCATCGAGATCCGCACCCGCGAGGACCACGCCGAGCGGCGGCAGGTGGGGCGCTACGAGCTGCCGTGCGGCCCGGCCGCCGTCGAGATCGAGCTGGGCGCCGGGATGGTGATCCCCGCGGAGCTCTCCCCGACCGGTGAGGACGAGCCGATCCCGGTGGCCACCCTGCAGGCGTGGATCCCCGTGCCGAGGACCGCGGACCCGAGCGGCCGCAGCCTGACCGTGCTCACCTTCAGCACCCCGGCGGTCCACGACTGGGAGACGTACTGCCCGGTGGTCGTGGAGATGCTGCGCACGGTCAGCTTCACCGGCGCGGGGGAGCCGGCCCAGGCCGCACCGGCCGTCCCCTCCCCCCGGATCAGCGACGCCTTCGGCTGACCCGCCGCTAAAGGGGCTGCCGAGCACCGCGCGGAAGTGCGAGAATGACCGCGCTATGGCAAAGGAAACGGGACAGAAGCTGATCGCGCAGAACAAGAAGGCGCGGCACGAGTACACCATCCTCGACACGTACGAGTGCGGCCTGGTGCTCACCGGCACCGAGGTGAAGTCACTCCGTGAGGGGCGCGCCAACCTGGTCGACGGGTATGCGTACGTCCAGGGCCACGAGGCCTGGATCGACAACGTCTTCATCCCGGAGTACACCCAGGGCACCTGGACCAACCACGCGGCGCGGCGCAAGCGGAAGCTGCTGCTGCACAAGCTGGAGATCCGCAAGATCGAGTCCAAGGTGAAGGAGACCGGGCACACCCTGGTGCCGCTCTCCCTCTACTTCAAGGACGGCCGGGTCAAGCTGGAACTGGCGCTCGCGGTCGGCAAGAAGCTGTACGACAAGCGCCAGACCCTGCGGGAGAAGCAGGACACCCGCGAGACGGCCCGTGCGGTCGCCGCGGCCCGCCGTCGGCAGCGCTGACGGGCGGTCAACTGTCGCAGTTCCGTCCCAAGGTTGCCGGTGGGCGGCCTCGATGGCGGTCCGGCTGGGGTGTGTAAGTACGATCATCGGGTGAATGTGTCGCTGCTGCACGGCTGGTTCCCACTGTCGATGAAGGTGCTGGCCGTCCTGGCGCTGTTGGTCACGATCGCGTGGCGGGACAGGGTTTGGCGCCTGCGAAGACTGCCCTTGGCGCTGGCCGCGGCCACCCTGCTCACCGTCCTCGTGGCGCTGTCGGTGGTCTACCTGTCCGGGAACACCGACCCGCTGCCGATCGGGCTGTGGCTCTGGATCGGTGTCGGCCTCGCCGCCGTGGCCGTGCTCGTCGCGGGTTGGCGCGGCAACAAGTGGTGGCAGTGGGTGGCCGGCCCGGTGGCGCTGGTGCTGGCCTTCGTCACCGCTGCCAACGCGCTGAACATCTACACCGGCTACTACCCGACCGTGAACGACGCGATCGGCGAGCTGACCGGTGAACCGCTGCCGGACCAGGTCCCCTTCGCCCAGCTCGGCTCGGTGACCGGGGAAACCCGTAAGGGGCGCGTCATCAGCGTGACCATCCCCTCCACCAAGAGCGGCTTCACCCACCGGCGGGAGCTGGTGTATCTGCCCCCCATCTGGTTCCGCAGCGCGCAGCGGCCCAAGCTGCCCGTGATGATGATGATCGGCGGCGAGTACTCCACCCCCGAGAACTGGGTCCGCACCGGCCACGCCGTCGAGACCGCGGACGCCTACGCCGCCAAGCACGACGGTTTCGCACCCATCCTGGTCTTCCCCGACGCGACCGGGGGGTTCAAGAACGACACCGAGTGCGTGAACGGACCGGCGGGCAACTCCGAGGACCATCTGGTCAAGGACGTACCGCCGTTCATCATCAAGACCTTCGGAACGGCGGCGGACTCCAGGAAGTGGGGAGTCGGCGGCTGGTCGATGGGCGGCACCTGTGCGCTGACCCTGGTCGTCACCCACCCCGGGCTCTTCGGGCACTTCTTCGACGTCTCCGGGGACACCCGCCCCAACCTGGGCGGCCGCAAGCAGTCGGTCGAGCAGTTGTTCGGCGGGGATGCGGCGGCGTACGACGCCCATGACCCGATCACCGCCATGGCCAGGCACGGGCAGTACAAGAACGTCTCGGGCTGGTTCGAGATAGCCGACGGCGAGCCGCAGCGGCTGCCCACCACGAAGAAGCTCGAGGAGGCCGCCAACCAGGCGGGGATCACCACCAGGATGACCGTCCAGCACGGCGGGCACACCTGGCAGTTCGGTGCCGACGCCTTCAAGCGTGCGCTGCCCTGGCTCACCCAGCAGCTGACCACGGCCGGCGGGCAGACCGGTACGCCCTCGGCGGCTCCCACCCCTTAATGAGCTGGACCCTTGCCCGTCACTGCGCGTACCATGGCTCAAGCATCACCGGGAAGGGCGACCGACCCGGAGCTGTTTGTCAAAAAAACATGGGGATGATCGGTTTCGACAGGGGAAGTCGAAACAGGAGAAGCGAGCCGAGGAACGCGGCAATGATCTCGTAAACCATCTGTCGCAAAAAAATAATCGCCAACACTACGCGCGATTCCCAGCAGTTCGCTCTCGCTGCCTAATTAGCAGCTAGAGTGCTTGGGTGTCAGACCGGGAAGTTCCCGACCCGGACCCTGGCATAATCTAGGGAACTCAACCTTCCTCCCGGGCTGCGGGGGAGGCGGGGAAATCAAACAGCAGCTGGGCCTGTTGGCGGCTTGTCCGCGTGACCGCCAGGGCCGAGAAAATCACAGCGGACTGCGCTCGGAGAAGTCCTGAATCCACTCCACTGGACCCGGGTTCGATTCCCGGCATCTCCACCACCCCATGTGCATCGAGAGCCGCCCTCCGCCACGGAGGGCGGCTTTCGTGCGTCCCGGGCCACCTCACACCGCCCCCGCGCGGCGGGTGAGAGGACGGTTCCGCAGGCGTCACAGACCACAACGAACCCGAAACCCCAGGCTCCTACCGTCGGTGGAACAGGGCACCGGCAGCAAGGGGAGAACCATGGGCACGGGAACGGTTGAACAGAGCAGAACAGGCGGCCGCTGGATCCAGGAGTGGCAGCCCGAGGACGCCGGATTCTGGGAGCGCACCGGCAGGAAGGTGGCCAACCGCAATCTGGTCTTCTCCATCCTCTCCGAGCACATCGGCTTCTCGATCTGGAGCCTCTGGTCGGTGATGGTCCTCTTCATGGGGAAGAACTACCACGTCGACCCGGCCGGCAAGTTCTTCCTGGTGGCCATGCCCACGCTGGTCGGCTCCTTCGTCCGGATCCCGTACACCTTCGCGGTGGCCCGCTTCGGCGGCCGGAACTGGACGATCGTCTCCGCCCTCCTCCTGCTGCTGCCGACGCTGGCGGCCGCGTACGTGATGCACCCGGGTACCTCGTACAGCACCTTCATGCTGGTCGCGGCGCTGACCGGGCTGGGCGGCGGGAACTTCGCCTCCTCGATGACCAACATCAACGCCTTCTTCCCGATGCGCCGCAAGGGCTGGGCACTCGGCCTGAACGCGGGCGGCGGCAACATCGGCGTGCCGGTGATCCAGCTGGTCGCGCTCGCCGTGATCACCTGGGCCGGCGCCACCCAGCCTCGGCTCGTGCTGGGCATCTACATCCCGCTGATCGTCATCGCGGCCCTGCTCGCGGCGCTGTTCATGGACAACCTGGCGCCGATGAAGAACGACACCGGCGCGCTGGCGGAGATCGTCAAGGAGAAGCACACCTGGCTGATGTCCGTCCTCTACATCGGCACCTTCGGCTCCTTCATCGGCTTCTCCTTCGCCTTCGGGCTCGTGCTGCAGAACCAGTTCGGCCGCACCCCGCTGCAGGCCGCCCAGCTCACCTTCATCGGCCCGCTGCTCGGCTCGCTGATCCGCCCGGTCGGCGGCTGGCTGGCCGACCGCGTCGGCGGGGCACGGATCACCTTCTGGAACTTCGTCGCCATGGCCGCCGCGGCCGGGCTGGTGACGTACGCCTCCTCGATCAAGTCGCTGCCCGTCTTCCTGGTCGGCTTCATCGGCCTGTTCGTCTTCGCGGGGCTGGGCAACGGCTCGACGTACAAGATGATCCCCGGCATCTTCGAGGCCAAGGCCCAGGACCGGATCGCGGCCGGTACGAGCGCCGAGGACGCGGCCGCCTGGTCCCGCCGGATGTCCGGTGCGGCGATCGGCGTCATCGGCGCGGTCGGCGCGCTCGGCGGGCTCTTCATCAACCTGGCCTTCCGGCAGTCCTTCCTGACCGCCAAGACCGGCACGCCCGCCTTCGCCTCCTTCCTCGCCGCGTACGCGGTCTGCTTCGCCCTCACCTGGGCGGTCTACCTGCGCCGCCCGGCCGCCGCCCCGGCCGCGGCCACCAGCCCCGTCCTCGCTCAGGTCTGAGCCGTGACGTACGGCTGAACCGAAGGGCGCACCTGGCCCGCCCTTCGGTTCAGCCGCCCTGCAAACCCCCGGTCCGGTCCGCTGACCAGCGAAACAAGCCGGAAATCGGACCGACCCGGGGGTGTCACGGCCGCAGGGGACGATGGCCGTCCACCCCACTCTCCCGGTCTGCCGCGGCCGTGAGGCGCCCCACCGAAGGACCCTGAGCCATGGACGACCTGACGGATTGCCTGTCCGCCGAGCCGGTGCCGCAGCCAGCCGAGGTACCCCAACCGGTCGCGGTGCCACCGCTGGCCGGATTCACCATCGGCATCACCGCCGCCCGCAGGGCCGACGAGCTCGCCGCCCTGCTCCAGCGCCGGGGCGCGGCCGTGGTCCGGGCCCCCGCGCTGCGGATCGTGCCGCTCACCGACGACACCGAGCTGCTGGCCGCCACCCGGGCCCTGGTCGCCGCGCCTCCGGACATCGCGGTGGCCACCACCGGCATCGGCTTCCGGGGCTGGATCGAGGCGGCCGAGGGCTGGAACCTCGGCGACGAACTGATCGAGTGCCTGTCCAAGTCCGTGGTGCTGGCCCGCGGCCCCAAGGCCAAGGGCGCGATCCGGGCCGCCGGCCTGCGCGAGGAGTGGTCGCCCGACTCCGAGTCCTCCGTCGAGGTGCTGGAACGCCTGCTGGAGCAGGGCGTGGACGGCCGCCGGATCGCCGTCCAGCTGCACGGCGCCCCGCTGCGCGACTTCGTGGAGTCGCTCAAGGCGGCCGGCGCCGAGGTCGTGGAGGTACCCGTCTACCGCTGGCTGCCGCCCACCGACCTGGGCCCACTGGACCGCCTGCTGGACGCCTGCTGCAGCGGCGCCCTGGACGCCGTCACCTTCACCAGCGCCCCCGCCGCGATCAGCCTGCTCGACCGGGCCGCCGAACGCGGCCTCACCGCGGAGCTGCTGCACGCGCTGCGCCGTGACGTCCTCCCGGTCTGCGTCGGCCCGGTGACCGCGGCGCCGCTGGAGGAGCTCGACATCGCCACCGTGTGGCCCGAGCGGATGCGGCTCGGCGCGATGGTGCAGACCCTGACCGCGCAGCTGCCCGACCGTGCCCGGCGCCTCGCCGTCGCCGGGCACCGCCTGGAGCTGCGCGGTCAGGCCGCTCTGGTGGACGGCGAGCTGCGGCCCGTACCGCCGGCCGGGATGGCCCTGCTGCGGGCGCTGGCGCGGCGGCCCGGCTGGGTCGTTCCGCGTGCGGAGCTGCTGCGGGCCCTGCCCGGCAGCGGGGACGACGAGCACGCCGTGGAGACGGCGATGGCTCGGCTGCGGGCTGCGCTCGGCGCGCCGCGCCTGGTCGCCACCGTGGTCAAGCGCGGCTACCGCCTCGCGGTGGACCCGGTCGCCGACCCCGGCGACAAGTACGGCGACACGGCCTGAACCCGGGGCAGTCGGCCGGCCACCAGGGGCGCGGGGAACTGCGCGAAGTCGGAAGGTGCGGCGGTGTGCCCTCCCGCTTCGCGCAGTTCCCCGCGCCCCCAATGGTTCGCCCGAGCCTCTCAGGGGCGCGGTCCTGAGCGGTGCAGCGACTTGCGGAGCCCCTGAGGGGGGTCACCTGGCGTAGGATCGTCCGTCCGCCTTTTCTCAGAGGGCGGCGACCTCCACCACCAGCAGGACGTACCTCAGGGGGCTCCTTGGGCGCGCACGGCTCAGCCCAGCAGTACACCGCCGCAACCACCGAGGCCATGCACAGCACCGCCATGCACAGCAGCACCACGACCACCGACGCCGAGACCGTCCGCGACCGCGAGATCGCCGAGGAGCAGCGTCACCTCGACACGGTCTACCACCGGCTCGAGGAGAAGCTCGCCGAGGCCGAGTACATCCTGGAGGACGCCGCCAAGCGCGTGCAGGTCGGCACGCCCGGCGCGCTCGCCGAGCGCGACGCCCAGGTGTACCGGGCCGGCGCGCACCTGCACCGGCTCAACAGCGAGTTCGAGGACTTCCTGTTCGGCCGAATCGACCTCCAGCAGGCCGACGCGCCGGAGGAGCACGGCATCCCCTCGCAGACCCCGCTCGACCCGGCCGACCCGGCCGTCGCCGAGACCCTGCACATCGGCCGCCTCGGTGTCCTCGACGCCGAGTACGGCCCGCTGGTGATCGACTGGCGGGCCCCGGCCGCCGCGCCGTTCTACCGCTCCACTCCGCTGGAGCCGGGCCGCGTCGTCCGCCGACGGGTGATCCGCTCCAAGGGCCGCAAGGTGCTCGGCGTCGAGGACGACCTGCTGCGCCCCGACCTCACCCCCACCCTGGACGGGCGCGAGCTCGCCATCGTCGGCGACGGCGCCCTGATGGCCTCGCTCGGCCGTGCCCGCAGCCACTCGATGCGCGACATCGTCTCCTCCATCCAGAAGGAGCAGGACGAGGTCATCCGGGCCGCCGCCGCGGGCGCCACGCTGGTCACCGGCGGCCCCGGCACCGGCAAGACCGCCGTCGCCCTGCACCGCGCCGCCTTCCTGCTCTACCAGGACCGCCGCCGCTACGCCGGGGGCATCCTGGTGGTCAGCCCGACCGCCCTGCTGGTCTCGTACACCGAGGGCGTGCTGCCCTCGCTCGGCGAGGAGGGCCAGGTCGCCATCCGCGCGGTCGGCAGCCTGGTCGACGGCATAGAGGCCGGCCGGTACGACACGCCGGAGGCGGCGCACGTCAAGGGCTCGGGCCGGATGGTGCCGCTGCTGCGCCGGGCGGCCAGGGCCGCGCTGGAGCTGGGTGCGCCGACCGACCTGAAGGTCTTCGCCAAGGGCGAGGTGCTGCGCCTGGACGCGGGCCGTCTGAAGGCCGTACGCGGCAATGTGATCGGCAGCGGCGGGACCCCGCTCAACCTGCTCCGCCCGCGTGCCCGCCGCCTGCTGCTGGACGCGCTCTGGTCGGAGGCGGTGCGGCACCTGCCGAAGCCGACCGACCACTACGGCCGCGAGCAGCGCCAGGAGGAGAAGGAGGCCTTCGACGAGTACGTGGCGGACGATGCGGCCTTCCTGGACTTCCTGGACGCCTGGTGGCCCGCCCTGACCCCGCGCCGGGTGCTGGCGACGCTCAAGCAGAGCCGGCACGCCAACCGGATCGCCCGCCGCGCCGTCACCCCGGACGAGGCCCGCCTGCTGGCCGCCTCCTGGCGTCACCTCTCCGACCGCGGCGAGGGGGCGCTCTCCGCCCACGACGTGGCACTGATCGACGAGCTGCAGCTGCTCCTCGGCGAGCCGGCCCGCCCCAAGGTGCGCGAGGTCGACGCCGTCGACATGCTCACCGGCCTGGACGAGGTCACCACCTACGCGGACCGGATCTCCCGGCAGCGGGAGAGGGTGCCGGTCGAGCGCACCGAGTACGCGCACATCATCGTGGACGAGGCCCAGGACCTCACCCCGATGCAGTGGCGCATGATCGGCCGCCGGGCCCGGACGGCGACCTGGACGATCGTCGGCGACCCGGCGCAGAGCTCCTGGCCGTACCCGCAGGAGGCGCAGGCGGCGCTGGACGAGGTGCTCGCGGGCAAGCCCCGCCGCCGGCACACCCTGACGGTCAACTACCGCAACCCCGCGGAGATCGCCGAGGTGGCGGCGAAGGTGCTGGCGCTGGCCGCGCCGGGCACCGCCTCGCCGAGCGCCGTCCGCTCCACCGGCATCGAGCCGCGCTTCGCGGCGGTCTCCTCGACCGACCCGGCGAAGTTCGCGGAGGCGGCCCGCGCCGAGCTGGTCCGCCTGCTCGACGAGGTGGACGGCACGGTCGCGGTGGTCGTCCCGATGGACCGCAGGGCCGAGGCCGCGGAGTGGACTGCGGGTCTCGGCGACCGCGCGGTGGCCCTGGGCAGCCTGGAGGCCAAGGGACTGGAGTACGACGCCACGGTGGTCGCCGACCCGACCGGCATCGCCGGCGAGTCCGAGGCGGGCCTGCGGGTGCTGTACGTGGCGCTGACCCGGGCCACCCAGCGGCTGACGGTGCTGTCCGGTCCTGACGACCTGCCGGACGCCGACGGCGTCCCGGCGATGCTGCTCGGCTGACGCCCCGTCATGCGGAAGGCCCCCACCACCGGTGGGGGCCTTCCGCGTTCACGTTGGTGACACCGACCCGCCATGCTCGCCTCGCGGCAAGTGGTCGCTCGAAGCGACTAAGGTTGGGCCCGGGGGCTTGGATCGAGCCGGTGTCCCGTCCAATGTAACGCATGGAGTCCGTGGGGCAGTCCGGCTCCGGCAGATTTTCAGCATGTGGACCCGGTCGCAGGAATCTCTTTGTGGGCTCTGTGCAATCAATGAACTTTATTTCTGGCTACCCACTGGTAGGTGCGACGATCGAGGTCTAGCATGCGCTGGGCGGCGCTTCAACAAAGTGTTGAACGGCACGCTCCCGCATATCTCTCAGTGGACGGAAGAAGGACGTCGATGGCGACGGTGCCCAGTGTCTCGAACTCGATCACGGTGCGGCTGGAGGTGCCGGCCACGGGCAACGCCGTCAGCTCGATCACCACTGCCGTCGAGTCCTCCGGCGGTTCGGTCACGGGTCTCGACGTCACCGCCTCCGGCCTGGAGGCGCTGCGGATCGACGTGACCGTCGCCGCGTCCTCGGTCGCGCACGGCGAGGAGATCGTCGAGAAGATCCGGGCGATCGACGGTGTCACCATCGGCAAGGTCTCGGACCGTACCTTCCTGATGCACCTCGGCGGCAAGATCGAGATGTCGTCCAAGCTGCCGATCCGCAACCGTGACGACCTGTCGATGATCTACACCCCCGGTGTCGCCCGGGTCTGCATGGCGATCGCCGAGAACCCCGAGGACGCCCGCCGCCTCACCATCAAGCGCAACAGCGTCGCCGTGGTCACCGACGGCTCCGCCGTGCTGGGCCTGGGCAACATCGGCCCGCAGGCCGCGCTGCCGGTGATGGAGGGCAAGGCGGCCCTGTTCAAGCGCTTCGCCGGCATCGACGCCTGGCCGATCTGCCTGGACACCCAGGACGCCGACGAGATCGTGGCCATCGTCAAGGCGATCGCCCCCGGCTTCGCGGGCATCAACCTGGAGGACATCTCCGCGCCGCGCTGCTTCGAGATCGAGGCCCGGCTGCGCGAGGCCCTGGACATCCCGGTCTTCCACGACGACCAGCACGGCACCGCGATCGTCGTCCTGGCGGCCCTCACCAACGCCCTGCGGGTGGTCGGCAAGGACATCTCCGAGATCCGCGTGGTGATGTCGGGCGCCGGCGCGGCCGGTACCGCCATCCTCAAGCTGCTCCTGGCCGCCGGCGTCGAGCACGCCACCGTCGCGGACGTGCGCGGTGTGGTCCACAGCGGCCGGGAGGACCTCAACGACTCGCTGCGCTGGATCGCCGAGCACACCAACCGTTCGGGCCGCACCGGCACCCTCAAGGAGGCCGTGGCGGGCGCGGACGTCTTCATCGGCGTCTCGGCCCCGAACGTGCTGGACGGCGAGGACCTGGCCACCATGGCCGAGGACGCGATCGTCTTCGCCCTGGCCAACCCGGACCCGGAGGTCGACCCGGCCGTGGCCCGCCAGACCGCCGCCGTGGTCGCCACCGGCCGCAGCGACTTCCCGAACCAGATCAACAACGTGCTGGTCTTCCCCGGCGTCTTCCGCGGCCTGCTGGACGCGCAGAGCAAGACCGTCAACACCGAGATGATGATCGCTGCCGCCCGCGCGCTGGCCACCACCGTCGCGGACGACCAGCTCAACGCCAACTACATCATCCCCAGCGTCTTCCACCCGGACGTCGCCAAGACCGTGGCGGCGGCCGTCCGCGAGGCCGCCGTGGCGGCGCGCGGCGAGGGCGAACTCGCCCCGTCGAAGCCCACCCCGGGCATCGTCGGGACGCTGGACACGACCTCGTTCCCGGCCGTTCGGCTCTGATCTCGGCGTCACCGGAGTGTCACTGTTGCTCGGTCAAATGACCGATTGACGACCCTGCCCGGCCGTACACGCCCCGAACCCTTGCGACACAAGGGGAAGGGGCGTGTTTGGGCTTGTCGGTGCCAGGGCGTACGGTAGCCCTGCACGGGGCAGGCGTGTCCGACAAGTACGGAACGTCCCCTTGGCATCTCGGCGTGTCGTCCCGACCGCCGCCCGCGCCGGTCCGCCGGAGCCGACGGAGTGTCACAACTTCGCCGGGCGGGCGCTGTTCGGGTCAATCTCGCCGGAGCCCGATTGGCTTTCTCAGTGCCGGTCGGGGCAGGATTCGTACCCAGGCAGTGCGGTTTGAGGCGCTTCGGGGTGCAAGCCCGACCCCTGACCAACCCTCGCCTGAATGAGCACAGTGTGCGGACCAGCGGCCCAGCCGGGTTCCCCCGGAGGGACGACCGATGGGGCCCCCGCACACCGCAACGCGAACAGACCACAGGAGTACACATGAACCGCAGTGAGCTGGTGGCCGCTCTGTCCGAGCGCGCCGAGGTGACCCGCAAGGACGCCGACGCCGTTCTGGCTGCCTTCGCCGAGGTCGTCGGCGAGGTCGTGGCCAAGGGTGACGAGAAGGTCACCATCCCCGGCTTCCTGACCTTCGAGCGCACCCACCGTGCCGCTCGTACCGCCCGCAACCCGCAGACCGGCGACCCGATCCAGATCCCGGCCGGCTACAGCGCGAAGGTCAGCGCCGGTTCGAAGCTGAAGGAAGCCGCCAAGGGCAAGTAAGTCCTTGTAGCTCGTGACAGAGGCCCGGTCCCCCTCGCGGGGGGACCGGGCCTCTGGCCGTTCCGGGCCCTCAGGGCCGTCCAGGGGGGATCAGGCCGTCACCAGCTCCTCGCTGGGCAGCTCGACATGGGCGCCGAGGTCACGGAGCTTCTCCATGAAGTTCTCGTAGCCGCGGTTGATCAGGTCGATGCCGTGCACGGTGGAGGTGCCCTCGGCGGCCAGGGCCGCGATCAGGTACGAGAAGCCGCCGCGCAGGTCGGGAATGACGAGCTCGCCGCCGATCAGCTTGGACGGGCCGGAGACCACCGCCGAGTGCAGGAAGTTGCGGGCGCCGAAGCGGCACGGGGTGCCGCCCAGGCACTCGCGGTACAGCTGGATGTGCGCGCCCATCTGGTTCAGCGCGGTGGTGAAGCCCAGCCGGGACTCGTACACGGTCTCGTGCACGATGGACAGGCCGGTGGCCTGGGTCAGCGCGACCACCAGCGGCTGCTGCCAGTCGGTCTGGAAGCCGGGGTGGACGTCCGTCTCCAGGACGACGGCCTTGAGCTCGCCGCCCGGGTGCCAGAAGCGGATGCCCTCGTCGTCGACCTCGAAGGCGCCGCCGACCTTCCGGAAGGTGTTGAGGAAGGTCATCATCTCCAGCTGGCGTGCGCCCCGGATGTAGATGTCGCCCCGGGTGGCCAGCGCCGCGCAGGCCCAGGAGGCGGCCTCCAGGCGGTCCGGCAGAGCGCGGTGGGTGTAGCCGCCGAGCTCGTCCACGCCGGTGATCAGGATGGTGCGGTCGGTGCCCATCGAGATGATCGCGCCCATCTTCTGCAGCACGCAGATCAGGTCGACGATCTCCGGCTCGATGGCCGCGTTGCGCAGCTCGGTGACGCCCTCGGCGAGGACGGCCGTCAGCAGCACCTGCTCGGTCGCTCCGACCGACGGGTACGGCAGCTCGATCTTGGTGCCGCGCAGGCGCTGCGGGGCGACCAGGTAGGTGCCCTGCGGGTGCTTCTCGATGGTGGCGCCGAACTGGCGCAGCACCTCGAAGTGGAAGTCGACCGGGCGGCCGCCGATGTCGCAGCCGCCGAGGCCCGGGATGAAGGCGTGGCCGAGGCGGTGCAGCAGCGGGCCGCAGAACAGGATCGGGATGCGCGAGGAGCCGGCGTGCGCGTCGATGTCGGCGACGTTGGCGCTCTCCACGTGCGAGGGGTCGAGGATCAGCTCGCCCTCCTCGTCGCCGGTGCGCACCGTCACACCGTGCAGCTGGAGCAATCCGCGCACAACCTTCACATCGCGGATGTCCGGGACGTTACGCAGTCTGCTGGGGCCCGTGCCCAGCAGGGCAGCGACCATGGCCTTGGGGACCAGGTTCTTCGCACCGCGGACGCGGATCTCGCCTTCGAGCGGGTTACCGCCGTGGACCAGCAGGACGTCGTCGGTCATCGTTCTCGCAATCCGGGATGCCAGGGGGAGCGGGGCAGGGCTTCTGCGGTGGCGCTGTGCGGGGTGGCTACGGGGCCGGGGGGTCGGTCCCGACGTGGCCGGGGAGCGGGTCTCGACCGAGTCGAGGGGCCACCACCCTCGTAGATGGTAATGGGCGGCCGATTGGTTCCTTTGCGCCCCATTAGTGATCGTGCTCTCTCCGGGTGGACTCCGACCGCCCGGTTCGGCCGTACGGGTGTTCGGCGACCGAGTCCGGGTTTCGTGTTGGGCGCCCGTCCGGGGCCGGACTGCGGGATCATGTGGGCATGACCCCGGCCCTCTCCCACACCGGCCGACTCCTCGTCGCGACGCCCCTGCTGACCGACCCGAACTTCGTCCGGGCCGTCGTGCTGCTCCTCGACCACGATGCCCAGGGCGCGCTCGGCGTGGTGCTCAACCGCCCGACCCCGATCGAGGTCGCCGCGGTGCTCGACGGGTGGGCCGACCTGGCCGGACGTCCCTCCGTGGTGTTCCAGGGCGGCCCGGTGGCGCTCGACTCGGCGCTCGCGGTCGCGGTGGTGCCCGGCGAGCCGGGGCAGGCCGAACCGCTCGGCTGGCGGCGGGTGCACGGTGCGATCGGCCTGGTCGACCTGGAGGCGCCGCCCGAGGTGCTGGTCGGCGAGCTCGGCGGCCTGCGGGTGTTCGCCGGGTACGCGGGCTGGTCGCCCGGCCAGCTGGAGAACGAGCTCGCCGAGGGCGCCTGGTACGTCGTCGACTGTGAGCCTGGCGACATCTTCTGTCCGGAGCCGGAGCGGCTCTGGCGCTCGGTGCTGCGCCGCCAGCGGGGGCCGCTGGCGATGCTGGCCACCTATCCGGACGACCCGACGCTGAACTGACCGTCCTCCCGATGCTGGCCCGCTCCGGAGCCGCCCCCATAGACTTGGCACCTATGAGCACTCTTGAGCCCGAGCGCGGCCTCGGCACCGGCACCCTGGTCGAGCCCGTCCCCCAGGTCTCCCATGGGGACGGCGACCACGAGCGCTTCGCGCACTACGTCCAGAAGGACAAGATCATGGAGAGCGCCCTCTCGGGCTCTCCCGTGGTGGCGCTGTGCGGCAAGGTCTGGGTGCCCGGGCGTGACCCGAAGAAGTACCCGGTCTGTCCGATGTGCAAGGAGATCTTCGACGGCATCGGCAAGCCCGAGGGCGGCGACGACAAGAGCTGAGCCGCACGAGCTGAGCCGCATGAGCTGACCTGCGCATTGGTCTATGCCAGTGCGGGGTGGGCGGGGCAGGATGGGCCGCATGGACCTCATCCCTGCCCCGCAGCGCGTCCAGACGTGGGAGCCCCACGAGTGGACGTTCGAGCTGTCTGCGAAGACCCGGATCGCCGCGGCCCACGGGGCCGAGGGCGTCGCCCGCTGGCTGCGCGCGGAGCTGAGCGCCGCGACCGGGTTCACCTTCGACGCGTGCTCGCTCGACGAGGGCCGCCGCACGGCGCACGCCGTCTGCCTGGACTTCGACCCCGAGCTGCGGGCGAGCTCCGGCCGTGAGGCGTACCGGATGTCCGTCGACGTGTACGGCGCGAGCATCCGCGGCGGCGGGCGGCCGGGCCTCTTCTACGCCGCACAGACCCTCCGCCAGCTGCTCGGGCCCCGGGCCTTCCGGAAGGCACCGATCGACGGCCCGCGCTGGAAGATCCCGGACATCCTGATCGAGGACGCTCCCCGCTTCGGCTGGCGCGGCGTTCTGCTGGACGTCTCCCGGCACTTCCTGCCCAAGGCGGACGTGCTGCGCTTCCTCGACCTGATGGCCGTGCACAAGCTCAACGTGCTCCACCTGCACCTCACGGACGACCAGGGCTGGCGGGTCGAGATCAAGCGCTACCCGCGGCTCACCGAGGTCGGCGCCTGGCGGGAGCGCTCGATGGTCGGGTTCCGGGCGGGGGAGCGCAGGGACGACCGGCCGCACGGGGGTTACTACACCCAGGACGACCTGCGCGAGATCGTCTCGTACGCCACGAAGCGGCACATCACCGTCGTCCCCGAGATCGACCTGCCGGGCCACTCCCAGGCCGCCATCGCGGCCTACCCGGAGCTCGGGAATGCCGATGTGGTGGACACCGCCGCGCTGGGCGTCTGGACCGACTGGGGGATCAACCCCAACGTACTGAACGTCTCCGAGGGGACGCTGCGCTTCTTCGAGGGCGTCCTGGAGGAGCTGCTGGAGATCTTCCCCTCCGAGTTCATCCACCTCGGCGGCGACGAGTGCCCCAAGGACCAGTGGCGGGCCAGCCCGGCCGCCCAGGCCCGGATCAAGGAGCTGGGGCTGGCCGACGAGGACGAGCTGCAGAGCTGGTTCATCCGGCACTTCGACCGCTGGCTGGCGGCCCGCGGGCGCCGGCTGATCGGCTGGGACGAGATCCTCGAAGGGGGCCTTGCCATTGCTGCCGAGCCGAAGGGCGCGCCGGTGGCGAAAGCGACGAGCGACAAGCGACCGACGAAGGAGGGAGCGCCGGAGGGAGGAGCGTCGGCACCGGACGATGAGCGCCCGGAGGCGAGGCGGCGGTCACGTGCCGCAGTGTCCTCCTGGCGGGGCTACGCGGGCGGGGTCGCCGCCGCGAGGGCCGGCCACGACGTGGTGATGTGCCCCGAGCAGCACGTCTACCTGGACCACCGGCAGGCGGCCGGCGAGGACGAGCCCATCCCGGTCGGGTACGTCCGCAGCCTGGAGGACGTCTACCGCTTCGAGCCCGTACCGGCGGAGCTCGACGAAGCGGCCGCCCGCCATGTGATCGGGACCCAGGCCAACCTGTGGACGGAGTTCATGGCCGACGCCCGGGACATCGACTACCGGGCCTTCCCCAGGCTCGCGGCCTTCGCGGAGGTGGCCTGGTCCGCCCCCGCCGCCCGCGACTTCGCCGACTTCGAGCGGCGGATGACCACCCACTACGCCCGGCTGGACGCCCTCGGCGTCGAGTACCGCCCGCCCGGCGGCCCGCACCCCTGGCAGCGCCGTCCCGGCGTCGTCGGCCGTCCGCTGGACGGGCCTCCGCCCGCCGGGTGATCCGGGCCGGGCCGTGCCGCGGGGAACTCGTCCGGGCGGCGGAACGTCAAGAACTGATGAACATCTGATCCCGTTCGGACGGTACCGGGACGGAGGCCGCCCGGATTCGTCCGGGATTCTTCCGGCTTGCCCGTGACCCGGGAAATGATCACCGAGCATTGTGTGCCAGAGTTGCCCAACCCGCACCGATCGCCCGTACCCTACGGGCCAGGCCGCACTGCAGATGGGGGCACCCCCGGCCAGGGCCAGGGGGAGGGGCAGGCAGTTGATGAGCAAGTGGAGCACGGTGGAATCCTGGTGAACCGGACGATCATGCTGCCGGCCTCGCTCGACGAGGCCGTCGAGGCGCTGGCCGCCACTCCCGGCGCAGTGCCGGTGGCCGGTGCCACCGACCTGATGGAAGCCGTCAACGCCGGGCGGCTCCGCCCCGCCGCCCTGATCGGCCTCGGCCGGATCACCGAACTGCGCGGCTGGCGCTACGAGGACGGCGGCACCGCCGTCCTCGGCGCAGGGCTGACCCACGCCCGGATGGACCGCCCGGACTTCGCCGCACTGATCCCCGCCCTCGCCGACGCCGCCCGGACCGCAGGCCCCCCGCAGGTCCGCAACGTCGGCACCCTCGGCGGCAACATCGCCACCGCCGCCCCCGCCGGCGACACCCTCCCCGTGCTCGCCGCCCTCGAGGCCACCGTCACCCTCGCCCGGGCCGGCGCCACCCGCGAGGTCCCGGTCAGCCACCTGCTCACCGGCCTCGACCCGCTGCGACCCGGCGAACTGCTCACCTGGGTCCGGGTGCCCCTGCTGCACGCCCCGCAGGTTTTCCTCAAGTCCACCGGCCGCAGCGGCCCGGCCCGCGCCGCCGCCTCCGTCGCCCTCGTCCTCGACCCCGCCAGGCGCGCCGTGCGCTGCGCCGTCGGTGCCGTCGCCCCCGTACCGCTGCGGCCGCTGGAGGCCGAGGCCTGGGTGGCCGGCTGCATCGACTGGGACGCCCGGGGCGAGGAAGGGGCCGTCACCATCGACCCCGCCGCCGCGGCCGCCTTCGGCGAGTACGTGGCCGGCGCCTGCATCCCCGACGGGGCGCTGGACGGCGAGGGGGCGGGCGCAACGGCCGCGCGGCTGCGGCGTACCGTATCGGTGCTGGCCCGACGGGCACTGGGAAGGGCGCTGAAGTGACGGACCACCACCCGATCGACCTCGGCGGCGACGCGCTGGGCAGTGGCGCGCCGGGCGGCATCGCGCTGGGCGGCGAAGCGCGGCCCTGCGCCTCGTACACGCTGCGCGTCAACGGCTTCGAGCGGCCCGTCACGGACGCCTGGATCGGCGAGAGCCTGCTCTACGTGCTCCGCGAACGGCTCGGCCTGGCCGGCGCCAAGGACGGATGCGAGCAGGGCGAGTGCGGTGCCTGCTCGGTGCAGGTGGACGGGCAGCTGGTGGCCGGCTGCCTGGTGCCCGCAGCCCTGGCTTCCGACAGCGAGATCGCCACCGTCGAGGGACTCTCCGCCGGTGGCGCGGCCAGCGACGTGCAGCAGGCGCTCGCCGACTCGGGGGCCGTGCAGTGCGGCTACTGCACCCCCGGCATGGCGATGGCCGTGCACGACCTGCTCCAGCGCAACCACCGGCCGAGCGAGGTGGAGGCCCGCCAGGCGCTCTGCGGCAACCTGTGCCGATGCACTGGCTACCGGGGTGTGCTGGCGGCCGTCCAGACCGTCGCGGAGGCCCGCAGTGCCCTGCTGGAGGAGGAACTCCAGGAGGCCGCGGCCGAGAAATCGTCGGCCGAGGCGACGGCGGCCGAGACACCGGCGACCGACGGGTCCGCACCGGCCGGGCACCCCGCGCCCCCGGTGGTCGCCCAGGCCGCCGCCGACCTGCCGCTGGCCGGCGAGCTCCCGCTGTACGCCGACTCCGAGGTCTGGGTCGAGGCCGACCAGCCGTACCCGGTGCAGCCGACCGCGGAGGGCACCGGCGTGGGCGTCGGCATCGACTACGGCGTCGCCGCCACCACCCACCAGACCGGCGTCTACGAGCCCGGCGGCTACCCCGCGGCCTACACCGCGACCCCGCCGCACGGCACGCCCTACGACAGCTCCTACGAGGCCCCCGCGTACGAACCGGCGTACGACGCCTCCTACGACGCGGCCTACGACCCGAACCGCTACGAGGCCACGCCCGCCCACGGCACCGCCCACGACGGACAGCCGTACGGCGGCACGCCCGCCCACGGCACGCCGTACATCCCGACCCCCGCCCACGGCACGGTGTACGAGAACCCCGTGTACGACGGCAGCACCCCCGCCCACGGCATTCGGCTCCCCGAGGACGACCGCGCATGACCTCGCCCACCGACCTCACCTCGGCGGCCTCCGTCGCCGACGAGGCGCAGGCCACCGAGCCGTTCGGCCTCGGCAGCTCCGCGCTGCGCAGCGACGCCCTCCCCAAGGCGCTCGGCATCTACCCCTACGCCGCCGACCTGTGGGCCGAGGGCCTGCTCTGGGGCGCCGTCCTGCGCTCGCCGCACCCGCACGCCCGCATCGTCTCCGTCGACACCTCCGCCGCCCTGGCCGTCCCCGGCGTGCACGCCGTCATCACCGCCGCCGACCTGCCCGCAGGGCCCGAGGGCACCCAGGACGGCGCCCCGCACGGCCCGATCGTCGCCGACCGGCCGATCCTGGCGGCCGGAGTGGTCCGCCACCACGGCGAGCCGGTCGCCGCCGTCGCCGCCGACCACCCCGACACCGCGCGGCTCGCCGCCGCCGCCATCGTGGTCGAGTACGAGCTGCTGGAGCCGGTCACCGACCCCGAGCAGTCCTTCAACGTCCCGCCGCTGCACCCCGACGGCAACCTCTTCCGCCACCTGCCGCTGCGCAGCGGCGACGCGGAGGCGGTCGGCGAGGTCATCGTCGAGGGCCTCTACCAGGTCGGCCGTCAGGACCCGGCCCCGATCGGTGCCGAGGCCGGCCTCGCCGTCCCCCGCCCCGACGGCGGCGTCGAGCTGCACCTCTCCTCCACCGACCCGCACGGCGACCGCGACCGCACCGCCGCCTGCCTCGGCCTGGAGCCGGACCGCGTCCGCCTGGTCGTCACCGGCGTCCCCGGCGCCACCGCCGACCGCGAGGACCTCTCCTTCCAGGTCACCCTCGCCCTGCTCGCCCTGCGCACCGGGCGCCCCGTGAAGATGACCCTCACCCGCGAGGAGTCCTTCCACACCCACACCTCGCGCCACCCCGCCCTGCTGCGCTACCGCCACCACGCGGACGCCGAGGGCAGGCTGGTCAAGGTCGAGGCGCAGATCCTGCTGGACGGCGGCGCGTACGCCGACGTCTCCTCGGAGGCGCTGGCCGCCGCCACCGCCTTCTCGGTCGGCCCGTACGTCTGCCCCAACGTCTTCGTGGACGCCTGGGCCGTGCGCACCAACAACCCGCCCGCCGGGCGGATGCGCGGCGAGGGCGCCCTGCAGACCTGCTTCGCGTACGAGTCCCAGCTCGACCAGCTGGCCGCCCGGCTCGGGATCGACCCGCTGGAGATCCGCCGGCGCAACGCCATGGCGACCGGCGATCCGATGCCCACCGGACAGGCCGTCACCTGCCCCGCCCCGGTCGCCGCACTGCTCGACGCGGTCGCCGAGTCGCCGCTGCCCGTTCTCCCGGTGGACGACCCCGAGGGCGACTGGCTGCTCCCGGGCGGCCCGGGAGGTGCCGGCGACCCCTCCGCCGTGCGGCGCGGGATCGGCTACGCGGTCGGCATGGTGCACATGCTGGGCGCCGAGGGCGAGGACGAGGTCTCGACCGCGACCGTCCGGGTCAGCGGCGACCACGCCACCGTGATCTGCGCCGCCGTCGACTCCGGCCAGGGCTTCGCGACCCTGGCCCGGCAGATCGTCCAGTCCGTGCTCGGGGTCACCGAGGTCTACATCGCGCCGGTCGACAGCGACCAGTCCATCGCCGGCCCCTCCGCCAGGGGCCGGCACACCTGGGTGTCCGGCGGAGCGGTCGAGCGGGCGGCGCTGATGGTGCGTCACCAGCTGCTCCAGCCGATCGCCGCCAACTTCGGCATGTCGGTCGAGCTGCTCTCGATCGCCGACGGCAAGATCACCTCGTACGACGGCGTGCTCGGCATGCCGGTCAGCGAGGCCCTGGAGGGCAAGGAGCTCTGGGCCACCGCCCAGTGCCGCCCGCACCCGACCGAGCCGCTGGACGAGGCCGGGCAGGGGGACGCCTTCGTCTCCATCGCGTTCTGCGCGATGCGGGCGGTGGTCGACGTGGACATCGAGCTCGGCGCTGTCCGGGTCGTCGATGTGACGGTGGCCCAGGACGTCGGCCGGGCACTCAACCCGCGCCAGATCGAGGACCGGATCGAGGCCGGCGTCGCCCAGGGCATCGGCCTGGCCCTGCTGGAGGACCTCCGTACGGAGGGCGGCCGGCTCGCCAACCCCTCCCTGACCGGCTACCGCCTGCCGACCGCCCTGGACACCTGCGACGTGCGGATCGCCGCCCTGCTGGAGGAGCGCGACGTGGTCGCCACCTTCGGCGCCAAGGCCGTCAGCGCCGTCCCGGCGGTGGTGGCTCCGGCGGCCGTGGCCGCGGCCGTCCGCGCGGCGACGGGCCTGCCGGTCGGGCGTCTGCCGATCCTCGCCGAGGACGCGATCGTCGGCTGAGGCGGCTGCTTGCCCGGCGGATCCTCAACAGAGCCTCAAATGCGTGGTGGAGAAGCCGTGCAGGGGCGTGGGGGCCTGCCCATGTCAGCTTGTCGGGCGATACGATCGAACGGACCCGTGTCCACTGCCCTCACGGGCGGGCGGTAACACGTGGTCCGCAGTATCCGACTGACGGGGTAACGGGGTAGGGATGACGCTGACCAAGACCTTGCGCGCGCTCAGCGCCACGATGCTGGCCGGCGGCCTGCTGCTGACCTCCGCCACGGGCGCCTCGGCGGACCAGGTCCGTGACGGGCAGTGGCCCAACCAGGTGTTCAACCTGGACAAGGTGTGGTCGGTGAGCAAGGGCGACGGCGTGATCGTCGCGGTCATCGACAGTGGTGTGGATGCCAGTCACCCTGACCTGGCGGGCAATGTACTGCCGGGGTCCGACCCGAGCGGCAAGGGGCTCAATACGCGCCCGACTGATCCGCACGGCACCAAGATGGCCGCCCTGATCGCCGCGCACGGCCACGGTGACGGAGCCGGCGTGGTCGGTCTGGCGCCGGGCGCGAAGATTCTCCCCATCTACAAGGGGACCGACAGCGGCAGCGATGCAGTCCCCCAGGGAATTCGCTGGGCGGTGGAACACAACGCCAAGGTCATCAACATCTCGCTGGCCGGCCTTATCGGCGGCAACGAGTTGACCGAAGCCATTGCCTTTGCTGCCCAGCATGACGTGCTGATCGTGGCAGGTTCAGGGAACGACGGGTCGGCAGTCGCCTCCCCGGCGAAGGAGTCGGGCGTGCTGGCCGTCGGTGGGGTCGACAAGGCCAACACCGTCTGGAAGGGCTCCAATTTCGGTCCGGAGGTCCTGCTCTCGGCCCCGGCCGTCGACATCGTGAGCGCCGGCAGTTGCGACGGGCGACAGTACTGCATCTCGACCGGTACTTCCGATGCGACGGCCTACGTCTCCGGGGCTGCTGCGCTGATCCGCGCCAAGTATCCGAAGCTGACGGCAGGTCAGGTCGCGAACCGCCTGATCAAGTCGGCGCTCGTCCCTTCCGCGCTCAAGGGCGCCAAGCTGCCGGACGAGCACTATGGTTACGGAATCATCCGGCCGTACGAGGCCCTCACTCAGAACATTCCGGCCGGATCCGCCCAAGGGCCGCTTGGCAAGCCTGCCGGATCCAGCTCGGGTGACACGCAGTCGCCGGGTGCAACTTCTCCCAGCACCACGGGGCCTGACGCCACGGATCCTGCCGCCGTACCGCCTCTGGCGGTCGACGACTCCGACGGGACCATCGCGACCGTGTTCTACGCGCTGGGTTTCGGTCTGGTAATCCTCGCCGCACTGGTTGCCGTGATCGTCGTGGTCAGCCGCCGCCGTCGGGCCCCGGCAGCCGGGCAGCCCGGACCGGCTCCGTACGGGACTCCGCCGGGGGCCTGGCCGCAGGCCCAGCCGCCGTACCCGAACCAGCCGCAGCCGCCGTACGGCACCCAGGCGCCGCCGCCCGGCTACCCGCCCCAGCAGCCCTACCAGAACCCGTACAGCCAGGACGGGAACCAGCAGCGCTGAGGGTGTGTCAGCACCCTCCGTGTAAGCGATACGATCGAACACCCTAGCTATCCAGCCGCCCGCTCACCCGGGCGCATTCACGACCCGCCGGAGCCAGTGCCAGACGGGGAAGCATCGACACTCCAGGGGGAGAGAGCCGTATGTCCGACGGATTTCGGGTCAACACCGACGAGTTGGAGGCGGTCGTCAAACGACTGCGTGCCCTCCAGCAGAACCTCGGCCAGACCGCGAACAAGTCCAAGTACAACACCGTCGTCCCGCGCGCGGACTTCGGTGGAAATTTCGCCGAGGCGGAGGCGCTGCACGCGGCGCACGACAACATGCAGCGGTTCCTGGCCAAGCAGATCTCGGATCTGGACGCCCTGATCAACGACTTCGGTGACAAGGCGCAGGCGAACAACGACGGGTACCGGGGCAGCGACGCGGACCAGGCTGCCCGCATGAACACCCAGCAGAGCGGCGGTAGGTGACATGACTGCCAAGTCGAACTTCGAACACGAGAACCTGATCCCGCTCAAGCGGATGGTCGAGCACTCGAACCCTGGCCGGCTCCACGAGGTCAGCGACCACTGGAAGAGCGTGGAAGCCGAGCTTCGGAGTGCCGCCGAGGAGCTCCAGAAGGCGGTGCAGCACGCTTCCGAGCACTGGGAGGGAACTGCGGCGCAGGGCTTCACCACGCGCGCCGGGCAGATTCAGACCAGCATCGCCAACACGGCTGATCATGCGGCGAACACCTCCACCGCGATGAAGTTCGCGGGAGATGCCCTGCAGCAGACCAAGGACACCATGGCCAAGGTCAGGGTGCCCAGTTCGTTCGAGAGTGGCGCGAAATGGGTCTCCGATCTCGGTGACCGCTCCGACGCGCAGTTCAAGGCGGACCTGGCGAGCGGCATGGACCGCTTCGCAGCGGTCAACAAGAACCGGGACGAGCTGTCGGCGACCGAGATCTCGCATCAGTACGCGATCGGGATCATGGAGCACCTGGCGCCGCAGTACTCCCAGGCCGCCACCTATATGACCCCCCCGGAGGGGGGCGGGATTGACGGCGGAGCGGGCTACCCGCCCAAGCCCGAGAACCCCACGCCGCAGCAGATCACCCCGCAGCCCACCCCGCAGCCGCACTACCCCGAGAGCCCGAACACGCCGCCCTCGAACCAGCCGGGTCACATCGACCCGCGCACCCCCACCGGCCCGGGGCACCCGTCCATCCCGACCCCGCCGACCGGCCAGCCGCCCATCAACACCCATCCGGTTCCCCTGCCCGACCCCCGCACCGGCATCGACTCCCTGCCGCCCTCCCCGGTCATCAATCCGCCCGGCACCGGCCAGGTTCCCGGCGGTGGCCCCGGCCTCGGTGGCGGCGGTGGCGGTCTTGGCGGCCCCGGCATCGGTGGTGGCGGCGGTGGCGGCGGCCTCGGTGGTGGTGGATTCCCGGGCGGTCTCGGTGGTGGCCTCGGTGGCCTTGGCGGCGGCAGGGGCGGTTCGACCGGCTCCACCAGCCGGCCGGGTGGCGCCGGTTCCACCTCCGGAGGTGGCGCGGGTGCCGGCGGCCGAGGCGCGGGCAGCGGTGCTGCCGGCACCGGCGCAGCCGGCCAGGGCCGTGGCGGCGCGCCCGGTATGGGCGGAATGCATGCCCCGAGCGGTGGCGCCGGCGGCGGCAAGGGTGCCGGCGGCAAGGGCGGCAGCGGCCTGGTCCGGCGCGGCGGCGGTACGGTCGGCGGCGCGCGTGCGGGTGGCGCCAGCGGCCGGGCCTTCACCGAGGGCGGCTCCGGCCTCGGCAAGGGCCGCGGCCAGAACGGCGCTCCCGGCGCAGGCGGTGCCCACGGCATGGGCGGCGCAGCCGGCAACAAGAAGAAGGGCAAGAACGGCAACCGCCCGGACTACCTCGTCGAGGACGAGGACACCTGGCGTACCGGAGGCTCCGCCAACCCCCCGGTGATCGAGTAACCGCAAGCCCAGCGCAGTAACCCGGCCCGGCCGCGTCCTTCAACCGACGCGGCCGGGCCGTGGCCATTGGATCGCCATGGCACCTGGTACCTGAGTGTCCGGGCAGCTGAGGCCTGGTCAGATGGCGTGTGCGACGAACATCAGCCTGGCCTGCTCGGCGTAGATGGATGCGTCGAGCTGGGCGTCGAGTGCCGATGCCAGGCTGCGCAGCAGGGCGAGCGTGGGTGCAGTGCCGCCGCCTTCGATCTGTTCCACCTCGTCAACCGTCAGCCGGGCCCGGTCGGCGAGCTCCTGTCCGGTGAGCCCAAGGGCGTTGCGGCGGTCATGGACGGCCTGGCCGAGCGCGGCGGCCGCGGCAGCCTCGATGTACGCGGGATCGGTGCGGTGGTCGTCCGGGATCTTCCACGCGGTGTGGGTAGCGGCCATGAACCGGACAGTAGGCCCGGCATGGGTGGTGGCGCCCGGCCGGTGTTCACGGTCATCCAGATGAGGGCCGTGCGATTTGTATCGTGCGCCTCTGTCGTAGCGCAGGAGAATTCTCGAGAATTGCACCCCGAATTGCCGGGCGGCGATTAATTCGCCGACCGGCAATTCGGGGTGGAGCGTGGAGGCCATGACGGGAATCGAACCCGTGTAAACCGCTTTGCAGGCGGTTCCCTAAGCCACTCGGGCACACGGCCGTGGGGTGACGCATGGTCAGGAGCCCGCGTCGGAAGGGGGTGTGCTCAGGCGCAGCAGGAGCAGCGGCAGGTGCGACAACGGTCGGGAGTGGCACAGGTGCGGGGCGCTGAGATGGCCACCGTCTTCCTGTTCATAGCCTGCTCCTGTCGTCGTGGGCCCCTGATCGGGTGGGGCACCGTGCTTGGTGAATTCATCTTATGGGGAACGGGGTGGGGTGCGTCAATATCCGATTATGAATTCTGTGTGTCGCCGGTCGGCCCACGGCTGCGTGCTACGGTCGAAGCCAGGTGAGTGATCGCCCCGGACGAGCGCGTCGTACCCGGTATGACAAGACGGCGCAGTAAGAAGCGGCAACCCTGCCGCCCCTACTGCGGAGGTAACTCGTCATGGCCTGGGTCGTCCTGATCATCGCCGGTGTCCTGGAGACGGTGTGGGCGGTTGCCCTGGAGTCTTCCAAGGGCTTCTCCCGGCTGGTCCCCAGCCTGGTCTTCGCCGTCACCCTCGTGCTCAGCATGGGCGGCCTGGCGTACGCGATGCGCAGCATCCCGCTCGGCACGGGCTATGCGGTGTGGGTCGGCATCGGCGCGATCGGCACGGTCCTGTACGGCATGGCGATGCTGGGCGACGGTGTGACGGTGGCCCGGGTCACCTGTCTGGTGCTGATCCTCGGTGGGGTCGTCGGACTCAAGGTGCTGCACTGATGCCACCCAGGGGGCCGGAGGTCCTAGGACCGACGGAGGAGGCGCGCGGGGCTGCAGGTCAGGAGTCAAGCGCTCGGTAGGGACTTACCATGAGTGCCATGACCACAGCCTCTCCCGCCTCGCTGCGCCCCGACACCGACGAGACCGGTGCGGACACCGGCGGAGTGCTCAGCGGCCCGTACCGGGCGCTGACCCTGGGGATCGTCTCGGTGGTGCTGCTGCTGGCCTTCGAGGCGACGGCCGTGAACACCGCGATGCCGGTGGCGGCCCGGCAGCTGGACGGCCTCGGACTGTACGCGTTCGCCTTCTCCGGTTACTTCACCACCACCCTCTTCGCCCTCGTGGTCTCCGGCCAGTGGTGCGACCGGCGAGGGCCGATGGCGCCGCTGTTCACCGGCATCGGGGTGTTCGCCGCCGGCCTGGTGGTGGCCGGGACGGCCGTCGACATGTGGCTGTTCGTCGCGGGCCGGGCGATCCAGGGGCTGGGCGGTGGGCTGGTGATCGTGGCGCTGTACGTCGTGGTGGGACGGGCCTTTCCCGAACGCTTGCGGCCGTCGGTGTTCGCGGCGTTCTCAGCGGCCTGGGTGCTGCCCTCGCTCGTCGGCCCGGTGGTGTCCGGCGCGGTGACCCAGCACCTGGGCTGGCGCTGGGTCTTCCTCGCCGTGCCGGTCCTGGTACTGCTGCCGCTGATGGTGATGGGGCCGGCACTGAGCCGCGCCGAGCGGGCTCAGCCGAAGGCGCTGGGCGCGGAGTTCGACCGGCGCCGTACCGTGCTCGCGGCGATGGCCGCCCTGGGCGCGGGCCTGCTGCAGTACGCGGGCCAGCGGCTCGACCTGCTCGGGCTGGTCCCGGCCGTTCTCGGTGCCGCGCTGCTGCTGCCCGCCGTCGTACGGCTGCTGCCGACGGGCACGCTGCGGGCCGGACGCGGGCTGCCGACGGTGATCCTGCTGCGCGGGGTGGCCGCGGGCGCGTTCTTCGCGGCCGAGGCGTTCGTCCCGCTGATGATGGTCACTCAGCGGGATCTCTCGCCGACCCTGGCCGGGCTGACGCTGACCAGTGGCGGGCTCTCCTGGGCGCTGGGGTCCTGGCTGCAGGGCAGGCCGGCGGCGGAGCGGCACCGGGAGGCGCTGATACGCCTGGGCTTCGTGCTGACCGCGATCGCGATCGCGGGTGCGGCGCTGGTGCTGATCCCCGCCGTGCCGGCCTGGGTGGCGGCGGCCGCCTGGGCGGTGGGCGGGGTCGGCATGGGCCTGGCGGTGGCGAGCATCAGCGTGCTGATGATGAAGCTGTCCGCGCCCGAGGAGGCCGGGGCCAACTCGGCCTCGTTGCAGATGAGCGACGCGCTGGGCAACGTCCTGCTGATCGGCCTGGCCGGGGTGCTGTTCGCGGGTCTGGGCGGCGGCTCGGCGGCGGCCGCCCAGGACTCGCCGGTGCCGGCCGCCGCGTTCGCGGTGATCTTCCTGGTGATGGCGGGGGTGGCCCTGTTCGGTGCGCTGGTCTCAGGCCGCACGCGAGGCCGAAGCTGAGACCGAGGCCGTAGCTGAGACCGAAGCTGAGGCTGAGGCCGAAGCAGGCGCGGAGGGCGCGCCCATGAAAGCCTCCCACCCGCCGGCCGGTGACTCGCCCGGGTTCAGCGACTGCAGCTTGCGCAGCACCGCCGGGTCCTGCACCTCCAGCCACTGCACCAGCTGACGGAAGGACACCAGCCGCACCTCGGGCCGGTCGGCGATCGCCTTGATCACGTCCTCGACGGCGTTCATGTAGATGCCGCCGTTCCACTGCTCGAAGTGGTTGCCGATATACAGCGGCGCCCGGTTGCCCTTGTACGCCCGGTCGAAGCCGGCCAGGTAGGCGTCCCGGGCCTGGTTCTGCCAGGCGGCGTGCTGGCCGGGGTCGCCCTTGGTGTTGTTGCCGGACTGGTTGTACATGATGTTGTAGTCCATCGACAGCACCTGGAAGCTGTGCCCGGGGAAGGGGATGGACTGCAGTGGGAAGTCCCACAGGGCGCCGCCCTGGAACTTCTGCGGCCACACCTGCAGGCCGCCGGGCCCGCTGCTGTCGTACTTCCAGCCGCGCTTGGCCGCCGTCGGCAGCAGCCCGCGCTGGCCCTCCAGGCAGGGGGTGCGGCCGCCGATCAGCTCCTTGCGGTAGTCGAACGGCAGGGCGGGCAGGTCGGTGAAGCCGGTGTTGGTCTTCCAGTTCATGACGAAGGACATCGCCTGCTCGATCTCGCTGTCCCACTCGTCCGGCGACCACCTGCCGCCGCCGTTGGCACCGCAGAAGTGCCCGTTGAAGTGGGTGCCGATCTCGTGCCCCTCCAGCCAGGCCGAGCCGATCTGCTGGACGGTCTCGTGGATGTGCGGGTCGCTCAGGTAGCCGATGTCGCTGGCGCCGACGCTGTGCTGCGGCGGGTGGTAGAGGCTCTTCTTGGACTCGGGCAGGGTGTAGATGCCGCTGAGGAAGAACGTCATCGAGGCGTTGTGGTCCTTGGCGAGCTTCCGGAACCGGGTGAACAGCTTGTTGTCCAGCTCGCCCGCGCCGTCCCAGGAGAAGACCACGAACTGCGGCGGCCGCTCCCCGAGACCCAGCGGCTCGGGCTTCGGCTGGTTGGGCTGCGGGCCGGTGTCGGAGGTCGAGCCGTCGCCGATCAGCGTGGCGGGCGGCTTGGGCGCGGCGCTCGTGCCGGTGGGGCGTGCTCCCGAGGCCGAGGCGGGCGGCGCGGCCTGCTCGCCGTCGCTGCCGTTGGTGCTCGCGCAGCCGGCCGCCAGGGTGGCGGCGGTGGCGGCCCCGGCGGCCAGCAGTGTCCTGCGGGAGAGTGCGTCCATGGTCACGTCCGTTCCTGGATGGCCGTGCAGAGGTTCTGAGTTGCGCGGAGCTGGGCTGAGCGGGTTCTGAGGTGCTGCGGTGAAGGGTCGTGAAAAAGTCCGATAAGTCCATCGTTGGGGCTGATCGGGCCACAGCATGGCACGGGAACTCCCGTGAGACGCGTAAGGCGGGGCGTGGGAAGAGGGTGATCCGGGAGGCAGGGTGACGGCGCTCGCTCGTTCGGAGTATTCGCCGAGCCGCCGGGTGGCGGCAAGGCATGAGCGGCCGTCAGATGAGGAGAGCTCAGGGGAGTCGAGACCCCCGTCCGCCCGGAGGCCCGCCCGGAGGTACGCCCAGCCATGTGGCAGTCGGTGATCGACGCGTACCGGACCCGGATCGTCGATGCCGGCCGCCAGCCGCTGTTCCTGCTGCTGGTCGGGTTGATCGCCTCGTTCCTCTTCATCCGCTTCAGCGTCCGTATGATCCGACGCGGCACCAGATGGTGGCCCGGCAACGTCACCCCG
The DNA here is from genome assembly GCF_007828955.1 of Kitasatospora atroaurantiaca. NCBI lineage: Bacteria > Bacillati > Actinomycetota > Actinomycetes > Kitasatosporales > Streptomycetaceae > Kitasatospora > Kitasatospora atroaurantiaca. Next base: position 2,737,905 of record NZ_VIVR01000001.1, on the reverse strand, counting down.
GGCGGGCTGCACATCCACCACGTGGTGTTCGGCCAGGCCCTGATGGTCATCTGCGGGGTGGGGGCGTTCACCGTACGGGGTGAGGGCGGGGTGCCGCGCGAGGTGTTCGCGGCAGGCTTCGGCATCGGCTGTGGTCTGGTACTGGACGAGTTCGCCCTGGTGCTGCACCTGGAGGACGTCTACTGGAGCGAGCAGGGCCGCAAGTCCGTGGACGCGGTGATCCTCGCGGTGGCGATCATCGGGCTGCTGCTGGTCGGGGTGCTGCCGCTGGGCGGGTTCGACGGCGGGCTGTCACCCGGTCAGCTGGTCGGCGCGGGGCTGCTGCTGCTCCTGGTCGTGATCAGCCTGCTCAAGGGAAAGATCTGGACCGGCCTGCTCGGCGTGATGCTGTGGCCGCTGGCGGCGGTCGGGGCGATCCGCCTCGCCCGGCCGCAGAGCCCGTGGGCCCGCTGGCGGTACCGCTCCCGGCCCAAGCGGCTGGCCAGGGCGGAGCGCCGGGACGCCCGGATCCACCAGCGGCTGGTCGCGGCCAAGTCCTCGGCCTACAACGTGCTGGCCGGCGCCCCGGACGTGGTGCCGAAGCCGACGGCGCCCGCCGTGCCCGCCGTGCCCGCGGTGCCCGTGCAGCCCGCGGCGCCCGAACCGTACGTGCCCCCGCCGCTGCCCGCCTGGCGGGCGCGCTGCGCCCTCTTCGCCCAGTGGTACCTGCGGATCGCCACCGTGCTCAACCTGGTCGCCGGCCTGATCGCCCCCTTCCGCCACCAGGTCCAGCGGGCCAACAGCGGCGAGTTCTTCACCCCCGTCCTGCTGACCGCGGGCTTCACCCCCGCGCTCTTCGCCGGGCTGCTCGCCGTGATGCTCCGCCGCCGCAAGCGGGCCGCCTGGATCGTCGCGACCACCGTCGTCGCGCTCTACGCGGCCGTCTTCACCTTCGCCCTGGCCGTCCTGCCCGAGGACCGCGAACACCCCTTCAACTGGGTCTCCGCCACCCTGACCGTCGCGCTGCTCGCCGCCCTGCTGCTCGGCCGGCCCGCCTTCCACGTCAAGGGGGAGCGCGGCAACATCGTGCTCGGGCTCGGCGTCCTGGTGGTCGGCGGGGCCGTGGTGGTCTTCCTGGGCGCGGCCCTGGTCCGTCTCACCGACGAGGGCACCCCGCCCGACTGGGGGGACAGCGCGATCTACGTCCTGCTCCGCCTGGTCACCCTCTCCGGGATCGTCGAGTTCACCGACCTGGACGTGCCCGGCTGGGTCGACGTGGCGCTCAACATCCTCGGCGCGGCGCTCCTCCTCTTCACCGTCCGGGTCTTCTTCCGCTCCCCGCGCGGCCGGGTGCACCTGGTGCCCGAGGACGAGCAGCGGCTGCGCGCCCTGCTGGACCGGCACGGCGCCCGGGACTCGCTCGGCTACTTCGCGCTGCGCCGCGACAAGTCGGTCTGCTGGTCTCCCTCCGGCAAGGCCGCCGTGCTCTACCGGGTGGTCAACGGCGTCGCGCTGGCCTCCGGCGACCCGCTCGGCGACCCGGAGGCCTGGCCGCAGGCGATCGAGACCTGGCGCGAGGACGCCCGCAACCACGCCTGGATCCAGGCCGTCACCGGGGCCGGCGAGCAGGCCGGCACGGTGTACCGGCGGGCCGGGCTGAAGGCGCTCGAGTTCGGCGACGAGGCCGTGGTCGAGACGGAGGACTTCAGCCTGGAGGGCCGCTCGATGCGGACGCTCCGTCAGACGTACAACCGGGTCCGCAAGGCCGGGTACCGCGCCGTGCTGCGCCGGCACCGGGAGATCCCGGAGGCGGAGCTGGCCGAGCTGGTCCTGCTCGCGGACGCCTGGCGGCACGGCCGTACCGAGCGGGGCTTCTCGATGGCGCTCGGGCGGCTCGGGGACCCGGAGGACGGTGACTGCCTGATGATCGAGTGCCGCGACGAGAACGACCGGACCTGCGCCCTGCTCAGCTTCGTCCCGTGGGGCGCGCACGGGCTCTCGCTGGACCTGATGCGGCGTGACCGGGAGTCGGACAACGGCCTGGTGGAGTTCATGGTCTCCGAGCTGCTGCTGCGGGCCAAGGCCGGCGAGCTGCCCATCACCCGGGTCTCGCTGAACTTCGCGATGTTCCGTTACGTCTTCGAGCACGGCGCCCGGATCGGGGCCGGCCCGGTGCTGCGGCTGCTTCGGGCGGTGCTGCGCTTCCTCTCCCGCTGGTGGCAGCTGGAGTCGCTCTACCGGGCCAACGCCAAGTACCAGCCGAGCTGGGAGCCGCGCTTCCTGATGTACGAGAAGTCCTCCGAGCTGCCGGCCGTCGCGGTGGCCAACGCCATGGCGGAGGGCTTCCTGACCCGGCCCCGGCTGCCCAGTGTGCGGTCGCTCCGCCGGGGGAGGTCGGTCACTCGTTCGGTCCAGGACGGCCGGGGGGCCGCTCCGGACAGCTCGTCGGGCCGCTGACCTGCGCTCATCTCCCGGGGCTCGGCCGATCGGCGGCGTCGGGGCCCGATCATCTGCGGATGTCCGCGACCGGGCCCGGCGATTGACTTTGGTGGAGATCATCGTGACGGCCGGGAAGAGGGGAGTACGGGTGGGCGGACAGGACGGCAGGAGCCCCTGGCCGGGGACCTTGGCGGTCGGCGCCGCCCTGGTGCTCGGCGCCTGGATGGTGCAGCACGGCGGCAGCCTCCGGCTCCCCCCGGCGCCCACCTCGGACCAGGCCTTCGACGGCTCCGCCGCGCAGGCGGAGCTCGTCCCGCCGCGGGCCCGGGCCCTGCCGACCCGGATCAGGATCCCGGCGATCCAGGTGGACGCCCCGGTCTCCGGTCTCGGGCTGGACCGTGCCGGGCGGCTGGAGGCGCCCTCGGACACCGACGGGAACCTGGCCGGCTGGTACCGCGACGGGATCACCCCGGGCCAGCGGGGAACCGCGATCCTGGCCGGACACGTCGACACCCTGGACGGACCCGCCGTCTTCTACCGTCTCGGCAGCCTGCGCAAGGGCGACCAGCTGGAGGTCGCCGGCGCGGACCGGGGCTCCGCGTTCTTCGCGGTGGACGCGGTGGAGGTCTACCCCAAGAAGGACTTCCCGGACAGGAAGGTCTACGGACCGGCGCCCGGGTCCCAGCTGCGGCTGATCACCTGCGGCGGCGGATTCACCAAGCAGAACGGCTACGACGGGAACGTCGTGGTGTACGCGCACCTGGTGCGCAGCCTGCCCGGCAGCTGACGGACCTGCAGCTGACGGGCTGCAGCAGGCGGGCCCGCACCCGGCGGGCACCGGACACGACGCGAAGGAGCACGATGAGCCGGCCGATAGCGGCATGGAACCCGCTCGACTGGTCGCTGACCCACGGGGTGATCCCGTACGGCGTCCTGGTGATCGGCTTCGCCGCCCTGCTGGCGCTGGCGGTCTCCCGCAGCAGGCACTGGTGGAGCCGCCGCCTGCCGTGCGCCGTGGTGCCGGCCGTCGGGCTCACCGTGCTGCTGCAGATCACCGTGGACGACTGGTGGCAGCCCTTCCCGGACGGGCTGCCGCACAGGGTCACCTTCTGGATCGGCATCGGCATCCTCGGCGTCTGCCTGGCCGGCTTCCGGATGCCTCCGCTGCCCTGGCGCGGCCGGGCCGCCGCCGCCGTCGGCGCCGCGGTGGTGCTGGTGATGTCGGCCTCCCAGGTCAACCGGCACTTCGACCAGTACCCGACACCACGGGTGCTGCTCGCGCCGTGGATCGGCAGGACCGAGGCGCTGACCATCGGCAAGGACCCGCACACCCTGGCCGCGCCGCCCGGCAGGACCCTCTCCGAGGTCTGGCACAAACCCGCGGGGCTGCCCGCCAAGGGCACCATCTCCACCACGCCGATCCCCGGTACCAAGTCCGGTTTCAAGGCCCGGGACGCGTACGTCTACCTGCCGCCCGCCTACCAGGCCAGCCCGCGCCCGCTGCTGCCGGTCCTGGTGCTGATGGCCGGTCAGCCGGGCGGGCCGGCCGACTGGGTCAACTCCGGCGGGCTGCAGGAGCAGATGGACGGCTTCGCCGCGTCCCACGAGGGCCTGGCCCCGGTCGTGGTGGTCGTCGACCAGACCGGCTCGACCTGGAGCAACACCCTCTGCATGGACTCCAGGATCGCCAAGGCGCAGACCTACCTGGCCCAGGACGTCCCCGACTGGGTCCACGACCGCCTGCAGACCGGCACCGGCCGGACCGCCTGGTCGATCGGCGGCCTCTCGCTCGGCGGCACCTGCGCACTGCAGCTCGCCGTGAACGCCCCGCAGGTCTACGGCTCCTTCCTGGACATCTCGGGCCAGGACGAACCCACCCTCGGCAGCCACGGCAAGACCGTCGACACCGCCTTCGGCGGCGACGAGGCGGCCTTCGACGCCGTCGACCCGCTGCATGTGATGGCCCGCCAGAAGTTCCCCGACACCGCGGCGTCCTTCGTGGTCGGCGCGAGTGACGGGGAGTACGGGCCGCAGCAGCAGAAGGTGTACGCGGCGGCCGTCAAGGCCGGCATGAAGGCCAAGTTCGGTACCGTCCCCGGCGGCCACGACTGGAACACCTTCCGCGCGGGCCTGGCCGACAACATCCCCTGGCTGGCTCAGCAGACAGGACTGATCAGATGACCGAGACCACCCCGACGACCGAGGCCGGCCCGGTCACGCCGCGTCCCGAACGCGGCTGGCACCGCTGGCTGCGCGTCCTGGGCCCGCTCGCCGCCCAGCTGCGGACGGCGCCGCTCACCCTCACGCTGCTCGCCGCGCTGTGGATCGTCGGCGGAGCCACCGGCAGCATCGGCGACGGGCCGCCGCAGGACCTGCTGGAGCAGGTCGGCGTCGGCCTGCCCAGCCTGGAGGCCTCCCACTGGTGGACGCCGCTCACCTCGCTGCTGTGGTGCTCCGGGGTCGGCGCGTACGTGGTCACCAGCCTCGTCCTGGTGGTGATCGGGCCCGCTGCCGAGCAGCGCTTCGGCAGCCCGCTCAGCGCCGCTCTGGTGGTGGTCGGGCAGGTGGTCGGCACCCTGCTCGGCACGGCGGCCGTCCGGCTCGGCATCGCCGCCGACCTGGGCTGGACGCTGGACATCCAGGACCAGATCGCGGTCGGTCCGGCCGTCGGCATCTTCGCGCTGGGCGCCGCGCTCAGCTACCGGCTCACCGTGCTCTGGCGCCGCCGGCTGCGGCTGCTGCTGGTGCTGGTGCCGCTGGTGATGATGCTGTACGTCGGCCACCTCCAGGGCGTCCAGCGCGTCGCCGGGGTGCTGACCGGCCTGGCCGTCGGCGCGCTGCTGCACCGCAGGCTGCCCGCCCGGCCGCACGCGGTCTCGCACACGGAGGCCAGGGTCCTGGTCGCCCTGTGCCTGGTCGCCACCGCCCTCGGGCCGCTGGTCGCCTCGCTCTACCAGGACGCGATCGGCCCGTTCAACACGCTCGGCGACCTCTACTTCTCCCACGTGCCCTCCGCCGAGGAGGTGACCGCCGCCTGCGAGGAGTCCGTCCAGGCCTGCGCCCGGGTCCACTCCGTCCAGCGGTTCTTCGACTCCCCGGGCCGGCTGATGGCCGCGCTCGTCCCCTTCCTGCTGCTGGTGCTCGCCGAAGGGCTGCGCCGCGGCCTGCGGCTGGCCTGGTGGATCACCGCCGTCACCGAGCTGAGCTGGATCGGCGTGCTCGCCTGGCTGCTCGCCCTCAACTACAACGACTTCGCCCAGAGCGGCGGCACCTCCCTCCTGTTCGAGCTGATCGGCGAGTCACTGCTGCTGCCCGTGCTGATGCTGGGCCTGCTGCTGGTGACCCGTCAGCGCTTCGGACAGCGGTTGCCGAGCCGGGACATCCGCCGCCTCGCGGCCGTCGTCGGCGGCGCGCTGCTGGTCACCTGCGGCGCGTACGTCGGCGTCGGTTGGCTGGTCCGGGGCCAGTACGAGCCGGACGCCACGCCGGGACGGCTGTTCGCGGGCCTGCCCTCCGAGCTGCTGCCGCCGTCCTACAACGACCTGCTGCCCGACTACCCGATCGCCGTCGGCGGGACGGCGCAGGCGCTGGAGATGTACTGCGGCGTGGTCTTCTGGGCCGTCGCGCTGACCGCGCTGCTGCTCGCCTTCCGGCGTCCGGTGGTGCACGTGGACGCCGAGGACGCCGCCCGGGCCCGCGGGCTGCTCACCCGGTACGGCGGCTCCACGCTCTCCTTCATCAGCACCTGGGACGGAAACCACTACTGGTTCGACGAGGACGGCAAGGCGGCCGTCCCGTACCGGGTGATCGCCACCGTGGCGCTCACCACCGGCGATCCCTTCGGCGAACCGGAGGCGCGGCAGCGGGCGGTCGGCGGGTTCGCCCGGTACTGCGACGCGCGCGGCTGGACGCCCTGCTTCTACAGCGTCACCCCGGACACGCTGAGCGCGGCGGAGGAACTCGGCTGGCGCTCGCTGCAGGTCGCCGAGGACACCGTGGTGCCGCTGCCCGACCTCGCCTTCACGGGCAAGAAGTGGCAGGACATCCGCACCTCGCTGAACAAGGCCGGCAAGCAGGGCATCACCGCCGAGTGGTGGAGCTACCACGACGCGCCGATCACCATCCAGGACCAGATCCGCTCGATCTCCGAGGAGTGGGTCTCCGACAAGGGCCTGCCCGAGATGGGCTTCACCCTCGGCGGCCTGGAGGAGCTGGAGGACCCGGCGGTCCGGATGCTGGTCGCCGTCGACGCCGACCGCACGGTGCACGGCCTCACCAGCTGGATGCCGGTCTACGAGAACGGCGCACCGGTCGGCTGGACGCTCGACTTCATGCGGCGACGCTCCGACGGCTTCCGGGGTGTGATGGAGTTCCTGATCGCCTCCGCCGCCCTCGGCTTCAAGGAGGAGGGCGCACGCTTCCTCAGCCTCTCCGGTGCCCCGCTGGCCCGCGCCGACCGGGGGGAGGCACCCACCGCGCTGCAGCGGATGCTGGACTGGATGGGCAAGGTGCTGGAGCCGGTGTACGGCTTCCGTTCGCTGCTCGCCTTCAAGTCCAAGTTCCAGCCGGAGTACCGCCCGATGTACATGGTCTACCCCGACCCGGCCGCCCTGGCCAGCATCACCCGCGCGATCGGCAAGGCGTACCTGCCGCACCTGACGCCCGCTCAGGGAGTGCGGCTGATGCGGAAGCTCTCGTCCTGACCGTGGCCCCGCCGCTCAGCCGAGCAGCTCGGCCAGTGCGCGGTCCGGGTCCAGGTGTTGCAGCTCCTGGCCCTCCGGCACGGCCAGGTAGCTGTGCCACAGGAAGCGCCGCAGCTCAGGGGTGTCGAACTGGAGCAGCGCGACGCCCTCCGGCGCCCGCAGCTCCACCATCGTCCGGCCGCCGAGCGCCGGACGGATGTGCACATCGCCCGGCCCGGCCGGCAGGTCGAGCCCGGCGGCGAGCAGCTGACGCGCGAACACCCACTCGATCTCCGGGTCCGGCTGCGGCAGGTCGATGCCGTCCAGGGAGTACTCGGCAGGGAAGGCCATCCGCACCGCCAGCGGATCCCCGGCCCGATAGCGCAGGGTCACCCGCAGCAGGGCCGAGCGGTGCGTGGACAGGATGAGGCGAGCCTGGACGACCTGCTCGACGACTGCGGACATGCGGGTTTCCTCCCGAGGGGGCTGCGCCCGGTGGGGCTCTCGCAGCCTTGAGAGTCGGAAGGGGGCGAAGTCTTACGTCCCTTTCCAGTGTGTGATCCGGATCACATCACCTCCGGTCGCGCCGGGTGGGCCCCGGAGGGCCGTGTCGGGCGTCGGGGTGGGGTGTCGACCGGTAGGCTAGGCGGGTTGTCCGACCGCCGCCCGACTGTGGGGTGGGGCCGCTGATGGGGCCCTGACCTGCGACGATCCCACTCGGAGACCGTGAGTACTGCCGCCGCCTCCCCGATGTCTCCGCTGTTCTCGGACGCCGACGCGCACACCGTCGTACGCGCCGCCGCAGCGCCCTCGCACCACCTGTCCCCGGCCTTCCCCGGGCGTGCCCCCTGGGGGACCGCCGGCAAGCTCCGGGCCTGGCAGCAGGGTGCGCTGGACCGGTACATCGAGAAGCAGCCCCGCGACTTCCTGGCGGTCGCGACCCCTGGCGCAGGAAAGACCACCTTCGCGCTCACCCTGGCCTCGTACCTGCTGCACAACCACCTGGTGCAGCAGATCACCGTCGTCGCCCCGACCGAGCACCTGAAGAAGCAGTGGGCCGAGGCGGCCGCGCGCATAGGCATCAAGCTGGACCCGGCATACTCCTCGGGTCCGCTGTCCAAGGACTACCACGGCATCGTGGTCACCTACGCGGGCGTCGGCGTCAACCCGATGCTGCACCGCAACCGCACCGAGGCCCGCAAGACGCTGGTCATCATGGACGAGATCCACCACGCCGGTGACTCCAAGTCCTGGGGCGAGGCCTGCTTCGAGGCCTTCGAGCCCGCCACCCGCCGCCTCGCCCTGACCGGTACGCCGTTCCGCTCGGACACCAACCCGATCCCCTTCGTCCAGTACGAGGCGGGCAGCGACGGCATCCGCAAGTCGGTGGCCGACTACACCTACGGCTACGGGCACGCGCTCGCCGACCACGTCGTGCGGCCGGTCATCTTCCTCTCGTACAGCGGCAACATGCGCTGGCGCACCAAGTCCGGCGACGAGCTGGAGGCCCGGCTCGGCGAGCCGATGACCAAGGACCTGATCGCCCAGGCCTGGCGGACCGCGCTGGCCCCGCAGGGCGAATGGATCCCCAACGTGCTGCGGGCTGCCGACAAGCGGCTCACCGAGGTCCGCAAGGCCATCCCGGACGCCGGCGGCCTGGTGATCGCCACCGACCAGAACGCGGCCCGCGCGTACGCGAAGATGATCCGCGAGATCACCGGCACCAAGGCGACCGTGGTGCTCTCCGACGAGGCCGAGGCCTCCAAGCGGATCTCCGACTTCTCCGAGGGCGACTCGCGCTGGATGGTCGCGGTGCGGATGGTCTCCGAGGGCGTCGACGTCCCCCGGCTCGCCGTCGGCGTGTACGCGACCTCGATCTCCACCCCGCTCTTCTTCGCGCAGGCCGTCGGCCGCTTCGTGCGGGCCCGCAAGCGCGGTGAGACGGCCTCCGTCTTCCTGCCGTCCGTCCCGATGCTGCTCGGCTTCGCCAACGAGATGGAGCTGCAGCGCGACCACGTCCTGGACCGGCCGAAGAAGGAGGGCGAGGGCCTCTTCGACGAGGAGGACCGCCTGCTCGCCGAGGCCGAGCGGGCCAACGACGGCCCGGACGGCGCCGGCGGCGAGGAGCTCTCGTACGAGGCGCTGGGCTCGGACGCGGTCTTCGACCGGGTGCTCTACAACGCCATGGAATTCGGCATGCAGGCGCACCCGGGCAGCGAGGAGGAGGACGACTACCTCGGCATCCCCGGCCTGCTGGAGCCCGACCAGGTGCAGATGCTGCTGCAGAAGCGCCAGCACCGGCAGATCCAGCGCAGCAAGTCCAAGCCGGCCGAGGAGGCCGACCTGCTGGAGCTGCCCGCCGACCAGCGGCCGGTGGTGACCCATCAGGAGCTGCGCGAGCTGCGCAAGGAGCTCAACACGCTGGTCGCCGCCTGGCACCACCGCACCAACCAGCCCCACGGCACCATCCACAACGAGCTCCGCCGCCAGTGCGGCGGCCCCCTGACCGCCCAGGCGACGGCCAACCAGCTCAAGGCCCGGATCGCCAAGGTGAAGGAGTGGGCCAAGTAGGCGCCCCCCTTTCTCAGGGCGGCTCGCCGCCGGGCGCTCCTGGCCCGGTGCCGGCGCTTCTCGCTCCGGCGCTCCTGCGTCGCTTGTCGCTCGGCCCCGCGGCGGAGCCGCTGATCGGCACTGCCGGCACCGGCGCGCCCTTTGGCTCCCCGCCCGGGGTGCTGCTGACGCGGCGTTATCGAAGAGTAACGGCACCTTCGAGAGTTCGTAAAGAAACTGTGGAGACGCGCGGTCTGATGATCCGCTAGTGTTCCGCGTGCCACGCCGCCTGGGGGGATGCTTCCGGCGCGCGCAATCCGGCACCCTCTCGAAATCTGAGACGGCATCGTCCCGAAATCCGACATGCCGTCAGAAGGAGTGCACTCACCGTGTCGTACCCCGTCAACAACCCCGAGCTGTCCGACAAGTCGAAGCTCGTCGCCGGCCTGCTCCAGATCTTCCTCGGTGGCTTCGGTATCGGCCGGTTCTACACCGGCCACGTCGGCATCGGTGTCGCGCAGCTGCTGACCTGCGGCGGCCTCGGCTTCTGGGCGCTGATCGACGGCATCCTGTTCCTGGTCAGCGACGACCGCACCGACGCCCAGGGCCGCAAGCTCCGCGCCTGACCCGTGCGCCCGGTGCGCGGTACGCGCTCCGACCCCCGTCCCGGTGATGCCACCCGGGCCGGGGGTCCTGGCGTTTCTCTCGCCGCGCGGCTGCACCCGAGCGTCCAGCCGCTGGCCCTTCTGGTGGCAGGCGCCGGCGCGGCCGGCTACCTCTGGTCGCGCGATCCGCACCTGCCCGGGCAGGCCCTCCCGTTCTGCCCCTGGCGACGGCTGACCGGTCTGCAGTGCCCTGGCTGCGGCGGCACCCGGATGGCGTACGACCTGCTGCACGGCGACCTCGCCGCAGCATGGCACGACAACGCCGCCCTCCTTCTCGTCCTCCCGCTGGTCGCCTGGCTGTACGCGACCTGGCTGCGCCATGGGCTTGCGGGGCGACGCCGGCGGCTGCGGCTCGGACCGCGCGGATCGGCCGTCGTGCTCGCCCTTGCCGCGCTCTGGACCGTCGGCCGCAATCTCCTCTGAGCTCTCCCCGGCACTCCCGGGTCTGTCCGAACTCCGGAATTCATTCGAACTGGTGTCCGATGAACCCCCTGGAATATGGGCCTGTTGCCCCGTTTTGCGGCTCGGGATTGCGTCGATCCTGACCGAATTTTGGACAACTACTTCCGCAGTGAGCCTCTCGTTCACTACCTTCTCCCCACGCTCTCTCGAACAACCACCCTGACCCGAGACGGGCACCGCAGAGCTGTGTGCTCGTCGATGGCGCCGACGCACCGTTCCAGCGCGGACACCCCAGCTGCGCGCGACACCTCCGTCCCGGCCCCGGCACGCACTGCCGAGGCCGGCGACCGCCGCGGAAAGGAATGCGCGTCGTGACTGCCGAAACATCCCAAACCCTGGACCGAGGGGTCCGGGTCCTCAAACTGCTCGCCGACTCCGAGCGCGGGCTGACCGTCACCGAGCTGGCGGCCCGGCTCGCGGTCAACCGCACCGTCGTCTACCGGCTGCTGGCCACCCTGGAGCAGCACGGTCTGGTCCGCCGCGACATCGGCGGCCGGGCCAGGGTCGGCCTCGGCGTGCTCCGGCTCGCCCACCGGGTCCACCCGCTGCTGCGCGAGGCCGCGCTGCCCGCGCTGCGCAGCCTGGCCGAGGACCTCGGGGCGACCGCCCACCTGACGCTGGTCGACGGCGCCGAGGCGCTCGCGGTCGCCGTGGTCGAGCCGAGCTGGACGGACTTTCACGTCGCGTACCGGACGGGGCTGCGGCACCCGCTGGACGAGAGCGCGGCCGGCCGGGCGATCCTGGAGGCACGGAACTTCCCGGGCCAGCGCCGCCCCGAGCAGGGGTTCGTGATCACCCGCGCGGAGGAGCAGTCCGGGGCCAGCGGTGCGGCGGCAGCACTGCTGGGTCTCAGCGGGATCGAGGGCAGCGTCGGCGTGGTGATGCTCAACGGCCTGGTGCCGGAGCGGGTCGGTCCGCGCGTGGTCGAGGCGGCGACGGAGGTCGCGGACGCGCTGCGATAGGGGACCGAGGGCGCCCGGGTGTGTTTGGATGCCGGTGTGCCCGATGTGAAGCTGCCCCCTGCCCTGACCGCTCCCCGGACCCGCGCGCTCGCGCTGTGCGGCCTACTGGTCGGTGCACTCTTCCTGGTGGCGGCCTTCGTGCCGCTGCCGTACACCCTCACCCTGCCGGGGACGACGGCGAACGTGCTCGGTGTGTACGAGGGCAAGCAGGTGCTCACCATCACCGGGGCGCCGACCAGGCAGACCATCGGGGAACTGCGGATGGTCACCATCTCGGCGACCAACCCGGGCGAGGAGCTCAGCCTCTGGACGTCCCTGAAGGCCTGGGTGAACCAGGACGAGGCCGTGCTGCCCTCCGAGGCGGTCTACCCGCAGCAGGACCCGACCAAGGCTCAGCAGGTGACCCAGCAGCAGATGACGGAGTCCCAGGACAGTGCGACCATCGCCGCGCTGAACTACCTGCACCTCTCGCCGAGCCAGGTCAAGGTGACGGTCGACCTGGGGGACATCGGCGGCCCGAGTGCGGGCCAGCTGATCGCGCTCGGCATCATCGACAAGCTGGCCGGCGACGGCAAGGGCGGTGACCTGACCGGCGGCAAGGTGGTCGCGGGGACCGGCACCATCGACGACGACGGCAACGTGGGCGCGGTGGGCGGTGTGCCGCTGAAGACCCAGGCGGCGGCCCGGGACGGTGCGACGGTCTTCCTCCTCCCCAAGTCCGAGTGCTCGGACGCCAAGGTGAACACGCCGGCCGGCCTGCGGCTGATCCCGGTGACCACGCTCGCCGACGCGGTCGCCGCGCTGACCGCGCTGAACAGCGGCGGCACCGTCCCCAGCTGCTGACGGCAGGCCCCGGGCTCACTCCTTGGCGGCCTGCTCCACCAGCGGCAGCACCCGGTACGGAACGGGATTCTCCAGCGCGATCGCGGTGGAGGCCCGGACGATGCCGTCGAAGCCCACCACGCTGTCGATCACGCGCTGCAGGTCGGCGTTGGAGCGGGCCACGATCCGTACCAGCATGTCCCCCTGGCCGGTGATGGTGTGCAGCTCCAGCACCTCCGGCACGGACGCCAGGTGGGCCCGCACGTCCACCCCCTGGCCCTGCGAGATCTCCAGAGTGGCGAAGGCCGTCACCGGGTAGCCGAGCGCGGCTGGGTCCACCTGCGGCCCGAAGCCGCCGATCACCCCCCTCGCCTGCAGGCGGTCCAATCGGGCCTGGACGGTGCCCCGGGCGACCTGCAGCCGGCGGGAGCACTCCAGCACCCCGATCCGGGGTTCGTCGCTGAGAAGTCTGATCAACTTTCCGTCGAGCGCGTCGATGGTGTCGTTGGGGGAGTGCACGGCGGCTCCGTCCGGTGG